>DGGW01000061.1:9396-24060 GCA_002393065.1 Alphaproteobacteria bacterium UBA3864 | reverse complement strand
GACGCATTTGTCGACGAACGGTAGGTTGTATTTTTCGATTTCGTTCCGGATGGCGTCCAGTTTTCGCGTGTTGCGGATCTGGAACGGCTTTTTCGAATCATCGGGCCTGCCGCCGTAATTTTCCGTGAACCAGCCGTCGTATCCTTTCAACGCGTTCAGTTCGTCAAGGATTTCCTGATAATATCCGTCGCTTTGTTCGGATTTCAGATAACAGTTCGCAAAGACTTCCGACCATACGGCGACGTCGTTGGCCGTCGTGTCGTAACCGAGCTGTGCGAACGCCTGCGCGACCCGCGTCGAACCCGTGAATCCGTCCAGAACGCTTCTGACGCCTTTTAAATCGCTGACGGCCCGTAAAATGAAAGGGATGATCTTTAATTTCGACCCCGCGTATTTTATTCCTTCCGTGGGCGGAATAAAAAGGTCTTCGTTGTCCTGTTCTTCCGGTTGACGGATCATCGGTTTTTCAGAATTTCCCCTTCAGGCGGCTGATTTCCCGCCGGTCGCGCTTGGTCGGGCGGCCGGCGCCGGCGTCGCGGAGTTCGAACGCTCTTTTCGGTGGCGGGGCAAGGTTTTCAGGTTCTCTGACCTGTTCGTAAAGCGTTTGCGCGACCGGCGCGCCGACGCGTTTTTCGGAAAAGCCCGCGACGCGGACGAAAAACCGTGTCGTTCCGCGCAAAATCACCAGCTCGTCGCCGATTTTGACGTCCCGACTGCATTTCAGGGCTTTGTCGCCGTTGACGGCGACGTGTCCGCCTTCGATCAGTTCCTGCGCGACCGAGCGCGTTTTCGCGAAACGGGCGCAGTACAGCCATTTGTCGATTCGCACGACCTTATTTCCGCAAAGCCGCCAGAGCCGCGAACGGCGAATCGGCGTTGACGGGGGCGGGCGATTCTTTTTTCGCCGCGTGCTTTTTGTTTTTCGGCCGGATCATGAGCGTTTCCGTTTCTTTGGCTTCTTCGCCGGTCCCGACGGTCTGTTTTTCCCGAATCAGGGAAAAGCCCAGAAAACCGAAGACTTCGTCCGCTTCGTCGCGCTTCAGCCCCGCCAAAGACAGCAATTCGGGCGGCAATAATTGCGGCTTGCCTTTGTCAGCGCGGGTGATTTCCCGCAATTTGGCGGTCAGGCGTTCCATCACGTCAACGCGGATCGCCCGTGTTCCCGCCGTCGCATATCCCTGCGCCAGATACAGCGCGCGCGGCACGCCTTTTTCGGTCGCGAAAGACATCTTGCCGTCGATCGCGAATCCGGCGCCGTCGTTCGCTTTTTCGTTCCAGATCTTCCACAAAATCGCGCAGATCCTCTGCGCCGCCGGTTTCAACAGCATCGGGAAGAACAAAAAGTCGTATCCGAGGCGCAGACCGCTTTTCGCCAGCACTTTTTTGTCGGTGTCGGTCAGATTTTTGGCCATGTCGGCGACGTAAGAACGCGGCATCGTGCCGACGTGTTCGACGACCTGCCACAAAATCCCGCGCGCCGTTCCGGTGGCGTTTTCCTCGTCAAAAACGCGCAAGGCGTTGAACAGCGGCGCGATCTTCGCGGTCAGGTAAACGTCCAGCCACGCGGACACTTTCGCTTTGACCTTGTCGGTCACCGCGCCGTCCAGCGTTTCGTAAGCCTCCAATCGGAACGCGGGGTGGAGCGCGTCGCGCCCTTTGACGATCTTGCCGAGCGTCTGCCCTTTCCAGCGCACGGCCGCGTCGTTTTCCAACGTCAGTTCGTCGTCGGAACAAGCGCAAATCGCGTTCGCGCGCGCCTGAAATTCGGCGGAAAGCGCTTTTTCGGCGGCGTTGATCAAAACGCGGTCGGCGTACTTGCCCGCGCCGGTCAGCGGACGGAAACGCAGTCCTTCCATTTCGCCGATGTTCTGTCCTTCGACGGTGACTTGTCCGTCTTCGCCGATTTCCGTAACCAATTCAACTTGTGTCTTCATGCCTTTAACCAAAATAGAAGTCCGTTTGTCCACAAACCGCCGGGTCAGTTTCTGATGCAGCGCATCCGAAAGGGAATCTTCGACCCGTCCCGTCCGTTCCTGCCATTCCGCCGACCGGTCGATCCAGTTTTTGCGTTGAGCAATATACGTCCAAATTCTGATTCCTGCAATACGTCCCGTGATGACGTCGATATCGCCGTTCGTATTGTCCAGATTTTGAACCTGTTTCGCGAACCAGTCCTGCGGCAGCCGGCCGTCGTTCAGTATATAACGGTAAAGCTGTCCGAGCAAGCGCGCATGATCCTGCGGCGTCACTTTTCTGAAGTCCGGGATCTTGCAGATTTCCCACAGCAGGGCGACTCGATCGCGCGTCGAAAGCGTTTCGGCGATCTTCCGATCGGCGAGCAGTTCTTCCAAAACGAGCTGGTCGTCGGCCTTCCGCGCGCCGATCAGACCGGCGCGGTCGGGCTTTTTCCGCAATGAATAAAGCAAAGCGTCCGCGCTTGCCGTGTTCACGTCCGGATTGCGCCAGAACAATCCCGTCAGCGGTTCGAAGCGGTGTTCCTCGATCCGGTCGATGACGTCCTGCGTCAAAGCGCTCGCTTCCGCGGCGGCGCCGAACGTGCCGTCCGTCCTGTACCGTCCCGCGCGTCCCGCAATTTGCGCCAGCTCCGCCGCGCTCAACGCCCGCATTTTCCGGCCGTCGAACTTGCGCAAAGCCGTGAAGCAGACGTGCGCGATGTCCATGTTCAGCCCCATGCCGATCGCGTCGGTCGCGACGATGTAATCGACGTCGCCCGATTGGAACAGGTCGACCTGCGCGTTTCTCGTCCGCGGGCTCAACGCGCCCGTAACGATCGCCGCGCCGCCCTTTTGCCGGCGGATCAGCTCCGCGAGCGCGTAAACGTCCTGCAGGGAAAAGGCGATGACGGCGGAACGGGCGGGCAGGCGGGTGATTTTCTTGACGCCCGCGTACGTCAGCTTTGAAAACCGCGGCCGCGTTTCGATCACGCATTCGGGCAACAGGCTTTTCAACAGCGGGCGGATCGTTTCCGAGCCTAAAAACAGCGTTTCCTCCGTTCCCCGCGCGCGGAGCAGGCGGTCGGTGAAGATGTGGCCGCGTTCGGGATCGGCGGCGGTCTGGATCTCGTCGACGGCCAGAAAGGCGACGGGGCGTTCGACCGGCATCGATTCGACGGTGCAGACGAAGTATTTCGGGTTTTCCGGCATGATTTTCTCTTCGCCGGTGATGAGGGCGACGCTCCCCGCGCCCTTGAGCCGCACGATCTTGTCGTAGTTTTCGCGGGCGAGCAGACGCAACGGAAAGCCGATCATTCCCGAGGGGAACGTCAGCATCCTTTCGATGGCCAGATACGTTTTGCCCGTGTTTGTCGGGCCTAAAATCGCCGTTATCAACGAAGACATGATATTTTCTTCCGCGCGGGACTTGAAATTTTCTTTTTTCAACCATAAGTAAAACGTCGTTCGGATACAAGGAGGATTATTCATGGCCGAAGAAAAAATGCAGTTTCAAGCCGAAGTCGGCAAAGTTTTGGACATCGTCGTCAACGCGCTTTATTCCAACACGGACATTTTCCTGCGCGAATTGGTGTCGAACGCGTCGGACGCCTGCGACAAGCTCCGCTACGCCGCGATCATGCACCCCGACATGACGAAAGAGGGCGGCGAATTCAAAATCGACATCACGCCCGACAAGGACGCGCGCACGCTGACGATCGCCGACAACGGAATCGGCATGAACCGCGAAGACCTCATCAAGGATCTGGGCAGCATCGGCAAATCCGGTTCGGCGGAATTCCTGAACAACCTGACCGGCGACAAGCAAAAGGACGCGACGATCATCGGACAGTTCGGCGTCGGGTTCTATTCCGCTTTTATGGTCGCCGAAAAGGTCGAAGTCCGTTCCCGCAAGGCCGGCGAAACGCAGGGCTGGATCTGGACGAGCGAGGGACACGGCAGTTTCGCCGTCGACGAAGCCGACGACGTGCCGCGCGGAACGTCCGTCAAGCTGTACCTGAAACCCGACTGCGCGCATTACGCCGAAGCCGGCGACGTGCGGCAGATCGTCCGGCAGTTTTCCGACCACATCTCCTTCCCCGTCGTCATGCACTACCTCGGCGAAACGGAAAACATCAACCGCGCCGCCGCGATCTGGACGCGCAACAAAGCCGACGTGACCGAAAAGGAATACGGCGACTTCTACCGTTCGCTGACCGGCGCTTTCGACGCGCCGTGGGACGTCCTGCATTACAGGGCGGAAGGCACGATCGAATACGACGCTTTGCTGTTCGTCCCGTCCCGCACGCCTTACGACATCTTCCAACCCGACCGCAACGCGAAGCTGAACCTGTACGTCAACCGCGTGTTCATCACGGACAAGGCGGAACTTCTGCCGAACTATATGCGTTTCGTGCAGGGCGTCATCGACACGAAGGAGCTGCCGCTGAACGTCAGCCGCGAAATGCTGCAGAACACGCCCGTCTTGGCGAAAATCAAGACAGGCATCGTGCGCCGCATCCTGGGCGAGCTGAAGAAGAAATCCGAAGACAAGGAAAACTATCTGAAATTCATCGACGCGTTCGGCACCGTTTTGAAGGAAGGCCTGATCGAGGACGCGTCGAACCGCGAAGACATCGCGGACCTGTGCCGTTTCCATTCGACGGCCGGCGAGGAGATGACGACGCTTGCCGAATACGTGTCGCGCATGAAGGCCGGCCAGAAGAGCATTTACTATATCACGGGCGACGACCTCAACATTCTGCGCAACAATCCGCAGTTGGAAGGATACGCCGCGCGCGGGCTGGAGGTTTTGCTGTTGAGCGATCCGATCGACGAATTCTGGCCGCAAAACCTGACGCAATATAAGGAAAAGACGATCAAGTCCGTTCAGGCGGGCGCGTTTGATCTGGCGAACTTTCCGCTGATCGAAACGGCCGATACCGAAAAGGCGTCCGACGACGCGATGAAGGCGCTGACCGCTTTCGCCAAGGAAATCGTCGGCGACGAAGTCAAGGAAGTCCGTTCGACCGAACGGCTGACGAAAAGCCCCGCCGCGCTGTCCGCCGGCGACGGCGAAGTGTCGATCCATCTGGAACGCCTGATGCGGCAACACAACCAGCCGGTTCTGTACGCGTCGACGCACTACTTCGATTTGAACCCGCGCCATCCGTTGATCCGGAAGCTGGCCGAAAAAGTGGAACAGGGCGACACGTCCGAAACGAACAAGATGATGATCCGGATTCTGTTCGACGAAGCGAAGATCATCGAAGGCGAACCGATCAGGGATCCCGCCGGATTTTCGCGCAACGTCACCGACTTTATGATGCGGGCGGTTTTCGGCGCGCCGGAGGACAAGGCATGAGATTCGGGATCGCGGGATGCGGCGGCCGCATGGGCAAAATGCTCGCCGAAGCCGTCGAAAAGGCGGGATACGAAATCGCCGGCGGCACGGAACGGGCGGGCTCCGACCTGATCGGAAAGCCGTTCGGAACGGGAAAAGTCTTTGGCGATCCGCGCGACCTGTTCGCCGTTGCGGACGCCGTGCTTGACTTCACCGCGCCCGAAGCGTCCGTTGAAAACGCGCGCGCCGCCGCCGAAACGGGCAAAGTCCTCGTCGTCGGAACGACAGGATTGTCGGACGGGCAAAAGGACGAACTGAAAAAATCGGCGCAAAAGGCGAAAATCGTTTTCGCCCCAAATATGAGTGTCGGCGTGACGCTGCTGACGGCCTTGGTCGAACGGGCGGCAAGCGTCCTCGACCCGACGTATGATGCGGAAATCGTCGAAATGCACCATCGGAACAAGGTCGACGCCCCGTCGGGGACGGCGCTGGCTCTCGGCGAAGCGGCGGCGAAGGGGCGCGGCGTCGCCCTGTCCGACAAAGCCGTTTACGGCCGGCATGGCAAAACGGGCGTCCGTCCCGCGGGCGACATCGGTTTCGCCGTGTTGCGCGGCGGCGACGTCGTCGGCGACCATACAGTCGTCTTTGCCGGCGACGGCGAACGAATCGAATTGACGCACAAGGCGTCTTCCCGCGCCGTGTTCGCAAACGGCGCCGTGCGCGCCGCGGTTTGGGCGGCGGAACAACCGGACGGTCTTTACGGTATGCGCGACGTGCTGGGACTGTAACCTGAATACCTCTTGAAAAAAAAGCCGTCTTCCTGTTTACTGGTAACGGCTTTATTTTTTTAGGGGGAGCTTTCAATGAAAAAGGTTTTGACGGCGTTGGCGGTCCTGACGCTTTCGACGACGGCGGCGCAGGCCGGATCTTATATTTCCGCCGGATACGGATACATCAGCAATTCGTCCGACATTAAAACGGCGATCACCAAACAGAAATATAAAGACACGAATTTGTATACCGCCGCTTTCGGTCATGATTTCGCGGTCTTGCCGCTGCGCGCGGAACTTGAAGCGTTCTATTCCCGCGCCGCCGCGAAAAGGGCGGACGATCACATGAAGGCTTACGGCGCGATGCTGAACGGTTACGCGCGCGTTCCTCTGATCGGGCTGTACGGCGGCGCCGGCATCGGATACGGTTCCGTTTTCAATAAATCGACGCCGTTGGCGCAAGGAATGGTCGGTCTGGAATACGGTTTCGCCGTCGTCAACGTCGGTTTGGAATACCGCCATACGAAATCCGTCGGTTCCGCAAAGCGTAAAAACGCCGATATCGATTACAAGACCGACGCGGTCATGCTGAAACTCCGTTTGGGCTTTTAAGGACGCCGATCTTGACCGTTTTGAGCATTTCAACGGCGGCGATCGGGCGGAATTACCGGCGCCTGTGTCGTGAAACGACGGCCGAAGTCGCCGCCGTTGTCAAAGCCGACGCTTACGGGATCGGAATCGGCTCCGTCGTTCCCGCGCTGGAGCAAAACGGATGCCGGACGTATTTCGTCAACCGTTTCGACGAAGGAAAGTGCGTCCGTCCGCTGACGAAAGGGCGCGTTTTCGTTCTGGATTCCTTTGCGGAGGGCGAAACGCCGGAAACGTATAAGAACGCCGGACTGATGCCCGTTTATTCGACGGTTTCCGCGCTTGAACGCTTTCCGGAAGAGGAAAACATAGCCGTCCGGTTTGACGTCGGTTTCGGTTTGGCGGGGATCCCTTGCGGTTATCCCGTCCGGCAAAGCGTTTCTCTGGTTCTCGGGCACTTGTCCGACGCCGAAGATAAAAACAGTTCTAAAAATTTGGAACAATTGAATCGTTTTAAAGCGTTGCCGTACGCGGGGAAAAGGAGCCTTGCCGCCTCTTACGGCATGGCGTTGGGCAAAGAATACCATTTTGATATGATCCGCGTCGGCGCGGCGCTGTATACGGGCGAGATTCCCGTCCGTCTGACGGCGAAAGTCGGACGCCTTTGCCGTTTTCCGGCGGGAGCGGCGATCGGATACGGCGGCGCCGTCCGGTTGGAACGGGACACTCTCGTCGCGACGCTTTTGACGGGCGCGTGCGACGGCATCGTTCACCGCGAAGGGTGTTTCGTCGTTTTCGACGGCGTGCGTTTGCCCGTTTTGGGCGAACCGGCGACGAACTATCTGCCCGTCGATGCGACGGCGGCGGACGGCAAAATCCGCGAAGGCGACGAAGTCGTTTTGTTCGACGGGACGTATACGCCGGACGATCTGGCCGTCGATTCCGGCACGGGCGTCGGTGCCGACGTGCTGATTCGTTTAAGTTCGGCGGTCAAACGGCGCATCGTCGATTGACCGTCTTGTTTTTATTTTTTGGAAAAGGTAGAATCGTTTCATGACAGATATGCAGGCTTTACTGAAACTGACTTACGGGTTGTACGTCGTCGGCGTGAAAAACGGCGACGGCTTCGGCGGATGCGTGGTGGACGCCGTGATGCAGACGACCGTGTCGCCGTGCACGTTGGTGCTTTGCTCGTCGAAAACGTCGCTGACGTGTCAGCGTATCGGCGAAAACGGGGAATTCACGCTTTCCGTTCTGCCCGTCGACGCCGATCCGGCCGTTATCGCCCGTTTCGGGTTCCAATCGGCGCGGACGGCGGACAAGTGGGCGGACACGCCGCACGATTTGATGGGCGGTCTGCCCGTTTTGAAGAAAGCCGCCGCGCGGTTGCGCTGCCGCGTGACGGAATCGAAGGAGCTGTCCACGCACGTCCTTTATTTCTGCGATGTCGAAGAAGCTGAAAACGGCGACGGAAAAGCGCTTTCCTATACCGATTACCGCGACAACTGGAAAGACAAAATGAGCGCCGTTTCGTTAAACAAGGAGGAAAAGAAAATGGAAGAGAAGAAAGAATACGTCTACGTTTGCAAGATCTGCAACTACGAATACGACGGAGAGATCCCGTTCGAAGAACTGCCGGACGATTACGTTTGCCCGATCTGCGGCGTCGGCAAGGAAGAATTCGAAAAAGTCGAAAAAAAATAACCGAAACCGACGTTTTTCAGGCATAAGAGGAAATGACTTTTTCGGCCATTTCCTTTTTTGTGATTCCCAAATTCATCGCTTGTTTTTCGATGAAGCGGTGGGCTTCGCTTTCGGACATCGCGAATTTGTCGATCAACACCCATTTCGCGCGATTGACCAGACGGATCTCTTCCATTTTTTCGTTCAGGCTGATGTTCTTTTTCCGGTTTGTCCGCAGCCGTTCGCTGGTCGCGCACATCCAATCGCAAGCCTGTTCGACCGATTCCCTCGACAACGGTTTTTTCAGAACAAAAACGCCCGAAGGACAAACCTTGTCGAAAATTTCTTCATAAAGAGCGGCGTCGACGCATAAAGCGACCGCCGCCGGTGTTTTCCGGCACGAATCGGCGGCGAAATCGTCACCGAACGTATCCGGTAAAGGCGTATCGACGATGACAAGTTCGAAAGCCTTGTCCAGCAACAACCGTTCGGCGGCCGCCGCGTTCGAAACGATGTCGACGGGAGAGAAAGAAACGGGATTCATCGTCGTGCGGAACTGTTCCGCGAATTTGGGATTCGCGGAAACAATCAGCACGGAATAAACGCGTTCCATCGGCATCTGTTATCCGTTAAAGCAGATAGGCGTCCGTCAGGGAAAGCGGCAGACAGGTTTTGATAAATTCTGACGACTGCGCTTTTTGCCGCGCTTCGGCAAGCGAGCGGGGCAAAGTGCGGAACCGGTCCAGCGTTTCCTGCGGCGCGGTGAAAAAGTTGAAATCGGCAGGGGCGGGCAGAGGTTTTTTCCGTTCTATGCCGTCCAGTCCGGCAAAAATCATCAAAGCAAAAGCCATATAAGGATTCGATTCGGAATCGGGTGAACGGAGTTCGGCGCGGCGGTATTCTCCGGCGGCGGCGGGTATCCGGATCAGCGGCGACCGGTTTTGTTCCGACCATGCGATATGAAGCGGCGCTTTGTTTTTTCCGAATCGCGCGTAGGAATTTTCGACCGGATTGAGGAACAGTGTCATGTCGGCGACTTTGTCCAGAACGCCCGCGGCGGCATAAGTCGTCACGTCCGTTCCGTCGGCCAGTTTGGCGGAGAAGTTGATGTGAAGGCCGTTTCCGGGCTTGTCGCGCAGGGGCTTCGGCGAAAAATCGGCGAACAGACCGTTTCGGGCGGCGATCGTCCTGACGGCACTGCGGAAGGTGATGGCGTCGTCGGCCGCGCCCAGCGGGTCGGAATAGCGAAAATCTATTTCGTTTTGGCCGGGGCCCTCTTCGTGATGGGACGCTTCCGGCCGGAACCCCATTTGTTCCAGCGCCAGACAGATTTCGCGGCGGACGTTTTCGCCTTTGTCTTTCGGCGCGATATCCATATATCCCGCGTTGTCGTACGGGATCTTCGTCGGTTCCCCGTTTTCGTCGAGCAAAAACAAATAAAACTCCATTTCGGCGCCGAAATAAAAGGAAACGCCTTTTTCGGCCGCCGACGCGACCGCTCTTTTCAGCAGAGAACGGGTGTCGTTTTCAAATACCGTTCCGTCAGGCCGCTTTATCGAACAAAACATCCTGACGACGCGTCCGTGTTCCGGCCGCCACGGAAAAACGGCCAGCGTCGACGGATCGGGGCAAAGGAAAAGGTCCGACCGCGCTTCGTCGCCGAATCCTTTGATGGCGGAAGCGTCGAAAGCGATGCCCGTCGTAAACGCCCTGTCGATTTCGTCGGGCATGACGGAAATGTTTTTTTGCGTGCCGTAAACGTCGCAAAAAGCCAGACGGATGAATTTCACGTCCTCTTCCCGAATATAGTTTTTAACGTCTTCCACCGTGTATTTCATCAAAGACCTCTTTAATTGGCGACATACATTTGTTTGTAAGGGTTTTGCGTGTCCGGCGTAACGACCGTGAACGGCGCGTTTTCGATAAAGGACGGGTTATAATGGAACGCGTCGCAGAATTTTTCAAGATACGGCTTGATTTCGGCCATATCCTCCGCGCCGGCCGGACGGGCGGTTACCTGTTCGGGGAAAAAGACGTCGCGGCAGTCGGAACGAAGGAACATTTTTCCGCCGTGCATTCCCGTACAGGGGAAATTGCCGACGATCGGCATCCCGTCGTCGTTCAACCCGAGAACGATGATGAAGCCGCCGGCCTGATATTCGCCCAGAAAACTGCCGGCGCGTCCGCCGATGATCAAAGCGGGGCGGTTGTTTTTATAGGCTTTCATGTGGATCCCGACGCGGTATCCGGCGTTCTTTTCGACATAGATTTCGCCGCCGCGCATCGCGTATCCCGCCGCGTCGCCGACGTTGCCGCGGATAATGATTTCACCTTTGTTCATCGTGTCGCCGACGGCGTCCTGCGCGTTTCCGTTGACGATGATCTTCGCGCCGTCCAGATACGCGCCCAGCGCGTTCCCCGGAACGCCGTCGATCAGCACCGTCCCGTGCGACAGGCCCGACCCGATGAACCGCAGGCCCAGACAATTTTCAACGCTTGTTTCGTCCGTGCGCGAGCGCAACAAATCGTTCAAAGCGCGATGAGTGTAAAGTGAGGCGTCAATTTTCATGAATTACTCTCCCGCATGGGCGATGCCCAGAATTTCCAGTTCTTTTTCGTTCAGTCCGACGCCGCGGAGCATCAAACGGTTCCCGCGCAACGCTTCGATGGAATTGATTCCCATGCCGCCCATCAATTCCTTGATTTCGCGGTTCCACGCCGTCAGCAGGTTGATCAGGCGCCGCGCGGCGATGTCGGGATTCAGGCGTGCGACGAGGGCGGGATCCTGCGTCGCGATGCCCCAGTTGCATTTTCCCGTGTGGCAGGAACGGCAAAGACGGCATCCCATCGCCAACAGGGCCGCCGTTCCGATCGCGCAGGCGTCCGCGCCCAGAGCAACGGCTTTGACGACGTCCGCCGCCGTCCGGATACTGCCCGAAACGATCAGGGAAACATTGTTGCGGATCCCTTCGTCGCGCAGACGTTGATCGACCGCGGCCAGCGCCAATTCTATCGGGATGCCCACGTTGTCGCGGATCCGCGTCGGCGCGGCGCCCGTTCCGCCGCGGTATCCGTCGATGGCGATGATATCCGCGCCGCTTCGGGCGATGCCGCTGGCGATGGCGGCGATATTATGGACGGCGGCGACTTTGACGATGACGGGCTTTTTGTAAGCGGTCGCTTCCTTGAGCGAATAGACGAGCTGGCGCAGGTCTTCAATTGAATAGATATCGTGATGCGGCGCCGGAGAAATGGCGTCGGACCCTTCGGGGATCATGCGCGTCGCGGAAACGTCGCCGGAAACTTTGGCGCCCGTCAGATGGCCGCCGATTCCCGGTTTTGCGCCTTGCCCCATCTTGATTTCGATGGCGGCGCCCGCTTCCAGATAATCCTTGTGGACGCCGAACCGGCCGGAAGCGACCTGAACGATCGTGTTCGCGCCGTAAGCGTAAAAGTCTTTGTGCAGACCGCCTTCGCCGGTGTTGTAAAGCGTGCCGGTTTCCCGCGCCGCCGTCGCGAGGGCTTTGTGGACGTTGTAGCTGACGGAACCGTAGCTCATGCCTGAAAACAGAATCGGCAGAGCCAGTTCCAGTTGCGGTTCAAGCGCGCAATCCAGCCGTCCGTCGGGGCGGCGGCGGATCTTTTCGGGCTTTTTCCCCAGAAAGACGCGCGTTTCCATCGGCTCGCGCAAAGGATCTATCGGCGGGTTCGTTACCTGCGACGCGTTGATCAGGATCCTGTCGAAATAAACGGGCAGGTTTTTCGGCGCTCCCATCGACGAAAGCAGGACGCCCGGTTTCGACGCCTGTTTGTAGATTTCGTTGACAACGGACGCCGTCCAGTTCGCGTTGTCGCGGAACGTGTTCGGATTGCGGACGATCTTTATCGCCCGCGTCGGACAGAACGCCACGCACCGCTGACAGTTGACGCATTTCGTTTCGTCGGCGGTCATCCGGCGATTCTTTTCATCGTAAGCGTGAACGCCGTTCGCGCATTGTTTTTCGCAGACGCGGCAGCGCGTGCAGCGCGCGTCGTCGCGGACGACGTCGAATTCGGCGGAAATAAAGTCAATTCCCATCTTCAAGGACTCCTTTGTTCACCGTTACGATAACTGGTTCGCCGCCCATCGGGGAACGGATCGAATCAAGGTCCGGTTCCATGGCGCGGATGGCGGCTTCTTCGCTGGCGATATACGTTGTGTTCCCTTTTTCCGCGACGACCATCGATCGCAGTTTCAACCGGTCGTTCAAAGCCAGAAGCCCGCCAGAAAAGCCCAGAACGATGGAAAAAGGCCCCGTGATCAGCAGGCCGGAAAACATATTGCGGATGTAGGTCAGTTCCCGTTGTTCCTCTTCCGGTTTTCTTGCGATGGTCGTCCAGAACGGTGCGGCGACGACGGAGGAGGCTTCGCGCAACGTCATCCCTTGCCGCCGGACGAGGTAGTCGAAAATGTACGTGATGACTTCCGTATCCGTTTTCAGGTGGCACTTGTAACCGAACATTTCGATAAAGCGGCGGTTCGTGTCGTAGGACGATATTTCGCCGTTGTGAACGACGGACCAGTCCAGCAGGGAAAACGGATGCGCGCCGCCCCACCATCCCGGCGTGTTCGTCGGATAGCGGCCGTGCGCCGTCCAGGAGTAGCCGGCGTAGTCCTCCAAACGGTAGAAATCCGCGACTTCCTCGGGAAAGCCGACGGCTTTGAACGTGCCGGTGTTTTTTCCGCTGGAAAAAATGTAAGCGCCGCGGAACGTCGAATTGATCCGCGTAACGGCGCGGGCGACGAATTCGCGTTCGTCGATCTGCATGGCCGCGACGCGCGACGGCAGGGGCGCGACGAAATAGCGCCAGATCAGGGGCGCGTCTTTGATGGCGGGGTTTTTACGCGTCGGTATGTTTTCGGCTTTGACGATTTCGAACAGGTCTTTCAACGCGTTTTCGCAATCCGTCCGCGCGCCGTTGTCGTCGTAAAAAACGTGAAGGGCGTAAAAATCCTTGTAATCGGGGTAAATGCCGTATCCGGCGAAGCCGCCGCCCAGACCGTTCGACCGTTCGTGCATCGTCCGTATGCCGGCAACGATCTTTTCGCCGCCGATCTTCTCCCCCGTTTTGGAAATGACGGCCGCGATGGCGCATCCCGAGGGTATCCTGACCTGACCTTCCTTTTGAAGCATTTTTTCCTCATAAAAAAAACGTCCATTCGCGGAAAGACTTGTCTTTCCGACGAATGAACGCCATTGTCCACGGCTTTATTTATACCACCGGTGAAAAAAGACTTGCAATCTTTTTTTGACGGGATAATACTCGTCGCGTTGAGACAAAGGCGTCTCGAGGGATTTTTCCTTCGAAACGCCTTTTTTTATGGAGAAAAAAATGGAAAGCATACCTGAAATTTTCGGCAGTATGGTGTTTAACGAACGCGTGATGAAAGCGATGCTGGACGCGAATATCTACCGTTCCCTGAAAAAAACGATCGACGAAGGGGCGCCGTTGGATATTTCCGTGGCGAATCCCGTTGCCAACGCCATGAAAAACTGGGCGATTTCAAAGGGCGCGACGCATTTCACGCATTGGTTCCAACCGATGACGGGGCTGACGGCGGAAAAGCACGACAGCTTTATTTCCCCGTCGCCGGACGGCGGAATCATCATGGATTTTTCAGGTAAGGAGCTGATCCACGGCGAACCCGACGCGTCGTCCTTCCCGTCGGGCGGTCTGCGCGCCACGTTCGAAGCGCGCGGCTATACGGCGTGGGACCCGACGTCTTTCGCGTTCATCAAAGGCAAAACGCTGTGCATCCCGACGGCGTTCTGCTCTTACGACGGTGCCGTTTTGGACAAGAAAACGCCGCTTTTGCGGTCGATGGAGGCGCTGAACGCGCAAGCGTTGCGGATCTTGCGGCTGTTCGGCGATAAAACGACGAAACGTGTCGTTCCCTGCGCCGGTCCGGAACAGGAATACTTTCTGATCGACAAGGAACTTTTCGGCAAACGCAAAGACCTCGTGTTCACGGGACGCACGCTGTTCGGCGCGAAACCGCCGAAGGGGCAGGAGCTTGACGACCATTACTTCGGAACGATCAAGCCGCGCGTCGCCGAATTTATGACGGATCTGAACGTCGAATTGTGGAAAGCCGGCATTCTGGCCAAAACGGAACACAACGAAGTCGCGCCTTCACAACACGAAATGGCGCCGATCTATGCGACGGCGAACATCGCGACGGACCACAACCAGCTGACGATGGAACTGATGCAAAAAGTCGCGTTGAGGCACGGACTCGTCTGTCTGCTGCACGAAAAACCGTTCGCCGGCGTCAACGGCAGCGGCA
>DGGW01000061.1:0-9360 GCA_002393065.1 Alphaproteobacteria bacterium UBA3864 | reverse complement strand
CAGCGGCAAGCACAACAACTGGTCTTTGGCGACGAACGACGGCGAAAACCTGCTGACGCCGGGGGAAACGCCGGCTGAAAACGCGCGCTTTCTGGTCTTTTTGTGCGCGATCATCCAAGCCGTCGACACCTATCAGGATCTGTTGAGGTCCTCCGTCGCCACGGCGGGCAACGACCATCGCTTGGGAGCGAACGAAGCTCCTCCCGCCATCGTTTCCGTCTTCCTGGGCGAAGAGCTGACCGGCGTTTTGGATGCGATTGAAAACGACACGTCCTTCGGCGGCGTCAAAAAAACGGAAATGATGTTCGGCGTTCCGGCTTTACCGAAATTCCTGCGCGATACGACGGACCGGAACCGTACGTCGCCGTTCGCTTTCACGGGAAACAAATTCGAATTCCGCATGGTCGGTTCGTCGAACAGCATCGCTTGCGCCAATATCATGCTGAACGCGGCCGTCGCCGAAGTCTTGTCGGAATACGCCGATGTTCTGGAAAAAGCGGACGATTTCGCGGCGGCGCTGAAGACTTTGCTGAAAAAAGCCGTCGGGGAACACAAACGAATCCTGTTCAACGGCAACGGATACGACGACGCGTGGATCAGGGAAGCGACCGAAAAGCGCGGGCTTTCAAATCTGAAAACGACGCCGGACTGCATGCCGCGCTCGCTTGACGAAAAGAACATCTCCATGCTCGTCAAACAAAAGGTTTTCAGCCGCGAAGAACTGACTTCCCGCTGCGAGATCATGCTGGAAAACTATGTGAAGACGGTTTTGATCGAAGCGAACACGATGATCGAAATGGCTCGTCGCGAAATCCTGCCCGCGATTGAAAAATACACGGAAAAGCTGGCCGAAACGGCGTGCGTCAAACAATCCGTCTGTCCGAAAGCGGTTTCGTCGTTCGAAAAGGAAACGATCGAAAAACTGTCCGACCTGACGGAACGGGGCGACCGCGCCGCGCTGGAGCTTGAAAAAGCCGTCGGCGCCGTTGAAGCGATAGAGGACGTTTTCGAAAAATCGTACGCCGTGCGGGACAATATCCTCGGCAAAATGGCGGACTTACGCGCCGCCTGCGACGACGCCGAACGGCTGACGGCGCGGGAATACTGGCCGTTCCCGACGTATTCGGATCTGTTGTTCGGGCTTATTTAATATCGGGAGCGGGGGATTTTCCCCCGCTTTCTTTTTTCATGATTCCGATGGCGGAAATCAATTTTTCTTTCCGCCCGCCTGTAAAAAGCGGGCGGTATGATAGCAGTTACTTTTCGTGCTTTCCGGTCGGGCTGTGAGGACAGCTTCCGCCGGTTGACGTGGAACCGCACCAGATACACTTGTTTGCGCCGTGACCGTGACGGTGTTTTCCGGTCGGACTGTGCGAACAGTTCCCTCCGTAAGCCGAGCTGCCGCAAAATTCGCAATGCTTTTCATCTTCAATATGTTCATGCTTTTTATGCGGACTGTGTGAACAATAGCCGCCATAAGACGAACTGCCGCAATATCTGCATTTTGTTCCCATTTTCTTCCTCCTTGTCAGAAAGTTAAAGTTACGCCGCCGCCAGATATAAAATCATTACATAGTCAAGCAATTTTACAATGGTGCGCGCGTCTTTGGGATCAAGCAGGTCGCGCTTGATCCGAACCTTGATCAGCATCTGATCCCTGTTGCAGAATCCTCCGCTGGCTTCAAAAGTGTCTTTGCCGAACTTGGCGCTGATACAGTTAGCGACGCGATGCTTCAGAATATTTATTTCGTCGCTCGCTTCCGTTCCGTTCGCTTTCGCCCTGTCAATGAACATTCCTCTGTTCAGATAAAAGACGAGCTTGTTTTCTTTGGTATAGCTTTCGGGCAGTTCGACGAAACGGCCGCGTTGCGCTTTCTGATCGCTGAAATCATCGCCGACGTCGAAAATATGATCGTGATCGGAGAGCATATAATAACAGTTCTTGCTTTCTTCTTCGGATTTCTGATACTTTCCGTCCTGCGTAATCAACGGGGCGTTTCTTTCCGCCCATAAATCCAATTCCTCTTTCAAAACGGAATCGAACGTTTCACGGCGTTTTAATTGCCGCAAAATACTTTTCGCGGCGACAAAAAAGACCAGAACGGAAACGAAAAGTCCCGAAAATTCCTGTAAGAAATTCAACAGTTCGGAAATTCCCTGCCGGGAATAACAGAATTTCACGATCGTGATCAGCAAAGCTATGACGGACGCTATGCCGCCGCAAAACAAGTCGAAATTATCTTTAATGAGTTTCATCATCTTCCCCTGTTTTTGTTTTTTTATCCTTATACGCTTCATATCCGTCAAAATATGACGTGTTGAAAAAACCGCCTTAAAAGGCGGTTCGGGGAGTTCTGAACGAGGCGGATTTTACCGGTTGACGATAGTGTTCGCCGAGTAATGTTTGTTTTTAACAACATATTGATTTTATTCGGATAATTTGTTTTCGTTTCCTTAGAAGACGTCTTCCGGAAGGCTCCGTGCGTTACGGAGTTTTTCTTCATTCTGTTACCGCGGTGTTACCGCAAACGCGAAAGGAAAACGATATGAATATCAATAAAACAAACTTGTCCGCTCTTGTTTACAACGGCAAAGAAACAACTTATTTCGACGATTCCTTAAAAGGTTTTGCCGTGCGTGTCGGAAAGACGTCTTCCAGCTACATCGTTATGTATCGGAACGCTTACGGCAAGCAAAAGAAGCTGACGATCGCCAAGACGACGCAAATCACGCCGACACAAGCCCGCGAAGAAGCCAGAAAGATTCTGGCTTCCGTCGTGCAGGGAAACGACCCTCAAACCGAAAAGACGGAAAAGAGAAAGGAAATAACCGTTGCCGATCTGGCGCAGATGTTTCTTGCCGACCGCAAACCGCGCGTCAAACTCAACACTTATCGGCGATACGAGCAGTCGATCTTTTATCAGATCGTTCCCGCTTTGGGCAAACGGTATGTCAAAGAACTGAAACGATACGACGTTCAGCAGTTCTACAACTCGATGATCGAAGGCGAATTTATGCACCGCAATTACAAAAAGCAGGACGGACACAAATACGTTTCGTGCGCGAACATCGTCCGGAAGACTTTGCACGCGATGTTCGAATTTGCCATCGTCGGAGAGCTTGTCGAGGTCAATCCGTGCGACCGGCTGCAAACGATCGCCACGCCGAAAAGGGTGTCTTTCATCGACGAAGCGGGATATGTGAAGCTGAAAGAATGTCTTTCCCGATGCTTTGATCCGATCGTTTCCGATATGACGAAACTGTTGGCTCTGACCGGTTGCCGCAAAGGGGAAATCGTTACGTTGAAGTGGAGCTATGTCGATTTTGACAAGCAGATTTTTCACTTTCCCGACACGAAAACCGGACCGCAGGACAGACCGTTCGGCTCTGGGGCAAAGCGATTTTTATCGGCTTTATATGAACGGAGGACGGCGGATTACGTCTTCGGAATGCCGCGCAAATCGATGTTGATCGGCTTCTTTGCGAAGAACGTCAAAGCGGCGGTCGGACAGGACGAGTTTTGTCCGCACGCGTTGCGGCACAGCTTTGCGACGATGGCGGCTGAAATGGGATATTCGGACAACATCATCGCCGGATTGTTGGGACACAGCATCAATTCGATCACGCACCGCTACACGCACTTGTCCTTAAAACCGGTGATCGCTGCCGCCGATGCCGTCAGCGAAAAGATCGCGAAGCTGATGGAAATATAATACCTGAAAACAAGCGGAGCGTTCCCGAAAAGACCGCCCCGCTTGTCCGAAAAGCCTGTTTTTCGGCGGTGTTTAAGGCATTGATTCCATAAGAGGGCGATTCTTTGCAGGATAGCCTTTCCGTGCCACGGAAAAGGCAAAAATCACCCTCCGATCCGCCCTTGAAATCGCCCTCAAACAGCTGTAAAATTTCTTCCGTCACACACGCTTGAACGACTTTATTGCGAGGCTAAAAATGCCAATGTTGCGTAAATCGTTCAGAATAGAAAAAGAAATTTGGGACGCGCTTGTCGCCGAAAAACAATGTCCGTCCCGCCTAATCCGGTTGTTCATTCTTGCGGGAGATTCATCAGATGAAAATCCCGCATTATGACGAAATCCTGTTGCTGACAAAGTTGGAAGAACAAGCGCGAAAGGTCGGCGTCAACACCAATCAAGCCGTCCGCGCTTTGAACACGACGCTGATAAAAAAGCAATCCCTTGAAGAAAAAAACTTTGCGGGATTTACAGCGTGTTTGCCGGGAACTTCACGATCTCCGAACGGAGATTCACAATTTGGTGGCGACGTATTACGGCAACTGAACAGGGGCATATCAACGGAACGGCGGACGGAATGAATTTCCGTTCGCTGTCCCTCGTCCGGAACGAAAACAGCGAAATTTTTTAATCCTTCGGCGATATAAACCTTGTAAAATTGAGAAACGTTGTTAGAGTTTTAGATGTATTCTCTAAAAGGATTTAGCAAAATGAACGAAAGAAAAAAATGGTCAAGAGACGAAGAAATATTAGCTTTCAACCTCTATTGCAAAATTCCTTTTGCTCAATGTGTAAAAACAAATCCTAAAGTTATTGAAGTAGCAAAATTGATTGGAAGAACGCCATCAGCCGTAGCTATGAAACTTGGAAATTTCGGTGCTTTTGATCCAGAACTAAAAGCAAGAGGAGTAACTGGATTAACTAACACAAGCGCATTAGATCAACAAATTTGGGAAGAGTTTTCAAAAAATTGGGATGAATTGGCTTTTGAATCAGAAAAGCTTCTGACCTTATATAAGGAACGAAACCATATTGAAGATATAGAAAAAATTAGTTTTCCAAAAGGAGAAGACCGCGAAACAATAATCAAGCAACGCGTAAATCAGTCTTTTTTCAGAAAAATGGTTTTATCTTCTTATGAAAACAAATGCTGTATTTCAAATTTATCCGTTACGTCATTACTAGAAGCGGCACATATTTTAGGATGGGCTGATGAAGTTGACTTAAGAACAAATCCGCATAACGGCTTATGTATGAGCGTCCTCTATCATAAAGCATATGATGATGGAATTTTCTCAATTTCTCCGGACTTCACGTTCGTTGTTTCTAGAAAATTTGAGAAAGAAAAAGCAAATGATCCTGAATTTTCACGCCTTTTCCTTGAGCGGAATAATTCAAAAATCAGACTACCAAATCGGTTTATTCCTAATCGGGATTATTTAGAGAAGCGATATAATGATTTTTTCAATATGTAGCTTTAGCCACAAAAAATATTTTAACAATCAACGAATGACGTATTTTTGAAAAGCTCTTGTCTCAATGTTAGAAGTAGATTAGGCTCGCTATATGAAGAAGTCAGGACTGTATCGAAATGGTTAATGCTCGAAGCTATTCAGACAAAACAGTAAAACTGCTCTATGGAAAAGCCAGAGGATGCTGTTCTAAGTGCAGAGTAAATGTTTTTATTTCGTCCGAAACGGGCACTTCCCAGAATATTGGAGAAATTGCACATATATATCCTTTCGGAAATGATCAAAAAGCACCACGGTTTAATGAAATAGCTCTTGATGGATTTGATCCCTCAAAAAAAGATGAATATGAAAACTTAATATTGCTTTGTCCAACATGCCACAAAGAAATCGATAAATTTCCTCAAGATTATCCTGCAAAGAAATTGTTGAAAATGAAAGCTGAACACGAAGAATGGGGACAAAGGCGTCTTATGGAAGAAACCGCAAATATTGGTTTCTCGGAATTAGATAGTTTATGCAATACTTTAGTTCAACAACCGACATTAACAGAAATAACGAATAATTTTCAGATAATTGAAGTAATACAAAAAATAGAAAAAAACAACCTGTCGGATGAGAAAAAGAATTTACTTAAAATGGGATTATCCCAAGCCAATTTAGTTCATGAGTTTCTTAACAATCAGGTGAATGTCGTTTTCTCTGAAAAGGTTCTATACCAAATTAAAAAACTCTATAACGAATTGTGCTTAATCTATCAAGGAGATGATTTATACGATGCATTGATGGATAAAATAAATGCTGGACATAATAATTCTTTTTCTCGCCAAGCTGCAGGCAATGTTATCATTAGTTATTTTTTTCATATTTGTGAGATTTTTAAAAAATGATCTTACCAACAAAAATTATACATACAGAAAAATCACTTCTCGGAATAGGAGCGATTTTATTGCAGACTCTTTCCCTTCCTCTTTCGATATCTGCTTTATGGGAAAAAGTAAAAACAAAAAAAGAAATTAACTCTTTTGAGTTTTTTATTCTCTCTTTAGATTTCTTATATATCATCGGAGCAATATCATATAAAGACGGAAAGATTTCGCGGGGGAAAAATGCTTTATAAATTATCCGCCAATAAGGCATCGTTTAAACCTATTGATTTTAAGCAAGGATTGAATCTGATTATTGCAGAACGAACTGTTAGCTCTAGTGCTAAAAATTCTTGTAATGCTGTTGGGAAAACGACGATAATTGAAATCATTGATTTTTGTTTAGGTTCAAAATTTGATAGAAAAAGCAAATTAAATGCACCGGAGTTAAATGACTGGTCTTTTACGCTCGATTTAGAAGTTTCTTCTTTTAGATGTGAAGCAACCCGTTTTATTGCTGATCCGAATAAAATATATATTCATACGACCAGTAAAAATATTCCTTTTGATATTAGAGAAGATAAAGAGAAATCGTTATATATCACCATAGAAGAATGGAAAGATTTTTTAGGAAAAGCTTATTTTAATATTACAGAAGAACGCTATCTTTCTTTCCGCTCAGTTATAAGCTTCTTTATAAGAAAGAAAGATGCATATCAAAATCCATTTAAAGCATTTTCAAATGAAAATGCGACTCAAACAAAAGTTCGTAACGCATTTGCATTAAATTTATTGTGGAAACATAGCTTAGATTTGTCTGATACTGAGGATAAAATAAAACATAAAAACAAGATCATTTCATATCTTAAAGAAAAAGTAGGATCTTCTGGAAAAATTGTTTCTAAAATAGCTTCTCTTACTTCAATTATAGAAAAACTTGAAAAAGATATAGACAATTTTAATGTTCTACCTGAATATGAAAATGTTCAAAAAGAAGCAGATAATTTAACATATGAAATTCAAAGGATAGTCAATAATAATATTTTCTTAAAGAAGAAATTAAACGAATATTTAGAAAGCACTAAAAAAGAAGATATCAATGAAAACATTGACTTAATAAAATCTGTTTACGAAGAATCAAAAATTATTTTCCCAGATAACATTTGTCAAACATTAGATGCAACAATAAAATTTCATAAGGAAATTGTAAACAAACGAAAAAATTTCTTAAGTTCTGAGATTCAAGAAATTGAAAATGAAATTGAAATGAACGAACAGCGTATAAGAGAAAAATCTTCTGAACGATCTGTTAAAATGAGTATTTTGAAATCTCATGGAGCTTTAAGCGAATACTCAAAACTGCAAGATGGTAAAACAAAATATGTATCCGAACTTGAAAGCTTAAAAAAAGAATTAGAAGATTGGCAACAAGCTAGAAGTCTTCTTTGTGACTTAAAAAAGACAAGAGACGCCCTTTCAACCACAATAGAAAAGGATATTATTCTAAATCAAAGCCTAAGAAAAGAAATTATACTTTTTAAAGAAAATTCAATGAATTTGTATAACAGTTCTCTTGAAGATAATGATAAAGTTGGATCATTGGTTATTGAACTGAATAAAGATAAAAATTATAATTTTAAAATTGATCGCGGAATATCAAGTGAAGGTCTAACGCGAATGGATATTTTTTGTTATGATTTGATGTTACTTGAAATGTTTAGAAAAAATATTCCTACTGGGATCGATTTCTTAATACATGATAGTACACTATATGACCCGGTTGACTCTCGACAACGTGCAAAAGCTATTGAATTGGCAAGAGAAAAATCTAATGAATTAAATGCTCAATACATTTTTGCATTAAACTCAGATCAGCTTCCAAAACAAGATTTTCCGAAAAACTTTAATTTAGATAATGATATTATTAAAGTTTTAAAAGATGAATCCGTCAAAGATAGTGCTCTAGGCATTTACTTTTCTTCTATAATAGATGAAGAAAGAGAAGACGATTTATCCTAAATAAAAAAAAGGCTACATTCCTACGGAATGGGGAAAACTTCAAGGCTTTGTCAATTACGCTTTCGTTGACAAGGACGGCGGAACAGATACCTTTTCTTTCCTGGATGAAGTTTCCGATACCCAACGATATAAATTGTTCGGGAATTCAGTTACAATTCCCGTGATCAAAGAAATGGCGGAAGTCGTTTTGAATACGCTGAATACATATTACAGATAACGGTTCAATACCATATGATTTTAGCCCGGTTCAAAAAGACCATTGATTTTTTCATCGGAATCGGTTATATAATTCATAACAACACTCGGGACGCCTCTTAACAATGCGCACCACCCCGAGTCTTTTTTTGGAAAAAATCTATGAAAAACAATCCGTCCGGCATTCCGTTTGACAAGCCGCCTTTATCCAACAAAGAAATAATCCGTCTGCTTTCCGAACGGGGAATGATTATCGACGATCCGAAGCGTGCCGAACATTATTTGGATTTCATATCCTATTATCGCTTGTCCGTTTATATGTTGCCGTTCCAAGACGAACGCCACTCTTTCAAAAAGTCGGTTTCGTTTGAAAAGATTTTGCGGCTTTATTCGTTTGACCGCCGGTTGCGTCTTTTATCCATGGACGCTCTGGAACGGATCGAAGTCGCGTTCAGAACCGTGATCGTGAATTGCCTGTCCGAAAAATGCGGCGCGTTCTGGTTGGAAAATCCGGATTGTTTTCACGATAAGAATAAACGCAACACGCAAGCGTCCATGCTTGAAGAAATCCGAAAACAGATCGAACAGCAGAAAACCTCTCCGAGCCTGGAGCATTATTATCAAACGTATTCCGCTCCCGAAATCCCTCCGGCGTGGATCGTTTTTGAAATTCTGCCGTTCGGATGCGTTTCCCGAATTTATGAAAACCTGAAACGTCCTTACAGAAAAGCCGTGGCGGAAAAATTCGGCATAGAGGAATCCATTTTGCAGTCCTGGTTTCACGCCTTGTCCGTTTTGCGTAATTCGTGCGCGCATCATTCCCGCATCTGGAACAGGAAATATCCGTTCAAAATCAAAAAAGCGAACGCTTTTCCCGAACTGGACACGGCGGAACGGTTTTACTGTTTTGCTTTCATCATCGACATTCTGTTGAACAGAATTGTTCAGACGCCGACCTGGACGCAACGACTGAAAGAAACGATCAACGAATTTTCGGATGTCGTCAATCCGGTTCAAATGGGCTTTCCTGTCGATCGGGATAAAAAAGACCGTTGACGGACA
>DGGW01000022.1 GCA_002393065.1 Alphaproteobacteria bacterium UBA3864 | reverse complement strand
TATAAGTGTATCCCGCCGACAAAATCGACGTGGCCGACGACGCCATCAACGACTTTCCGCTGAGTTGCGAGTTCGCCGAAACCGATTCGCCCCGTTCCTCTTTGATTTTTTCTTTGACCTGTTTTTCGGTCAGGTCGGCGTAATTGACGGACATTTCTTCCGTCGTGTAGTCCTGCGTGTATTTATCGCCCAGTTGGACCTGCAGTGTGTAAAGCGTATCTTCTTTGACGGGTTTGCCGTCTTCGCCGGTTACGTGAATGTAGTACCGACCTTTCCCTGTTTTGAATTCGCCGTTGACCATTTGTTCGAACGCCAGATTTTCTTTTCTTTTCGACTTGTCGTTCGTGGCGACGAGCGTTTCGCGGTTGCCCTGTTTGGTGTAAATCTCGATTCGCAATTTTTTCCCGCGCAGAATGTCTTCGGTTTTTTCGGCGGCTTCGTCAACGTCGTTCAGCGAGATTTTCTTCTTTTTGTCTTCCTGTTCCTTCTGCATTTCGGACACGTTGACGCCGCGGAGCTTAATGGATCCGCGCTGGGACATGACGTCGAAAGAATACCAGTCTTCCGTTTCGCCTTTGGCTAAGGTCGAAACGACGTTCAAACGGGCTTTGTTGACGGAAATTTTACCGATGTCGCGCGCGTTCGTCAGCTTTTCGTCGTAAATGTCCGACGTTTTTTTGCCGAAAGCTTTGACCTGCGTCGCTGTCAGTTCTACGGATACGGACATGGCGTTTTCCTCCTTCTGTGAAAACTTAAAGTCAGTATAACACGTTTTTTTTGATTGTTCAAGCCGTCCGCTTACATCAGCAGGGCCTTTTCCTTTTCAAACTCTTCTTCGGTCAGAAAGCCGTCTTTCTTCAGTTCGGAAAGTTTGACCAACTGGTCGGCGCGGCTTTGTTTGATGGTCACTTCCAAAGTGTTTCCGCTTTCGTCCTTTTGGGCGGGATAAGGGGAGCAAGCCATGATGAACGCCAGCAACCACGTGATTCCGAGGAAACCGAACACCGTCAGCCAAAACACCCAGATCCGCTGTTTCGAAGGGATGTCGCGCACGCGCGCTATCCGGACGGGCAGGAAATACAGCCAAACGCCGATCAAAAACGTCAAGAAGGTCAGGATAAACGATAAAAAGGCCAAGGTTCACTCCCTTTTCAAAATTCGGGCAAGACCTGATCCAAAGACTGCGGTTCTTTCGCCGGCGGCGGCACGGGGGACGATTCGCTTTTCTGCTGTTTCCAAACGACGGAATAAAGTTGTTGCGGTTCGGAAATGCCTTTAAGGGTAAACGACCCCATGTCGATAAAGTTGTAATTCTTTCCGGCGGACAGCTCTTTGAGGACGGACGCGACAAGGATTTGATCTTCCGCGGCTTCGGCGCAAATGCGGGCGGCTTTCTGGACCGTCAGACCGTATAAGTCGTTGTTTTCGACGATCGGTTCGCCGGTGTTCAATCCGATGCGCAGATGAAACGGCATCGTTGGTTGTTCGCGGTTGTAACGGGCGATGGTCTTTTGAATGAAAATGGCCGCGTCCAGCGCGTTCGTCGCCCATGCGAACGACGCCATGATGCCGTCGCCCGTATGCTTGATTTCCACGCCGTTGTTGTTTTCCAAAGCTTTGCGAACGATTACGTTATGGCGGCGAATGATCTCCTGCGCCATTTTGTCCCCGATGGTTTCCGTCATGGACGTCGATCCGACGATATCGGTGAACATAACCGTTACGACTCCGGGCGCGTCGCTTTTTTTATTCGGATCGATCCATTTCTGCATCAGTTTATACACCAAAGCCGACAACTGTTCCGAATGGGGATCTTCTTTGAACAAGGCGAAAGCTCTGGTTCCGCCTTCGATCATCGCCAGATAGTTCGGTTCAAGCGCGTATTCGTTCAATTTGCTGAAGAAAAGCCTCGCGACCTCTTTGTTCCGGCCCAACACTTCCATTTGCGCCTTCAGCAGCATAAAACGGTCGTCGTCGGATAAGTTTTCATTTTGCGCGATGTTTTCGATGGCGCCGGAAAGAATCAGTTCCAATCCGAAACAGACGTAGCTGTTTATCAGAATGTTTTGTTGCTTTAATTGCTGCAGAACCGTTGAAAGAAACGACAGAAGGCTCAAATTGCAACGCGACAACCGTTCGGGAAGGGGCGAATCGTCGTCGGGTTTGTTTTCTTCCTCTTTTTTCTCTTCTTTTTCTTCCGCCTTTTCCGGTTGTTCCGTTTCTTTGGGGTCGGAGTCGCCGTAATCGATTTCTTCCGTCGGTTCGGGCGGTTGTGCTTCCGTTTCCGCAGTCTGCGGATTCTTTTTCTTTTCTTCCTCTATCAATCGTTCGGACATGGTTTTGCGTCCGTTTACGCTGTCGAAGAAATCGAACAGATGCCGCAAAAGCCGCGAAAAGAATGAAGACCCCGACAGGAATCTGCGCCGCTGTTCCGCCCGCCGTTCCCGATCAAGAATGGCGGAAACGTTTGATCCGGCGGATTCGCTATTCCCGCCCTTCGCCGGAGGAGACTTTTTCTTTTTTTCTCCGAGCAGGATGTCCCAGTCGACCAGATTGGCGGACGTCTTCCATGCCAAAAAGATAAAGATGAAAACAAAGATGAGAATCGCGATGGTGTATTGCGAATAAGGTATTTGTGAAAGGAAGGTTACCTTCATCAAACCTTTCATCAAAAACCAGGACGCGACAGCGGCCAACATCAAAGATAAAAACAACAGGGAAAGAAGCGTGAAGAGCTCGCTTGTAAAGGATTGGGTCTCTTTTTCTTTTTTCTTCGGAGGCGAGGATTGTTTTTTCGCGCCGGAAAAGCCCCCGCCGTATACTGTTTGCGCGGATATTCCCCGCGGTTCCGACGGTTTTTCGAAGCGGCTGATGTAAATCAGTTTTTCATGGAAAAGTTGCGTTTCTTCGTCGTAGGTTTCGCAAACGACTTTTGTCGGTTTCCGGTGCATGAATTCCAGTCGTTTGGCTTCTTCGATCGCCGCTTCGGATCGATTGGCGGGATATCGGCCGACAATATCCCATGCGCCGTTCTGATTGATGTAAACTTCGTAGTTGATGCTTCCGACCACAATCCGTATCCTTTCAGACTCTTTAAATCATAAACACGGCCGGAAAAACGTGCAATAAAAAAACAACGGCTTATTTTTCAAGCCGTTGTTTTTGTCCGAATTATTATTTGTTCGCGGTAAAGCCGGCAAAACGTTTCTTAAACTTCGCCAACTGTCCGCCCGTGTCGATCATACGATAAACACCGGTCCACGCGGGATGGGTCAGCGGATCGATATCCAAACGGACGACATCGCCTTCTTTACCCATGGTCGAACGCGTTTTGAATTCGGTTCCGTCGGTCATCACCACGGTGATTTCGTGGTAGTCCGGATGAATGCCTTTTTTCATTGTTTTTAGCTCCGATAATCAAACAAGTGGTTATTTCTATACTCTAACGTCCCGCGTTTTTCAAGCGATTTATGCAAAAAACGCAAAAAAGAATCAGCTTTCCGTCAGTTTGAACTCGATGCGACGGTTTTTTTTGCGCGCTTCAGGCGAGTTTCCTTTTGCGACGGGGTGGTTCGGTCCGAATCCGGCGGCGGCCAGTCTTTTCGCCGGAACGCCTTTCCCCAACAGATATTGGACGACGGCGACCGCGCGATCGGACGACAAATGCCAGTTCGACGCGTACTTTTCCGTATGGATGGGAATGTTGTCCGTATGACCGTCAACACGAAGGATCCAACGGATCTTTTTGGGAATCTTCCTGTCCAGCTCTTTGAGGGCCTGCGCCAGAAGATCCAGTTGTTTCTGCCCTTGTTTTTCCAGTTCGGCCGATCCGCTTTTGAAAAACAGTTCCGATTGAAAAACGAAGCGGTCGCCTTCGATGCGGAAATCGGCGCGATCCTGAATGATTTTACGCAACGTGCCGAAAAATTCAGAACGGTATGCCGTCAGTTCCGACGCTTTTTGAGCCAGAGCGCGGTTCAGCCGTCTGCCCAGATCGACAATCTGCGCGTTTTGTTCCGCCGCTCTTTTTTCCGCTTCACCCAAGGTGGCCGTCAGTTTTTTCAACTCTTCGGTCATTTGTTCCGTTTTTTTTGCCAGCATCGCGGCGCGCGCCTGTGCGTCGGAAGAGATTTTCTTTTCGGCGGACAAGCCTTTTTCCAACGACGCTTTTTGCTCTTCCAGAGTGCGGATATCTTCTTTCAACGCGGCTATCCGCAGAATCGAATCGGCGTATTCCTTTTTCGACGCTTCCAGCTGTTCGGACAGCGACCGGCTGGCGGCGCGTTCGGTGGACAATTCGTCGGACAG
The DNA here is from genome assembly GCA_002393065.1 of Alphaproteobacteria bacterium UBA3864. Taxonomy (GTDB): domain Bacteria; phylum Pseudomonadota; class Alphaproteobacteria; order CAAGCB01; family CAG-977; genus UBA2903. The sequence goes on along the minus strand of DGGW01000022.1, from coordinate 10,209 downwards.
GCTTTTCAGCCTGCCGGACAGAAAGACGATTTCCGAATTTTTGTCGTTCAGGTTTTGGCCGAGGAAAAAGTGCGCCAAAACGAAAATCATCAAAAAGAACAAAACGACGATCAAAAGGTTCGACAGAGCATCGACAAAGCTCGGCCAGAAATTATATTCGTTCTGTTTTCTGAAGCGCGACATGTTAACGTTCGTCCGTTCCCGACACGGTTCGCGTCAGCACGCGGAAAGAGTCGCGCAATTCGCGCAAAAGAGTTTCCTGCCGTGTGTCGGCGCCTTTGTCGATCTGCGACAGCGTGCGGTCGATTCTGCTCGCGAAACGGAGAAGCTCCGTTTCGTTTTGCGCGTTTTCGTTCGCGGCGTCCGCGTCTTTTTGCATCTGGCGGCGGATATCGGCCAGACTTTCGACCAGTTGTTCCAACAGCGCGTTCGTGTAAGCGGCGTTCGAAGTCACGGAATCGTCCGACGATCCGATTCCCGAAGCGTAGCGGGTCAACGCGACCAAATGTTCGTCAAGCCCGTTGTAAAAATGGTTTTGCGCGCCGCCGGCCTGCAAATCCAGAAATCCCATGATCAACGCGCCCGCCAATCCGATCAGCGAAGAGGAAAACGCCGTTCCCATGCCGGACATCGGCGCCTGCAGACCGTCTTTGATCGTGTTGAATGCGTCCGTCGCCGATTCGCCGGAAACGTTCAGCGAGGAAATGACGTCGCCGACGGCGCCGACCGTGCTCATCAATCCCCAAAACGTGCCCAACAGTCCCAGAAAAGTCGACAAACCGATCAGATAGCGGGAAATGTCGCGGGTTTCTTCCAACCGCATCCCGACGGAATCAAGGACGGAACGCGCGATGGTCGGCGAAATGACGGCGTTGCCTTTCGCACGGTTGTTTTTTAAAATCAACGCTAACGGCGACAACAGGCGCAACGGCGCGACGGACGCGTCGTCCAGCGGAAGCGTTTCGTTCGTGATCCAGCGGATTTCCTTGTTTAAAACCAAAACGGAACGGAAATTCAGAATAATCCCGATAAACAAAACGAAAGCGATCAATCCGTTTAAAACCGGATTCGTCATAAACGTTTTTTGCAAAACGGGATACAGCAGGACGCAGGCTCCGCCGACCAGAAACAAAAAGAACAGCATTCTGACAACGTAACGGCGCGGCAGATTCATTAAAACGCTCCTTGTTAAAGAAGAAGGTTAATCGTCAAATAAAATATCGACGCGGTTCGGCAGTTTTTCGCCGGCGCCTTTCAAACCGTGCGAGCGCAATTCGATACGCAGACTTTTGACGCCCAATCGTGTCAGCGCCGAACGGACCGTCAGCGCGCGGCGCAACGACAACGGGCGTTCGCGTCCGCGTTCGGGGGCCGTCGATCCGCTGTAGGACAGCAGTAACAAACGGCGTTTCGGCTTTTTCCGCATTTCGTCCGCTATCGCTATGAGCTCCAGTTTCATTTCGTCCGTCAGATCGGAAGATCTGTCTTCGAACAGGAAGATATCGAACAACAACTGACCGCGTTCTATCGCTTTTGCGGTCGCCGAATCCTGCGGGATTTCTCTGGAAAGCAACAGAGAACGCCCTTTGCGGCCGAGCTTTTCGTCAACGGGGAAGACGGAGCGGCGAACGATCGTTTTGACGACGACGGGCTGTTCCGTCGCGACCGGCGCCGATACGGCCGTTTCAACCGAGGCAGGTCCCGTTTCGATAACGGCGACGGCTTCCGTCGCGGAGGCGTTTTCCTGTTGAGCCTGCTGTTCCAAAAACCGCTTGGACATTTCCGGTTCCGAAGCCGTTTGCGCCGGCGTCGGTTCCGTGGCGGAACTCTTCAAAACTTTGACGACGGGGACGGGATTCGCGCGGGGCTTGAGTTTATCGTGCTCGTCCGGACGATTCGTTTCTTTGACCTGATAACGTCCGGAGGGCGGTTCTTTAACGGGTTGCTTTTTGGGCGGCTGGGGCTTTTTTTCCGCTTTTTGCGCAGCGGCGTTTCGCGCGCTTTCGTTCTTTTTGTTCGCGACGGATTTGTCCTGTTTCGGTGCGGCCAAACGGACTTTGCGTTCTTTTTTCTTCGGTTTCGGAGCGTCCGGAATATCCGACAAAACGTCCAAATCCAAAGTGATTTGGGCAAAAACATCCGTTGCCGTCAACGAAACGGCCGAAAGTGCGACAAGAATGAAAAAGCGTTTAAAAATGGCCGGCCTCCTTATCCGAATACCGTTAGGATACCACAGGTTTCGACGCGTCGGAAATAATCTTTTTAAAAACTTCGTATTGCAGGGCGTTCGTCGCGATGATCGACGTCCCTTCCATCAAAGCCGGCATGCTTTCATCGCCGTCAATGGTGCACAGGCGGCCGCCGGCTTCGCGGACCAGCAGCATGCCGGCCGCGATGTCCCACAACTTGATGCCTTCCTCCCAATAACAGTCGAAGCGCCCCGCCGCGACGTAAGCCAGATCCAAAGCGGCGGATCCCATCCGGCGAACGCCGCCCGCGCGGGTCATGAAGGGCGTCAGCTGACGGACGAACCTGTCGGGATGTCCGTGTCCCAGATGCGGAACGCCCGTTACGACGAGGGATTCGTTCAGACGGGTCCTGTTCGACACGTGAAGACGAACGGAGCCCGACGACGTTATCGCCCAGGCGCCGAAGCCTTTTTCGGCATAGAACAGGTCGGAGGTTACCGGATTGTAAACGACGCCGGCGATGATTTCTTTGTCCTGTTGTAAAGCCAGAGAAATCGAAAAGTGCGGAACGGCGTGAAGGAAGTTCATCGTTCCGTCCAGCGGATCGACGATCCAGCGGTGCGACGTGTCCGATCCCTTGATCTCGCCGCCTTCCTCCTGCAGGAAACCGTAATCGGGGCGCGCTTTTTGCAGATATTCGCGCAAAATGCGTTCGGACGTCGTGTCGGCCGTCGATGCGAAATCGGCGGCGCCTTTTTGCGACACCTGAAGGTTTTCCAGTTCGCCGAAGTCGCGGACCAATCCCCGACCGGCGCGCTGAACGGCCTGGATCATGACGTTCAGGTTCGCCGAAAGCGAAGAAATGAAGCGTTCCTGACGGGATTGGCGAAACTCGTCCGCGCTGTCGCGGCGCATGAACGTCGTGCGCGGCTTGTAGGGGGCGGCGTCTTCGATTCCGATTTCGCTCTGTTTGAGCGCGCGCCGCTTTTCCTGCAATTTCGCCAAGGTATGGCTTTTAATGTTTTCTTTTACCGCGTCGGCCTGAATTTGCCGTTGCCGTTCCTGCGAACGGTGTTCCGCAATCGCCTTGCGCACGGTGGAACGCCGCATGCTCGGGCTTGACGGTCTGCCGGATATTTTCGCCATGGGAAACCTTCTTCAATTAGTCCGAATTAAGATTATTTCGCGCGTTCGACGTACGTGTTGTCGATCGTCGAAACGACGATCTTGTCGCCCGTGCCGATGAACGGCGGAACGCCGATGCGCAGACCGTTGTCCAGAACGGCCGGTTTGTACGACGACGAAACGGTCTGTCCTTTGATGACGGGTTCGGTTTCGACGACCGTCTGAATGACTTTCGCGGGCAGTTCGACGCTGACGGGGCGGTCTTCGATGAACTGGACGACGACGGCCATGTTGTCCTGCAGATACGCGGCGCGGTCGCCGAGCAGCTCCACGGGAACGGTGAACTGGTCGTAAGTGTCCGTCATCATGAACGTCAGGTCCGTGCCGTCCGAATACAAATAGGTGCAGTCGCGGTCTTCGCTCATCAGTTTTTCGACGAAGTCGGCGGTGCGCCAACGCTGTTCGGTTTTCACGCCCGTCGCGACGTCGCGCATTTTGACCTGAATGGTCGCGTTGCCTTTGCCCGGAATGACCAGTTCGTAGTCAATCACGATGCACGGTTTGCCGTTGTATTCGATGACCCAGCCCGGACGGATCTGGTTTGCCTGCATTTTCATGTTTTTTTCCCTTGTATATAAAAATGAAAACAATAAGATTTATGCGAAGATAACAGATTGCGATTTCTTTCGCAAGAGTATCCGATTGCCTTTTGGAGTATTTTTTTATGAAAAGCAAGATTCCGTTCTGGTATCCCGCCGATTACGCCGCGCGCCTGCCCGTTCTGAAAAAGCGGGCGAAAGCGATTGAAGCCGTCAGGACATTCTTTGTTTCTCGCGATTTTTTGGAAGTCGAAACGCCGATTTTACAGGTTTCCCCCGGTTTGGAGCCGCATCTGAAGGCGTTCCGCACGGAGCTTGTCGAACCGTTCGGACGGGCGGACAGGACGATGTATCTGCACACGTCGCCCGAATTTACGATGAAAAAACTGCTGGCGGCCGGATTGCCGCGCATTTTCCAGATGGCGCGCGTGTTCCGCAACGAAGAACGGTCGAAAACGCATCATCCGGAATTCATCATGCTCGAATGGTATCGGGCGGGCGAAGATTACCGGACGCTGATGGACGACACGGCGGCGCTTGTCCGCGCGTGCGCCGAAGCCGTCGGAACGCCCGTTCTGACGGGGCCGGACGGGCAAACCTGCGATCCTTTCGCCGAATGGGAACGCCTCAGCGTCGTCGAAGCTTTCCGCCGCTTCGCCGGAATCGAGCTGACGGATACCTTGCCCGCCGAACCGTCCTTTTCGCCCGATCCGGCGCCTTTGCGCGAACGGGCGGAACGAATCGGCGTCAAAACGGACGACGGCGATTCGTGGGACGACGTTTATTTCCGCATCGCTTTTGAAAAGATTGAACCGCATCTGGGCGAAAAAGTCCCGACGATTTTGTACGATTATCCGGTCTGCATGGCCGCTTTGTCACGCCGCAAGCCGTCGGACGGCAGATTCGCGGAACGTTTTGAAGTCTATGCCGCGGGCATCGAGCTCGGCAACGCTTTTTCGGAACTGACCGACGCCGTCGAACAGCGCGAACGTTTCGACCGCGACATGGATTTGAAGGAACGGCTTTACGGGGAACGTTATCCGGTCGACGAGGATTTTATCGCCGCCGTCGCCGCGATGCCTCCCGCCGCCGGAATCGCCGTCGGCATTGACCGGCTGGTCATGCTGCTGACCGGGGCGAAGCGAATCGAAGACGTGATGTGGGCGCCCGTCGATGAAGATTGAACGTTTTATTCCCTCTCGTCGTTTCGTGATGTTCCTGATCGCCGGCGGCGTCAACACTCTTTTTTATTATGCGGTGTACGCGTCGCTGTTGTTTTTCGGTCTGCCGTATCCCGCGGCCGTCGTGCTGGCCAACTGTTGCGGAATCGTTTTCAATTTCAACACGTTCGGACGCTTCGTGTTCAAAAACTTCGACAAGCGGCTGTTCTTTCGCTTCGTTGCCGTGTACGCCGTTCTCATCGTCGTCGGCATTGCGGGGATACGCCTGTTGCTGGCGTGCGGCGTGCCGGACGCGTATTTTGCCGGCGCTTTGATGGTCGTGCCGACGGCGGCGCTGTCCTATCTGCTGAACAGAGATGTCGTGTTCAAAAGTTAAAAAAGCGTTAAGAAACGGTTGAAACGGAAAACGTTTGCCGCTATCGTAACAACATTCTTTCAGTCAGGGAGATTGAACGGTGACTTTGCAAACACAAATGCGGACGGTTCTGGAACAATTGACGCAAGCCGCGGAAAAGCTTGAATCCGCTACGGCGCAGATCGCTCGCGAACGGTCGGAAAAATCGGCGTTGCAGGAAAAAAACGCGATACTCGAATCCGAAAACGAGGCGTTGAAGCGGCGCTGTTCCGAAACGTCGGCCGCCGCCGCCGAAACGGAACGTTTGCGACGCGAAATCGAGGATCTGACCAATACGCACAACCGTTTGATCGCCGATAAAAACCAGCTGCTCGGCGAACGGGAGCAAATGAAGATGGTCCGCGCCGGCTGGGAAAACGAGCGGGCGGAGCTGATTGACGCGCGCGAAAAGGCCGAAGCAGAATTGCGCCGTTTGAGCGAAGCGCCGGCTTCCGGCGACGAGGAAAGCGATTTCCTGAAATCGGAAAACGAGGCGTTGCGCCGTCAATGCGCCGATCTGAAAAACGAAAAACGGCAGGCGGAGGAGTTCGCCGAAAACGTCGCGGTCGAACGCGATGGGATAAAAGCGGCTTACGACGAGCTGAAGCGGATCGCCGCCGAAGCGTCCGAACGGCTTGACGCGACGTTGGAGGAACTGAAAATTTTGAAGGGCGAGGGGGATAACGGCGATGAGTGAGGTGTCTTTTCAAATCGGCGGACGCAAATACTCCGTTTCCTGCGCCGACGGGCAGGAAAATCAACTGCGCGATCTGGCGGGCCGTCTGGATCAGGTCGTTACCGCCGTGTCCGCCAGCAGGCCTTTGCCCGAAGGGTTGGCTCTGGTCATCGGGTCGCTGATCTTGTGTTCCGAACTGTCCGACAAGATCGAAAGCGGAAAAACGGAAGCCGCGGAACAGGCGTTGTCTTCCGACGATTTGAATCAAACGCTGGCCGATATGGAAAAAGTGACGCAACGCATTTCTGCAGTTGCCGAAACGATGGAAACGGCCTAATATAATAAACGGGAAGACTTCTTGATTCGTCGGAGCCCCGCAGGTACTCGGGGCCAACGTGATACAGAACGGGAGCTGTCCCTGTCGCTCGGCCAATGAGCTTTCCCACGCGTCAGTTCAGCGGGGGCGATATTACGGTTCCCACTTAACCTATGCGGCCCACGCGAAGCGTGTTCGACTTTGACGGTCGAAGCAGTCTTCCTTTGTTTTCTGTCGGGATTTTCACGCATGGACCACACTCTTTTGAAACGCCGACTCCGGTCGGAGGCCGCCGAAAAGCGCGCCTGTCTGAACGGAGACGCCGCCAAATCGTGCGCGACGGAAATCGCCGATCGTCTGTCAATGTTTGATTTGCCTGAAAAAGCGGTGCTTTCCGCATACTGGCCGCTGAAAAACGAGCTGGACCTCCGTCCGGCGATGAACAGGCTGTTCGCTGACGGTCGCGATCTTTGCCTGCCGGTCGTTGTCGGGCGGGACAAAGCTCTCGTCTTTCGCCGCTGGACGCCGGGAACGGCGCTGACGGCGGGACCGTACGGAACGGAACAGCCCGACGAAACGGCGGAAACGGTTGAACCGTCGGTGCTTTTGCTCCCGCTCCTCGCCTTTGACAGAAAGGGCGGAAGGCTCGGTTACGGCGGCGGGTACTACGACCGCACCGTGCGCGAACTGCGCCGCAAAAGCAAAGATATTCTGGTCGTCGGAACGGCCTTTTCCGTTCAGGAAATCGACTCCGTGCCGACGGATGATTCCGACGAACGGCTGGACGTCGTCGTAACGGAACATGAAACAATAGAGGTTTTCCGATAATGCGTATTCTTTTTCTGGGTGATGTCGTCGGACATGACGGCCGCCGCGCCGTCGTGCAGATGCTGCCCGATTTCATCCGCCGCCACCGTGTCGACTTCACCGTCGTCGACGGCGACAACGCCGCACACGGATTCGGTTTGACAAGCGGCGTGTGCAGGGATCTTTTCGAAGCCGGCGCCGACGTGATCACGACCGGCAATCACGGCTTTGCGCAGGCGGATTTCCATCCGTTCCTGAACGTCGAACCGCGCGTGTTGCGGCCGGCGAACCTGCCGGCGGGCGCCCCCGGTTCGGGATGCGGTTTTTACAGGCTCAAGGACGGCCGCGCCGTCGCCGTGATGCACCTGCAGGCGCGGACGTTTATGGACATGACCGAAAATCCGTTCCTGACCGCGCGCGATTGGACGGAGCGGGTCAGGCTGGGGATCGACGTGCAGGCGAATCTGATCGACGTTCACGGCGAAGCGACCAGCGAAAAGATGGCTCTCGGCCATTACTGCGACGGGAAAGTCAGCTTCGTCGTCGGCACGCACACGCATATCCCGACGGCGGACGCGCAAATCCTGAACGGCGGCACGGCGTACATGACCGACGCGGGGATGTGCGGCTGTTTCGATTCGGTCATCGGCATGGACAAGGAAGAGCCGATCCGCCGCTTCGTTACCAATATGCGCCGCGACAAGTACACGCCCGCCAAAGGCGACGTCACCGTTTGCGGCGCGTTCGTCGAAACGGACGACAAAACGGGGTTGGCGCAAAAAATTTGCGCCGTCCGGGTCGGCGGACGGTTAGAGGAATCTTTACCTTCGTTTTAAAAAGTGATAAAACGAAACGATTTTAGTTTAACAAAGACCCGAGGAGTGTCATGTCAGGTCATTCACAATTTAAAAACATCATGCATCGCAAAGGCGCGCAGGACAAGATCCGCGCCCGCATTTTCTCGAAGCTCGGCCGCGAAATCACGGTCGCCGCGAAGAGCGGTCTGCCCGATCCGGCTTACAACCCGCGTCTGCGCGCGGCGATCCAGGCGGCTCGCGCGGAAAACATGCCGAAGGACAACATCAAGCGCGCCATCGAAAAGGGTGCGGGCGGCGACGACGCGAACTACGAGGAAGTCCGCTACGAAGGATACGGTCCGGGCAACGTCGCCGTGATCGTCGAAGCGCTGACCGACAACCGCAACCGCACGGCGCCCGTCGTCCGTTCGATCTTCGGCAAGGCCGGTTGCGTGATGGGTGAAACCGGTTCCGTTTCGTTCAACTTCGAAAAAATCGGTCTGATCGAATATCCGGCCGCGACCGCGGAAGCCGACGCCATGTTCGAAGGCGCGCTCGAAGCCGGCGCCGACGACGTCGAATCGGACGAAGAAACGCATCGCATTTCCTGCAAGCCCGACGATCTGGGCGCGGTCCGCGAAGCGATGGAAGCGAAATTCGGCACGCCGACCGTTTGCCGTTTCGCGTGGAAACCGCTTGTTATGGCGGAAATCACCGATGTCGCCGTCGCCAAGAAGTTCTTTGATTTCGTCGAAACCCTGAACGACGACGACGACGTCCAGCGCGTCGAGTCGAACATCTCCGTTTCCGACGAGATTCTGGCTCAGCTGGAAGAGTGATTTTGAACGGAAAAGTCCGCATTATCGGCATCGACCCCGGCCTGGTTCATACGGGCTGGGGCGTTGTCGATTCGGCGAACGGGCGTCTGTCGCTTGTCGCGGCGGGCGTCATCAATCCCGAAAAGGGCGATTTGTCGCTGGCGAACAGGCTTCTCGACCTGCATACGAAGCTCCGCGCCGTATTGACGGAGTTTTCGCCCGACGAGGCCGCGGTCGAACAGACGTTCGTCAACGTCAACCCGACGTCGACGTTGAAGCTCGGACAGGCGCGCGGCGTCGTCCTGCTCTGTCCGGCCGAATCGGGGATACCGGTGGCGGAATACACGCCGAACCAGATCAAAAAAGCCGTCGTCGGCGTCGGTCACGCGACCAAGGATCAGGTCGACATGATGGTCCACACGCTTTTGCCCGGCGTCGGAAAGGTCAAAGCCGACGCGTCCGACGCTTTGGCGATGGCGATTTGTCATTCTTACATGCGCGTCAGTCGGGCGCGAATGGATTTGTTGGCGGAGTTGGCGAAAAAATGATTGCGAAATTAAGGGGAATCCTCGATTCGACGGGGGACGGCTTTCTGATTTTGGACGTCGGCGGCGTCGGATACCGCGTGTTTTGCTCGGCGCGCACTCTGGCGAAAATGCCCGCGGCGGGCAAGGAAGCGTCCGTTTTGACGGAAACGCTCGTCCGTGAAGACGCGATCCGTCTGATCGGTTTCGCGGATATCGTCGAGAAAAACCAATTCCTGCTGCTGACGGGCGTTCAGGGCGTCGGAACGAAAGTCGCTCTGGCGATTTTGTCGGCGCTGTCTGGCGACGACGTGACGATGGCGCTGGCGTCGGGCGATTCCAAAGCGTTCTGCCGCGCGTCGGGCGTCGGGCCGAAGCTGGCCGCCCGTATCGTGTCCGAACTGAAAGGCAAGGCGGGGACGCTGGTCGATTTGTCGGGTTCGTCGGCAATAGACGGCTCCGTCGTTTCGGGCGGCGGATCGTCGGCCGTCGGCGACGCCGTTTCCGCTTTGACGAATCTCGGCTACGCGCGCCTTGACGCCGCTTCCGCCGTGTCCAAAGCCGCGAAGAAAATCGGCAAGGACGCTAAAGTCGAAGATTTGATCCGCACCGCTTTGAAGGATTTGTCCGTATTATGAGTGAAGACCGCATCGTTTCATTGGCGCGCCGCGACGGCGACGAAGACCTGCTGAAACTCCGGCCGCAGCGGCTGGAGGATTTTACGGGACAGCCCGCCGTTTGCGAAAACCTGCGCGTGTTCATCACGGCGGCGTTGGCGCGCGG
>DGGW01000059.1 GCA_002393065.1 Alphaproteobacteria bacterium UBA3864 | reverse complement strand
CCCTCGCCGCAAGAATTCTCAGTGCAGTTACAAGTCCCTTTATGATTCGCCACATAGCACCACGGCGTCTTTCCCGAACACGCGGGCGAACAGGTCGCTTTTTCGCATATTCCGCTCTTGCAAATGCTATCACTCGGACAATCGGCGTCTTTCGTGCAGGAATTCTTTTTGCATACCCACGGCGAAGCTTTCTTATCGCAGTATTCTCCCGCATCGCAGGAAGTGTCAGTGCAGTTACAAGAAACTTTTTCATGATTGACGACATAGCACCATGGCGTTTTCCCCGTACATTGACCGGTGCACAAAGGCACACAGGAATGGCTTTTGCATCCGTCATTGGCGTTTTTGCAGTCGGCACCCGTATAGCAACGGCCGGCCGCCAGTTTGCACGTATAATTCGCATCGCAGTATTCCCATTCGGCGCAATGCGAATTGGTCGAACATTCGACGCATTTCGAACCGTCCCAGCCTTTCTTGTCCGCCGGACAATTGACATCAACGCACTTCCCGCAGTCTTTCGTTCCGGATTTACCCTTTGTTTCCAGAGTCTTCGCTCCCGAACACGAGGTCACCGACGTCGAATACCCCGCCGGACATTCTTTATCCTTGCACTGACCGTCCACACATTCCCGTCCCGATCCGCAATCGGAATCTTTTGTGCATCCGACATTCGGGTCAGGATCTGGGTCAGGGTCGGGGTCCGGATCGGGTTCGACATTCGGATCGGGATCGACATTCGGATCCGGATCGGGTTCGGTGTTGGGGGCCTCCGAACAAGTGTAACAGCTGTTGTCCGCAAGCGTGATCTGATACGTCGCCGTTTCTCCTTCACTGCAGGATTCGCGATACGACGAATCGACTTCCGAACACGACGGACAAGTATGATTATCCGCGTCCACATCGCCGCAATCCAGAATTTCGCAGACGTTGTCCGACGTGCAGTATTGATTTGACGCGCAACGGCCGTCGTCGATACATTCGACGCATTTGCCGTCATACCGGACCGTATCGTCGTCGCAAAGCGTACAAGCCGACGGCGTGCATTCGAGACAATTCGAAAAATTCCCGGAACACGGCAAGCATTTTCCGTCGTCCAGATAATATCCCGCCTTGCATTCGGTACAAACTTCTTCGGATTCGCACGCCGCGCATTCTTTCGGACACGCATTGCATTTATGCGTTTTCGGATAGAACCCTTTTTTGCAGGTCAGGGGCGTGCAATCCTTCTTCCAGCAATATTGCAGATCTTCGCAAACATTGTCACTGGCGCATCCGCACGTTCCGTCAGCTTTGAGGTCATAATCCTTTTCGCAACGGGCGCACTTCACCGGCGACGATTCCGTCGGCGTCAGACACGTTTTGCAATGCGCTATTTTACCCGAACACGAAACGCAAACGCCGTCCGCAAGAACCTGTCCGGCCGGACATGAAGCGGAACGTTTCGATTTCGACGCAAGCTCTTTGCCGCCCTCATCGTCCCCCGCTGCCCACAATTTGATGGATTTGGCATTAACGCCGGCCGTCGTCATAAGCAACGCCGTTGCCGCGATTAAAAATATCTTTTTCATAGCCGTCTCCCTTTTTTAGCAGACACTACCCGGTTTGTCTTTGCGGGAAAATCGGAAAAGCGCGGACATCGCAATTTCCGCCGACTATATATTTGCAATGTTATCAGCTTTTATTTCTTTTGTCAATCAAACAGTTATTTCCCGTGATACCGAAAGAAAACACGCCACAAACGAAAAATATGCTTTTGCGGATTTCGGTTATTATGTTAAGCCTTGACGCGAAAGGAACGAACGATGCAGGCGCACTTGATCACGGGAAATATTTTTTCTTTGCTGGCGTCCGTTTGCACGGCGATGGGCGTCGTCAAAAAAAGCAAAACGGACTTCATGTATTGGCAGGTCGGGAACACCGTTTTCGCCATGTTGACGAACCTTGCGTTGTTTTCCTTCACGGGAATAACGACGAACGCCGTTTCCCTTGTCCGTAACGTTTTGGCGTACAAGAATAAATTGTCCGTCGCCGGAACCGTTGTCATTGTCGCCGTCAGCGTCGCGCTCGGTCTGACGTTCAACAATCGGGGGATCATAGGTCTGCTGCCCGTTTTTTCGTCGGCCGCTTATACGGCGTGCGTTTATCTGACCAAAAACGAACAGCAGTTGCGCTACGCGTTGATCGTCGATTTGTCCCTGTGGTCGGCGTATTATTTGTACATCCAAGGCTATCCGTCCGTCGTTACCTATACCGTTTTGAACGTTTGGACGACGATCAACATTTATAAAAACCGGAAATAATCATCCCTTTTCAGAGAATCGTTTATGACCAACCTTATCATCGGCAATATTTTTTCCTTTTTATCGGCACTGTTCATTGCCGTTTCCGTCATCAAAAAAAGCAAAAAAGGACTGATCGGATGGCAAATCCTGGACGTCGTTTGCTGTATCCTGTCCAATATTTTTCTGGCGGCTTACGCGGCTTTGACGACGAACTCCGTCGCTTTGATCAGAAACATTCTGGCGTACAAGAACGCGAACGGCAAAAAGACGACGATCGCTCTGACCGTCCTGTGCGTTATCGCCGGTCTGTACGCGAACAACCGCGGCATTATCGGGCTGTTGCCGATCATCGCGTCGGCGTCTTATACCGTCATGATGTTTACGACAAAAAACGAACAACAAATGCGGCTGGCTTTGTCGTCCAACCTGTTGCTCTGGCTTGTCCACGATTTTTACGTTCAGGCTTATTCTTCGGCTTTCACCGACGCGGCTTTAAGCGGCTGGACGGTTTTTCAGATCATCAGGAACCGCGCCCCCCTTTCGATGGCAGGAGAAAAATCATGACATCCCAACGATATACAGCACTGATCGCGACGGTTTCAAACGCGTTGGACGACGTCGTTCTGGATTACGCCGTCAACCGGTTCAATTATTACAAGATCCTTTTTTGGTCGTCCTTTGTCGCATTCGCCGTTCAGATCGCCGCCGGTTTCGCGACCGGATTTTCGTGTCCCGTACAAGCGTTGCCCGCCGTTGCCGTTCATGCTTTGCTGATTTTGGCGGGATATGTTTTCTTCGTCAAAGGGATCCGGCACATTCCGGTCGCGTTGGCCGGCCTGATCGAAGCAAGCGGATTGTTTTTGACTTTCGCGATTGATGCGGCGATCGGGTATGTGAACGCGACCCCGTCGTTTGCCGCATTGCTGGCTCTGTTCGTTTTTTCCGTTTTTCTGTTTCATAAAAGCAGTCTGAAAACAGGCGACGGATCGAAAGACATCCGTCCCGTCGGCATCGTCTTTGTATCGTTGCAGGTGCTCTGCTACTCATCGGCACCGTACCTGATCAAGATCGCCGCCGCAAAAGGCGCGAATGAAATCGCAATCAACGGCGGACACTATCTTCTGGCTCTTCCTTTTTTCGCGTGGCAAGCCCTTCGTTTCAGGGGAAAATCGGCGCAGCCCCCGCAAAAAGGCAAACTATGGACGGATTGGCGTTTTTTATGCCTTGCCATCGGATCTTTGGAAGCGGTGGCGTGGATCTTTGAAACCTTCAGCTTCATCAACGACGCGCCGACGATCGTCGTTATCATCGAACAGATCCGGATCTTTTTGCTGTTTTTGCTGTCCGTTCTGTTCAAAACCGACCGGTTCACTTTCAAAAAGCTTCTGGCGCTGATTTTAGGCGGCTTGTCCGTTGCCGGTATTTATATGACCTGACGGGAAAATCAGGGCTCCGTAACGGAGGCAATGATCGGTTCGTGGCGAACGGCGCGAAGGAACGTCAGCAGTTCCGCCGGCGTCAGCGTCGTCGTCGCCGTGTTCGTCAGCGGATGATAGTTGACCAGCGGTTGTTCGGTCATTTCCTTGTCCAAAACGACCTGAACGAGCCCGTCGGAATCGTTGATCACGGCAAAAGGCGTAACGGAGCCGCCGCGAACGCCCAAAACGTCGTACAGTAGCGTTTCGTTCGCGAAAGACAGACGCTTCGATCCGATCAGCGCCGGAACATTTTTCAGGCTGACTCTCTTGAACGCGGCCACAATTTGCCTTTCGCGTCCTTGCAGAACAGGTTTTTGCAGTGCATCCCGTCGATGCCCCGCCAGTATTTTTCGCCCTCCTCCGCCGTAAAGACGGGCGGGTGCGGCGTGTTTTTCCATTTGATCCCCAGTTTTGTGAGAAAATCCAGCAACCCTTCGGGCGTCATCGGCGTTTTTTCGTTCATCGTCACCGTTTCCTTCAATCCCTATTTATTCAAAATTCTGATAAAAAAATCCGCAACGATACGGGCGACTTCATCCGTGTGTCCGGAATAAAGGTGGTCGGCGCCTTCCAATGTCGCCAGTTCGCTGTTTTTTCAAAACGGCGTGATAGCGTTCGCCGCACGCGTACGGGACGATTCTGTAGCCCGTTCCGTGAACGATCAGCGCGGGGCCGCGAAAACTCGCCGCAGTTTCGGGCAAAACAGAAACGTAAGCAAAGACTTTTTCGGCGTCGGCGATTTCGTTTTCGACGGTCATATCCCGAAAATCGCCGTCGCTGTCGCCGTGGCCGTTGAAATCGAAACGGACGGAGGATATTCCCGCCTGCTCAAGGTTGTCGGCGATTTTCGAAAGCAACGGCATTTCTTTGCGCGCCCTGAAACCGTGCAGGATCATCACCAACGGGCTTTTCGCCGCGCCGTCGGGCGTTTGCAGGATGACCGACAATTTGCCGTGATCGCCGTTAATCGTTAAATTTTGAGACTTCGCCGTCGCGTCCGCCGCTTGTAACAGCAAAGACAGGAACAGGACAAAAGCTCGAAAAAGAATGTTTTTTTTCCTGATCGTTTTCATTTATTTACGCTGTGTTACAAAAACCAGGCCGCGCCGCCGGATTTTTCGGCGCCGACGCTTGTCGGTTCGGAATGTCCGGAATACAAAACGGTATCGTCGGGCAGCGTGAAAATCTTATGAAGCAGGCTCGCGCGCAACAGATTGGCGTCGCCGCCCGGAAAATCCGTTCGTCCGACGGAAGCTTTGAAAATCGTATCGCCCGAAAAAGCGACCTTGTTTTCCGCATCGTAAAAAACAACGGAATCCCGCGTGTGTCCGGGGGTGTGAAGGACATGAAGACCGCCCGGCACCGTATCGCCGTCGTTAAAATAAACGGCTTCGGACAAAACGATGCTCCGACCGAAAACACCGGACAGGTTCATCATCGGATCGGTCAGATACTCCCGCCCGTTTTCGTGAATCGCGTACGGAACGCCGAGAGCGCGCGATACGGTTTCGACCGCGCCGATATGGTCGAAATGACCGTGCGTGATCAGTATTCTTTCGATCGTCCAGCCGTTTTTTTGAACGACCTCCAGCAAATCGTCCGCCTGCGCCCCGGGATCGATCAGCACGCCGCGTTTCGTTTCCTCGTCAATATAGAAATAAGCGTTGACGTCAATGACATCCTGAACGGTCATCGGTTTGACAAGCATCACAAAAAGCTCCTCCGCAGTTTGTTTTCCGGAATGATATCATTGACGCGCCCGAAGTGCAACGCCGCTTCTTTTTCACCGGTTTTATTCCGTATGACCGAAAATCGTTTTGCTTTTTACCGCACCATCCTGTATCTTCCGAAGAAGGGAAAACACAGGATAAGAAAAGGATTCAGTCATGGAAAAAGATTGCCTGCATTGCATGAACACCAGAAAAGTCGCCGTCGTCGGATGCGGTTTCGTCGGCGCCGCGAGCGCCTTCAGCCTGATGCAGTCGGGGCTGTTTTCGGAAATGGTGCTGATCGATTCCGATCCCGCCAAAGCGGAAGGCGAAGCGCTTGACATCAGCCACGGCGTTCCGTTCGCCAAGCCGATCAAAATCTACGCGGGCGGCTACGACGACATCAAAAACGCGTCGCTGATCATCATCACGGCGGGCGCGAACCAGAAACCGGGGGAAACGCGGCTGGATCTGGTGAAAAAAAACATCGGAATTTTCAAATCGATCGTTCCGGAAATCAAAAAACGGAATTTCAGAGGAATCCTTTTGATCGTCGCCAATCCCGTCGACATTCTGACGACCGTCGCGCAAAAGCTGTCCGGTCTGCCCGAAAACCGCGTGTTCGGGTCGGGAACGGTTTTGGACACGGCGCGCCTGAAGTCGGAGCTGGGCGCGCACCTGAACGTCGACCCCCGAAGCGTCCACGCGTTCATCATCGGCGAACACGGGGATTCGGAAATCGCGGCGTGGTCGTCGGCGAACGTGTCCGGAATTCCGTTAAACAAGTTCTGTGAAATGCGCGGCCACTTCAACCACAACGAAGCGATCAAAAAAATCGCCGCCGACGTGAAAAACAGCGCCTATGAGATCATTCAGCGCAAAAAAGCGACGTATTACGGCATCGCGATGTCGGTGAAGCGTATTTGCGAAGCGATCGTGCGGGACGAAAAATCCATCCTGCCCGTTTCGTCGATGATGCACGGCGAGTACGGCATCGACGGCGTTTCGCTGAGCATGCCCGCCATCGTCGGCAAGGACGGCATTGAAACGCTCGTCCCGCTGCAGCTGAACGAAACGGAACAGGCGGATTTGCAAAAATCGGCAAAAACGCTGCAGGATATTTTAGCGCAAAACGAAGTGTGATCAGCCCCGTTTCCTTTTCGGACGGGAAAAGGCATAACTTTCCGCGACGAGTCCCATCACGGTCTCGTCCGGCAACATGTCGTTCAGCGCCGCCGATATCCAGTATTTCTTGTTCATATGATAAGCGGGATAAAGGCCGTCCTCTTTGACCAGTTCGGGGATTTTGTCCGCCGATATTTTCAGGTTCATCACGTCGACCGCGCCGGACAGGTTCGGGTCCAGTTTGCTTCCGTCGATATTCATGATCAGCCCGTACCATTTCGCCGTTTCAGGGTTTCTGAACACGCCGCCGTCATCGCCGCCCCACGGGAAATCCGGCTCGTCGCCGTACGTTTCAAAGATTTTCCGCGCGATCCGGTTGGCCTGATCCCCCGCGAAAAGCTTCGGCACGAAGCAGTTGTCCCTGACATCTTCCAAAACGGCTTTATACGCGTTCCTGACACGTTCGGCGAAACCGCCCGCGCCGGTTTCGACCCGCAGCGGCAGATAAGCGTCACCGGTATCCGCGTCCGAAACGTCCCCTTCGACCGTCCCGTCCCGCCGTACGGAAACGACGGCGACGAACGCACCGTCCATGAACGGGCGTTTCAGAACGAACCCTTCCGCCGTTTTGACGAAACCGTATCGTTCCAACTTTGAAAAATCGGCTTTAAAACGCAGAAAAACCTTATCTTCGATCATACGACGGCACCGTCAAGAATCGTTACGGTCCGGGCGGCGGGGTCGATTTGCGCCGTCGCGCCATAGGGCAGGACGGCGATCGGGTCGGTGTGCCCGAAATCCATCCGCGTCACGACGGGCAGTTCCGTCAGTCCGTATTCTTTCAGCCCGCGCAGGATCGTTTCGTCGTAAACATCGAAATCCTTTTCCGTCAGCCCGTCGCCGCCCGGCCGCCCGAACAGGACGCCCGCCGCGCTTTCGAAGATCCCCGACGCCGCATAGTTTCGCAGCCACCACGACAGCTTTTCCGGAAAAACGTCCGCGCCGCACGTTTCGAAAAACAAAATGGCGCTTTCGAACATTTCCGGCGACGGCCAAAGAGGCGTCCCCTTCATCATTTCAAGGACTTCCATGCACCCGCCGATCAACGGGCCGCGGACCGTCTTCGTCCCTTGCAGGAAACGGTAGACCGACGGTGCCATTTTCCTTTTCACCGATTGGTTCGCGGGGTCTTGCCACGCCAGAAACTCGTTCGTCCACCCTTCTTCGGACGGGCGAAGCTCCCCGACCGGCGCAGGGTCGAACAACGCCTTGCGCACCGCGTCCCTCGTCAGCGTATGCATTCCGGCGTTTTCCGCGAATCCGACCATGATGCACGGCGCGTAAAAGGACGAAACGCCGGCTTTCAGATACATGAAATGATTGGCGGTCGTATCGGAAAAGCCCATAAAAATCTTCGGGTTGTTGCGTATCAGGTCGAAATCGACGTACGGCAAAAGGCGGATCGTGTCGTCGCCGCCGATCGACGTAACGATAGCTTTGATATCGGGGTCCGCCACCGCCTCCATCCAGTCTTCGGCGCGTTTTTCGGGATGGTCGTAGAGCCGGTCCGCGTCCGCCGTCGCGTGCTTCATTTCGACGACGCGCAAATCGAACGTGTCCGCCAACTGGCGCAGCCCCGCCCGATAACGGTGCGGATAAACCGACGGCCCGCCCCAGGACAGCGTAACGACGGCAACGGTATCGCCCTTTTTCAGGCGCGGCGGTTTGATCAGGTTCATCGGAATCCTCCTTGAAATTGCGCCTGAAGTGTATCAAAAGCGCGAAAAGATTGACAGCGAAAAAAAATCCGTCGAAAATACGCCGTTGCTTTTTCGGGAGAATATCTATGACCTTTTTCCGCCTTTTATCCGACACCGTCAACGCCCGCGAACAGAAGACCCGATAATGACGCCGGAACGCAGGAATCATATTGCGGGCGTCGCCGAACGCGCGCGGGAGCTGGCGAAAAAGCTTCGTCCCGACGATACCGCTTTCGCCGAAGAAATGTTCGTCCTCGGCTGGCTGCACGACGTCGGATACGCCCTTGACACGAAGGAACGGCACGCCGCGGCGGGTGCCGCCGTGTTGAAACGGTGCGGATACGCTTACTGGCGCGAAATCGCCGACCACGGCCGCTATGACGTCGGCACGGTCAGCGACGCCCTGTTCGTTCTGGACTGCGCCGATATGACGGTTGACGGATACGGACGCCCCTGCACGACGGACGGCCGCATCAACGACATCGCCGACCGTTACGGAAAAGACTCCGCCGCCCATGCCAAAGCCTTGCGGGTCAGGGAGTTTTTGCGCGCCGATCCCCGCTTTTCCCGACTTTTTCCGGAAGAATACCGATGATGTGGATTGTTTACACGCTGATATCCGCCCTGTTCATGGCGATTTATTACTGGGGAAATCAGGCCGTCCGCCTGTCCCCGTCGCTGTTCATGTTCTACCGCGGATTTGTCCCCGCCGCTTTACTGTTGCCGTTCGCGCCGTTCGTCCCGCTTATCCCGTCGACGGAATTTTACGCCTGTTGCGCGGCGCAGGGCCTGATCATCGCGTTCATCGACCGGAAGAACTTCATCGCCATGCAGCGCTGGGGTGCGAAGACCGTTTCCGCCATCCATCCGTTCGGCATCGTCGCGGTGTTTTTCATCTGGCTGTTGTTCAAGCCGTCGGCCATAAACTTCTATCTGGGCAATCCGCCTTATCTGTTCGGCGTTTTTCTGTCTTTCGCCGGCATCATCTATGCCGTTTCGGCGTTCACGCCGTCGCCGGAAACAAAAAAGGCGCTGTTTTACATGATCCCGTATCTGCTGATTTCCGCGCTGTGCGACGTGATGAACAAGGTGTGCATGAGCTTCGTTCCCGCCGATTTGCGGATGTCCGGCAGTTTCTTTTACATTCTGACGACAGGGGCGGTCGTCGCGGCGGTCAACCTGCCCGTTTGTCTGAGAAGCGGCGAAAAGCCGACGGCCGGAGCGAACCTGCGCTGCACGCCCGTCTTTTTGCTGTTAATCGGATCAATGGGGTTCAAGAACTTCGCGATGGCGAACGCGGTCAATCCGTCCTTCGTGTCGGCGCTGTTGTACAGTTATATCCTTTGGCTGGCGGTAACGGCGCCTTTGGCGGAAAAGATCGGCATCAAAGCGACGCATACCCGCATTTCCCCGTTTAAAACGGCTGTTCTGCTTGCCGCCGTCGTTTTGCTCGTCCTGATCCGGCAATAAAAAACCGCGCATCAAACGCGCGGTTCGACGATAACGGACGGAATGCGGAAAACCGACCCCGCCCCGCTTTGTTATTCCGCCAACAAAAGCATGACGGCGTAAAGCAACCCGTTCTGGGTGTGCATTTCATACAGCATCGGCTTGGCCGAATCCGCGTGTTTTCCCATTTATCGGTGTCTCCGGTTCGTTTTGTTGAAAAAAAGGGACGGAACAATCCCCGTTCCGTCAAAAAAACGTTTATCCTTTTTGTTCCATCCCTCTGATTATATGGGAGTGCCGGAGAGATTGCGCAATCCCCGTCCGGATTCGGGAATCAACGGTTTTGTTTTTTTAAGACTTGGAAAACATCGCCGCTTTTGAGATACTGGATTAAAATTCAACCGGAACGGAGAATGTTATGCGGATTCGTTTTCGTGCGGGAGAGAGTAATCCTCTTGCGCTTTTTCTTTCGGGTGCAAGTCTGATTTTTGTTTCGGCCGTTGTTTTGTTTTTCAGCGAATTTTTCAACGGTTCGATGGTTGACGAAGCGTTTTTCGCCGTTTCAAAACACGCCGTCAGCGTGCCGTCATCCCCCGTTAATCGGGCGAACGACGGCAAAACCGTCGTCGTGTCGGGAAAGGTCACGACCGATCAGTCGCTTTCGGACGGCATCGTTTCCGTGCCGAACGTCCTTGTCCTGCACAGAAGCGTCGAAATGTATCAATGGGTCAAACACGTCAGAACGCGCAGATCGGGCAACAGAAACGTCGTATCCTATTCTTACACGAAAGAATGGAGTTCCGCTTTGCACAATTCGGCAAAATTCCATCATAAAAACGGTCACGAGAACCGGCGGAATTTTCCGGTACAGCCCGCGACGCTGTCTGCGTCTTCGGCAAATCTTGGCGACTTCCGACTGGACAAGAAGCATATTTCGAAACTGGAAGGCTCCGTTACCGCCCTTCCCCTTCCTTCCGATCTGCCGTCGAAAGGCTATGTCTTTTCAAACGGATATTATTATCCTTCGGTCGGGGCGCACGATACCGTCGGCGGCATTCGTCTGCGCTATTCCTACATTCCGTCCGAAACGCCCGTTTCCGTTGTCGGCACTCAGATGCCGGGCAATTCTTTGACGGACAAAGGCGGCGTTTTTCTGGCCTACGACGGCCTTTTGAGCAAATCGGACATCCTGAAAAAACTGAAAAAGAAGAGCCTTTCCGTCTATCTGTACCGGATCGGGTGTCTTTTGGCGATAATGCTCGGATTAATGAGCATCGATCGGGCGAAGATGACTTTTCTGCCTTTTATTCCGGAAATGACCAAATACGCCGTTCCCGTCAGCAAAAAGAACACTTTTTTACGGGCTTTGTCCGTTTTTTCGGGCGTCGCCGCGTTTGTCTGGCTGTTCCTGAATTCCGCTATCGCCCTTCTTCTGGCGGTCGGCTGCGTCGCGTGCTGGGGAAAAGCGAAAAGCAACATCCTGCGGGATCTGCCCCCCGAAATGGAAGGCGTAAATCTTTTCAAGGAATTTAAGGACGTTTTGAAAAAAGAGTATCAAAATGGAATGGAAAAAAGCAGGAAAGAAGAAGCCCGCATCATCATCGGCAACCGGAAATTCCGGTCTTTTAAAGAGGTAAAGGACGCCTTCAGGAACGAGTTTATCCCGAAGATAAAATCGCAACTTTTCAACCGTTCCTCCGAAAGGATTGCCGATAAAGACAAAAAGGAGGATTTGTGATGACCGATACTTTTCAGGGCTTGGACGCCGACGGCGTCGAACGAAGCTTCACCCTTGACGATTTCAAAGGGAAAACGACCGTTTTGTATTTCTATCCGAAGGACAACACTTCTGGTTGTACGCGGGAAGCTTGCGATTTCCGCGATTCGATGAACAGAATCACACCGAAAGCGACCGTTGTCGGCGTCAGCCCCGACAGCGTCAAAAGCCATGCGTCCTTCCGTCAAAAGCAAGGGCTGAACTTCGTTTTACTGTCCGATCCCGATCACGCTTTGGCGGAAAAGTTCGGCGCATGGGGCGAAAAAACGATGTGCGGCAAAAAAAGTTTCGGCATCATCCGGTCGACTTTCATCCTCGACGCCGAAGGAACGATCGTCAAAGAATGGCGAAAAGTCAAAGTCGCCGGCCACGTTGACGAGATTTTGAATTTTTTGTAAGTATCTTCATTTTTTACCGTTCTACGTTATAAACTCACCTTCCTTATAAGGAGCTTTCCCATGAACAAACTGATATTGATTCTTGCGGGATTATTCCTGACGGCTTCGCCCGTCTTCGCGCAGAACACGGACACGCCCGACGCGGATACGTCCGCCGAAACGCCGACCGTCGAAGACAAAGATAAAACCGAAACACCGCCGCCGCAAAAGAAAACGGAAAAGAGCGACGATGACGCTTCGGTCGATGACGACGATGACACGCCGCCTCCCCCGCGTCGGCGCCACCGCCGCCGCACCGACAAAAACAGAGATTCCGCAAACGACGCTTCGGACGACAGCGTTTCTTCCGGCAACGATTTGTCTCAATCCGTCGATGACGATGACACGCCTCCGCCGCCGCGCCGTCGTCACCGCCACCGCCGCCGCACCGACAAAA
>DGGW01000088.1 GCA_002393065.1 Alphaproteobacteria bacterium UBA3864 | reverse complement strand
TTGTTCGACGACCGCCCTGATCAACGCCGCCCGCGCGATGCGGAGCGCCCGCTGATATGTTGCGCCTTTTACCGCCGTCGCTGATTAACAGGATCGCCGCGGGCGAAGTTCTGGAACGTCCGGCGTCGGCGGTGAAAGAGCTGGTCGAAAACGCGATTGACGCCGGCGCCCGTCATATCGACATTCTGTTGATCGACGGCGGGAAAGAGCGTTTGTCCGTTTCCGACGACGGCAAAGGCATGACGGCCGACGAACTGACGCTGGCCGTCGAACGGCATGCGACGTCGAAACTGCCCGACGAAGACCTGTTCAACCTGTCGTTCCTCGGTTTCCGCGGCGAAGCTCTGCCGTCGATCGGCGCGGTGTCGCGCATGACGATCACATCCAAAGCGACGGGCGCGGACGAAGCGTGGAAAATCACGGTCGACGGCGGAATGAAAAGCGATCCCGAACCCGTTTCGGCGCCGTTCGGAACCACCGTCGATGTCAGGGATTTGTTCTACGCCGTTCCCGCCCGATTGAAATTCCTGAAATCGGCGACGACGGAAATGACGGCGGTCAAGGACATCGTCGACCGTCTGGCGCTCGCTTATCCGGCCGTGTCGTTCGCGCTGTCCGACGAAAAGAAAAAACGCGCGGAATATCCCGCGACGGAACGGCGGGAAGAACGGGTAAAGCAAGTCCTCGGCGACGACTTTGCGGACAACGCCGTTCCCGTTCATGCCGACCGGTACGGAATGACGCTGACGGGGTTTGCCGGCGTCCCGACCTTCAACAAAGCGACCTCTGCCGACCAGTTTTTCTTTGTCAACGGACGCCCCGTCCGCGATAAAGCGCTGCTCGGCGCGGTCAAAGGCGCTTACCGCGAACTGATGCCCTCCGACCGTTTTCCGGCCGTCGTTTTGTTCCTGCAACTGCCGCATGAGGACGTGGATATGAACGTCCATCCGACAAAGGCGGAAGTCCGTTTCCGCAACGCCGCCGACGTTCGCGGGCTGTTCGTTTCCGCCGTGCGTCAGGCCGTCATTGACGGCGGGTGCAAAACGGCGACGTCTTTGTCCGAACAAACGCTGTCGCTGGCTGAAACGTCCGCACCGGCGTTCGTTCATATTCCCCGCGACACGCAAAGCTACAGGCCGTCCGCGTCTTACGTTTTCCGTGAAAACGGAAACCTGTTCAAGGCGGCGGAAACTTACGCCGCGCCGATACCGCACGATTACGTCCGCCCGTCCCGGCCCGAACACGAACCGCCCGCTCCTTTGGAAGAACCGGAAACGGACGATTTCCCGCCGCTCGGACTGGCGAAAGCGCAGCTGCACGAAACCTATATCGTATCGCAAACGAAAGACGGCATCGTCATCACCGACCAGCACGCCGCGCACGAACGCCTGACCTATGAAAAGCTCCGTCGCGCCGAAGGGCAAAACGATTCCGCCGCGCAGTACCTTCTGTTGCCGGAAGTCGTCGAGCTTGGCGAAAAAAAGACGGAAGACCTGACGGCTCTGGCGGAAGAGTTGAAAAAAACGGGATTGCTGATCGAACCGTTCGGCGACGGCGCCGTTTTGGTCAGAGCGACCCCCTCCGTTTTGGGCGAAGTCGATGCAAAGGCTTTGATCGAAGATCTGGCGGCGACGGCCGTTGAAGGCGCCGGAACGGAATCTCTTTCCGAAAGAATTAAAAACGTCGTCGCGCGCATGGCTTGTCACGGCTCCGTCCGTGCCGGAAGAAAGCTGGATATTTCGGAAATGAACGCTTTGTTGCGGCAAATGGAAGCGGAACCGCTGGCCGGTCAATGCATCCACGGCCGTCCGACGTATATCGAGTTAAAGCTCAAAGACATCGAAAAATTATTCGGCAGACGCGATTAAAAAGCTCTTCGCCGTTTTTATCCGGCGGAAGCGTTTTCGGCGGCGGCTTGCGCTTCGGCTTCCTCGCGTTCCGCTTCTTCCATCTCTTCGCGTTCGCCGATCTTGACGGCTTTCATATACTCGGGTTCGACGGACATGTCCTCGGGCGGCGGAAGCTTGTCTTCGGCGGCGCGGCGGTCGTAAACATACAACGGCAGGAACGACGACGGCGCCGCGATTTTCGTTTTCTTCGTCATTTCCCTGTCTTTGAAATAATACGGCGTCTTCAATTTGATCGGCCGGTTGAAGTGCTTCTGGATCAGGGCGTACTGACGGCCGAACGGCATGTTCATAATGGACGACGGGACCAGCAAGCGCGCCGCAACCGCGCTGTACGACACGTTGTACGGCGTAAAGATGGTCGTTCCCGACCCTATTCCTTCGTCCCTGTTCGTCGATGAGCTGGCGCGCGTTCTGGTTTCGATCATCGAACTGAACAGCGACGCCGTATCACGACTGTCGCAACGCATAAAGACTTTCGCGCCCGTGTTGCCGATGATCGTTTCGACTTCCCCGCCGTATCCCGACAATTGCGACAAGTCCTGACAAACAAGCATAAACGAAAACTGCTTGCTCATCCCGATACCCATCGCGTCGGCGACGTGGAGCGTGGACATATAGTGGTAATCGTCCAATATGAACAGAATCGGATACGGCCCGCACGGTCCTTCGTTCGGCCCGAAAATGGTCGGCGTTCCCGAATACATGTTGACGAACATCGTCATGACTTTGTTGGTCATGCCGTCAATCGGCGTGCTCAAATAGAACGTCACCGGTTCCCATTCGCCGGTCAGCGGATTTTTGATGCCGCGCATCTGAACGCTGCCGAAATCGCTGGACGCCATACGAGCGCGGATGGCCGCATTCTTGAACGGCGCCAATCCCGACAAAGCCATGGACAGGACGGAGGAGCGTTGCGATTTCGGAAGGACCTGTATCTGTCCGATTTCGACGATGCAACGGCGGTTGTAGCCGAAGTAATCGGCTTCTTCGACGATGTCCTCAAGAATGGTCGCCCAGACGTCGGCCTTATAGGCTTTTCTGTCACCGGCGTCGCGACGGGCGCGAAGTTCGCCGGAAATGTCGAGCTGGCGTTTCGTAATCATGTCCACCATCATCGGAAAGCTGGCTTGCCGGCCCGCCCACGCTTCGGGGATCGGGTCCCATTTTCCGATCGGCAGATAGTTCTTGAACGTCACGGTTTTGTTGCGGACATGTTCCAAAGCCTGCTTGACGGCGACGCTTTGCGCCATCGCCTGATAATACGTTTCCAGGACTTCGTAATCTTCGTCGTCCATCGTTTCTTCGTACAACCGCTGGAGGAAGTAGTCGTTCGCCCTGGCCTGTTCGCATTTGTCGCAGATATAGTTGATAAAGCCTTCCAAAACGGCGCGGCCGGCTTTGATCCAGTACGGGTCCGTTCCGGTCGGTCCGTCGTCCAGCAGGAAGTACGCCAAACCGCCGATATACGCCTGACGTCCGGGGGACGGCGGCGGAATGTCCTGATCGCTCAACGGATTCCATGTCGGCCAAAACACGCCTTTTTCCGGATCGTCGATCCCGAAGAAGTAAATATTGAACACGGGGCCGAGCTTGGAGCGGTAACCGGCGGTCAATTCCCACAATTCGCCCTTGATATCGTTGACGATCAGGCACTTGTCGTCGTTTTTCAAAATCGTCGGCACGACGACGCCCGCCGTCTTGCCGCATCCGCCTGCGCCGACGACCAGCATCGACATATAGTTGTTCATCCGAAGCAAATGACGGTCGTTCCATAAGCCGAGGACATAAGTAAAACCGTTCCACAAGCCGAGCTTTTTAACGTCGCGTTCGTCGGCGAAACGCCCGCCGCCCATTTCATAGCTGACGAAATAATACGGATTCGTTTTGATTGTGATCCCGACGCCCGCGCCGAACACGCCGAACGGCAGGAAAGGAATCCATACGGCGAAACTTTGAAGGGGATCCTTGAAAAAGGCCGCCATCCAGCTCCAATACGATTCGAAATAATATAACGGATGGCCGGACAGATAAGCGTAAAACCTCTTGACCTGCGCCCAACTTTGCGTCGAAATGCCGTGCGACGCCAGATAACCGAGAGGAACGGCGACAAAGGACGACATCACCGCGACGAACAGCGAAATCAACAGCCCGATCGTTATCCAATCCAGAGCCTGATAGTACTCGGTATAGTTCGGATCTTTACGCGAAGGGAAATTGGCAAAACGACTGGGCATGGTCCGTCAACTCCTCTGCCTCTGCCTTTGCCGTTTTACGCGAACGCGACCGCGCGAAGGCATCAGTTTGCGGATCACGCCCGTTACCTGCTCTTTAACGGCGTCCGTCATCTGTCTGACGACGGATTTTTCCTCTTTAACCTTTTTCTTTTCCGGTTCGTCGACGGGATACAGGACGGGAAAATCGTACTTGCTGGGCGGCAATTCGATTTTTTTTCTGGGACGATGCGTGATCAGAACTTTAGCTCCGCTTTTCAACGTCGGCCTGTCTTCCAGAACGACATCCTGCAAACGGGCTTTGAGCTCTTCCGTCGTCGGCGCGTTGAGTCGGCGCTGACGGAGCATTTCCACACCTCGGGACAACATATTTTCCGAATCGTTCCGACTGTCGACGGATACGTTTTTTTCCGTTCCCGCATCGTTGATCGCGGCGTTTCCGAACGCTTTGGCATAAGCGGCGCGCCGTTCATCCTGATGCGCGGCATCACGCGACAAACGGGCGACGGCATCGTCGTGTTCCTGTTTTTGCCGTTGCTCCTGCGCCGCCAGCGCGAGCCCGGCGACGGCCTGCGCTTCCGTTTCCAGATCGGCCAAACGTTTTTGACGCAACAGCTCTTTTTCGTCTTCGCCCGCCCTGATTTGCGACGCCGACAAAGGATCAAGCCCGGCCGTCGATCCTTTCGCGATTTTGACCGTTCTGTTCGCGGTTTGTCTGAAAGCGTACGACCCGTCCAGATACGCCGGATCGATTTTGCATCCCGATAAATTGACGCCGACCAGATTGACACCGGACAAATCCAATCCCGTCAGATCGACACCGCGCAGATCCAGCCGCCGCAAATCGAGATAACGCAAATTGACATGCCGCAAATCGACGGTCCCTTCTTCCGCCTCGCGCTGCAAACGCTGCATCAGCTCCAGTTCGTTCAGCGCTTTTTTCGCCAGCTTGACGCCGGCCAGCCGCGTGTTTTTCAGATAGGCGCCGTCCAGAATCGCGCCTTCCAGATTGGCGCCTTCCAAATCGGCTTCTTCCAAATTGACGCCGCGCAGATTGGCGCCGGCAAGATTGGCGTTACGCAGATCGACGCCGGCAAGGTTAGCGTTGCGCAGATCGGCGCCGGCGAAATTGACGCCCGACAACACGGCGCCGGAAAAGTCGGCGTCGGAAAAATCCGCTTTTTCGAATTTCGCGCCGTCACCGGATTGAATCGCGCGAACGACCAGTTGCGCGTCGGGATCGTTTTCCCATCCGTTAAAACGGCGCTTCCGTTCAGTCAGCGCGTCAACGACCTTCACGCCGGCGACATACGAAACGGAATCGTCGCTTTGAACGGTTTTCGGCACCGGACGCGTATCCAAAGCGCTGTATCTTTGCGGATTGTCTTTTTCGCTCATCAGGGTCTCAATTGTTTTTCAAGCTCTTTAACGGCCGATTCTTTGATTTGAGCGTTTTTGCGGAACTGTTCGTCGGTATTGACCTGTTCGCGTTTTTTCTTTTTCGCTTCGATCTGCGCACCCGCCAGTTTGTTCGCGTCGAACACGCGGGCGGAGTACTTGATCACGTTGGCCTGAACGGCGGCGGGCGACGTGTAAGCGGCCGAATCGACGGTGGCGGAAGAAAACGAAAATCCTTCGACGGACTGTTCTTTCAGCTGATCGGCAAAGCCCGACGGAATGGTAATATTGTGAAACGTTCCGAACCGGATCGCGAAAATTTTGGATCTGACGATATCGTTGAAAACGACTTCGTTGATGATTTTTTCGTTATGCAATCCCTGAACTTTCAACGACGTCAAAGCCCCCTGCCCGTTTTTCAGAACGGCCAGTGATTTTCCGCGCGCTTCAAGGCGATTGATCTTGATTTGACCCGTTTTCACCTTTTTTTCGTTATAAATCGGAAAATCCGTTTCCGCAAAAACCACCAACCCCGTCTTTTTTTGCGCGGAGTTGTATATCTGCCCCAGATTGAAGCCGACGACCTTTATTTCCTTGATCGCCAGATAATACGGCACGGTTTTGGCTTCTTGCGATTCCTTTTTCGGAACGAATTTAACGTTTTTCACAATCAGAATATCGGAAGACTGCCGGTAATTTTCCGATTCATACACGAAATCGAAATCACCTTCCGGCAAATAAGTTTTAAACGCTTCTATCGCTTTCTTTTCGGCTTCGGCCGACGCGTCCTTGTACGTCGGTCCCGCATACTTTTTCCGTTTATACGTCGATTTTTTATAGTCGCGTTTTGCCGCTTCCTCTCTTTTCACATCGGCGGCGGTACGGATTTTTTTCTTTTTCTTGACATAGCTCGCCGCTTCGTTGTCTTTATCCCATTTAGCTTTTTCCCGCTCTTCCTTTTGTCTTTGCTTTTCGCGGAGTTTTTCACCGGCGACATCCTCACCGGTCAAAGCGTCGAGAGCTTTATCCGAAAAATCGAAATCCCGAACGGGCTTTGCTTCCGCCCGCATCGCGGAGCATAACGCGACGCAACCGGCGATCATAAAAAGTTTTTTCAGCATCATTCCTCCGCCGACACTAATCTTGCAATATTTCATTTATACCAAAAAAGCGGACCTATTGACCACAAAATAATAAACCGCCGAAAAAATTCGGCGGTTTATTTTTAAAGATATGAATTCAAATCAGCGACCGGTGCGCGCCGTTCTGTAAGCGACGGCCTGTTTCGCCGGCGACTGAACGTTTTTGGCGACCGCAACATGAGCGGGTTCGTTGCCTTTTTTCGCGCCGGAGGTCATCACTTTGACACCGCCCTTGCGCATGAAGGCGTCAAACTTCGCGCGGCCCTGCGATTTGGCTTTGTTTTCCAAAATCTTGGCGCGTTTTTCGTCGGTGCTGTCCAGCGATTTCGACACGACTTCGTAAACGTTCTTGGACAAGCCGGGTTTCGCCATGACTTTTTCCAAAGCGCCCTTCATCAATTCCTGACGTTCGGGGTCGAAACGGCGCCACGAAGTCAACGGTTTGACGACGTCGGCAGCGACCAGCGGATTCAGCGAATCCAGTTTCAGCGCCATATCGGAAACGAATTCGTATCCGGAACCGTCCTTGGCGTGGAACGCTTTCTGGTTGCCCGCAAAGCGGCGCATGACGGAGCGAACCTTGTTCGGGTTCGTAATCGCGAACGCTTCGTGTTCGACGGCCTTCTTCGCGCCTTCCAACCCTTCGGAAGCGACGACGCCCAGCCATTTGTTGACAACCAGTTCTTCGTCCTTGAAGCGGTCGTAGAAATCGGCGACAACGGCTTTGCCTTCCTTCATACCGGCGGCGATGGTCATCGCGGCCAGACGGTCGGTCATGTTGTTCGCTTTTTCGTACTGCGCCGTGACACGCGCCGTGTATTCCGGTTTTTCCATCGACGCCAGATACGCCAGAGCCTTGTTTTTCAGAGCGCGTTCACCGGCGTCTTTGGCGACGGGTTTGAACGGTCTTTCGACATCCAGTTCGTCGTACGTTCTGACCAGATCCTTTTCAAAGCGGTTGACAAACGCCTTCGACACCATCGAACGGGCTTTCGCCACCGCGTCGACGTCAACGACGTCCATCTGGTCGGCGATATATTTCTCGCTCGGCAGTTCCAGCGCTTTTGCAACGAAAGCCTTGTCCAGCGACGGATCCTTCAGGTAAGAGCCGAGAGCGTTCAGATAGCCTTCGTCGACCTTCGGTTCCTTACCGGCCTGAATGTCCTTGACCATTTCCAGCATCTTTTTGACGCCGTACTGTTGCGCCGCGTCCCAGCGGTTGAACAGGTCGGAATCGTGCGCCATCAGATGCGCGCGTTCCGCGTCCGTGTAATCCATGTGGAAGTTGATCGGCGCCGTAAAGTCGCGGTTGGCGGACAAAACGGGCTTTTCCTTGACATCGACGAACGTGAAGGTCGCTTCGCCCTTATCGAGTTCGATGACGCGGGAAGTCCCCTTCGCCTTGTCTTCGCCCTCCAGACGCAGCGGCATGTCGTTGCCGTTCTTGTCGACCAGCCCCATTTCCATCGGGATCACGAACGGCAGCTTTTCGGGTTGACCCGGCGTCGGCTTCGTTTCCTGACGGAGTTTGAGCGTATACGTTTTCTTTTCTTCGTCATAGACGCCTTCGGCGAAAACGGACGGCGTGCCCGCCTGCGAATACCAGCGCTTGAACTGCGTCAGATCGCGGCCGGAAACGTCTTCCATCGCTTTGGCGTAATCGTCGATCGTCACCGCTTTGCCGTCGTTGCGCGCAAAGTGCAGATCGTTGGCTTCGCGGAATTTTTCCTTGCCCAGCATCTTTTCGTACATACGGACGATTTCGGCGCCTTTGTTGTAGATCGTCGACGTGTAGAAGTTGTTGATTTCGACGTACGATTCCGGACGGACGGCGTGAGCGGTCGGACCGGCGTCTTCCGCGAACTGGCCGGCGCGGAGCGTCGCCACGTCTTCGATACGGTTCACGGAACGGGAACGCATGTCGCGGGAGAATTCCTGATCGCGGTAAACGGTCAGACCTTCCTTCAGCGACAGGTTGAACCAGTCGCGGACCGTGACACGGTCGCCCGACCAGTTGTGGAAATATTCGTGGCCGACGACGCCTTCGATACCGGCGTAATCCTCGTCCGTCGCGGTGTGCGCGTCCGCAATGACGTAAGAGCTGTTAAAGATGTTCAGCCCCTTATTTTCCATCGCGCCCTGATTGAAGTCGGACACGGCGACCAGATTGAACAGGTCGAGGTCGTATTCGCGGCCGAACGCCTTTTCGTCCCACGCCATCGAACGCTTGATGGAATCCATCGTGTAGTCGAGTTTGTCCTTCTGCCCCTTGTTCGCGTAAACGCCGAGCGTGACTTCGCGGCCGGACATCGTCGTGAATTTGTCGTTGATGTAGTCCAGATCGCCGCCGACCAAAGCGAACAGATAGGACGGTTTCGGGAACGGGTCGTGCCACGTGACCGCCGTGCGGCCGTCGTCCATCTTTTCTTCCCTGATCATGTTGCCGTTCGACAGCAGGCAGGGCATCTTGTCCTTGTCCGCGCGGATCGTCGTCGTGAAAACGCTCATCACGTCCGGATGATCCGGATAGTAGGTGATGCGGCGGAAACCTTCCGGTTCGCATTGCGTGCAGAACATACCGTTCGACACGTACAAACCTTCGAGCTTCGTGTTCGCTTTCGGATGGATGTCCGTTCCGACGGACAGTTCGAATTCCTTCGGCGGGTTCAGAATCGTCAATCCCTGATCGTCGACCGTGTATTCCTTCGGATCGAGGGGGCGGCCGTTGATCGCGATTCCCGTCAGTGTCAGTTCGTCGCCGTCCAAGCGCAGGGGGCGGACTTCACCCGTCGACGCGTCATAATCACTTTTCACCTTCAGCGTGGAAGCGACGTGCGTCGTTTCTTCGCCGAGATCGAAATCCAAATGGACGGATTCGATTTTGTAATCAGGTTTTTTGTAGTCTTTCAAGTGCTTGACTGCGGGCGTATTTTCAGACATTTAAGCTCCTCGGCACAAGGCCTTTTCGTGTTTTATTTTCATCTAAACTACCCGCTTTTTTTGTCCAAATCAAGAAAAAAAGAAAGGGGCGGAAAAATAATCCTTCCCCTATTGAAATCAACGCCTTACGACAGCCCAGAAAACGACGGGCAAAAGTTGACAAAAAGGCGCAAATCTACCGGCAACAAACGACAAAATCGCGGAAGAGCCGGCGGCTCAAAGAATCGTCGGGCGGCATCAGTTCGGGATGCCATTGAACCAGCCGCACGAATCTTTTTTCCGGCATGAAGGCTGCTTCGATCAGCCCGTCTTCGGCCACCGCCGACACCGCCAGACACGGGGCCAGCGCCCGAACGCCCTGATGATGGCAGCTGTTGACGGCGATGCTGTCCGTGGCGCACACGTCGAACAGCGGCGTGTCCCGAACGACGGCGTTGCGGTGCGACGGCGCGTCGTACGGCCTCGGTTGCGTGTGGATGATGCCCTGACGCTGAGATGCCAGATCCTGATACAACGTTCCGCCCAGAAAAACGTTGACGAACTGCAACCCCCTGCAAATGCCGAAAACAGGTTTGTCCCTGTCCAGCACGCGCGCCAGAAGCGCCGCCTCCGTCCGGTCGCGCTCCGGAAAGCAGAACGTCAGCCCTTCGACGGGGATTTCGCCGTAAAGAGCCGGAAAAACGTCATGACCGCCGGTAAACAGAAAACCGTCGCACGCTTCGGCGAAACGGTCCGCCGTCGATTCGTCCTCCGTCAGCGGCAAAACGACGGGAACGCCGCCGGCCCTTCTGATCCTGTCCGCGTATTCCGGATAGATTTTGTAATCGCCGGTTTTCTCGTCCCTTAACGGACAGATGCCTATCAACGGATCCCGCACGGTTTTCTCCTTTCCGAAAAGAAACGGCGGAGCCCTCTGACCCCGCCGTTTTATTTCATCCTTCCAGCGACTTCGTCACCATTTCGCGCACGTTTTCGCTCAATCCTTCGGTCGTCAGGATCCGTTCCAGCGCTTTTTTCATCAGCGCCTGACGGTCGGGATCGAAACGCTTCCAGCGCGCCAGATTTTTGGCGGCGCGGGACGCCATTTGCGGATTGATGGTGTTGAGTTTGATGACCATGTCCGCCATGAATTCGTATCCTGAGCCGTCCTTTTTGTGGAATTCGGGCTGATTGTACGCGAACCCGCCCGTCAAAGCGCGGACATTGTTCGGGTTTTTGATGTTGAACGCCGGATGGTCGAGCAGGCTCTTCACCACGTCCAAAGCGTCCGGACGGTCGGCGCAGGCACGCGCGAAGATCCACTTATTGACCACGCCGCGGTCGTTTTTGTACGTGTCATAGAAACTTTCCATGATTTCCTCGCGGCGCGGGCATTTGGAATTGGACGCGATGTTCATCGCGGCGAGCTTGTCGCTCATATTGTCGGCGGTGTCGAACTGATGTTCGATCATCGCGTACGAATCCGCCGTTTCCAGATCGCCCAGGAACGACAGCGCCATGTTCTTCAGCGCGCGGCGTCCCGCTTCGGCGGCGGAAGGTTCGTAAACCGCCTTGACATCGTTTTCGGCGTAAACCTCTTTAAGCTCTTTGCCGAAGCGTTCGGCGAACGCTTTTTTGACCAGATGGCGCGCGGTGTGCAAAGCATCGACGTCAACAACGTCCATCTTGTCCGCCAGATAGTTTTCCTGCGGCAATGTGATGGCGCGGGCGATGAAGCTCTTTTCCAGCGTCTTGTCGGTCAGATACGCTTTCCAGATATTGAAGTATCCTTCGGGAATAACAGGTTCCCTGCCGGATTGGATATCCTTCACCATTTTCAATATCTGATCGACGCCGTACTGTTGCGACGCGTCCCAGCGGTTGAACAGATCCGAATCGTTCATCGCCAGGAACACGCGTTCATCGTCCGTATACGGATAAACGAAATGGATCGGCGCCGTAAAGCCGCGGTTGCCGGACAGGACGGGTTTTTCGGGAACATCGACGAAAACGAAGGTCTGTTCCGCCTGATCAAGGACCAGCACGCGGGACGTTCCCTGCGCGGCGTCTTCGCCTTCCAGACGCAGCGGCATATCTTTGCCCGACGCATCGACAAGGCCGATTTCCAACGGAATGACGAACGGCAGCTTCTCGGGCTGGTTCGGCGTCGGCTTCGTTTCCTGACGCAGTTTCAGCGTATAGGTTTTCCTTTCCGCGTCATAGCTTCCGTCCGCGTAAACGATCGGCGTCCCCGCCTGCAGATACCAGCGTTTGAACTGCGACAGGTCGCGGCCGGAAACGTCCTCCATGCATTTGAGAAAATCTTCGACCGTCACGGCCTGACCGTCGTGGCGCGTAAAGTACAGATCGCACCCCTTCATAAAGGTTTCGCGGCCGAGCAACCGTTCGTACATCCGGACGACTTCGGCGCCTTTGTCGTAAACGGTCGCCGTATAGTAGTTGTTGATTTCCGCGTACGAATCGGGACGGACGGGATGCGCCAGGGGACCGGCGTCCTCGGGAAACTGAAGCGTGCGCAGATCGAACACGTCGCGGATGCGCAACAGCGTGCGCGACCGCATATCGCGCGAAAACTCCTGATCACGATAAACGGTGAAGCCTTCCTTCAGCGTCAGGTTGAACCAGTCGCGCGTCGTGACGCGGTCGCCCGACCAGTTATGGAAATACTCGTGAGCGATGACGCCCTGGACGTGTTCGAAATCGGCGTCCGTCGCGGTGTCCGGATCGGCGTAGGCGCAGCTGGTGTTGAACAGGTTGAGGCCTTTGTT
Source organism: Alphaproteobacteria bacterium UBA3864 (assembly GCA_002393065.1). Lineage (GTDB taxonomy): Bacteria > Pseudomonadota > Alphaproteobacteria > CAAGCB01 > CAG-977 > UBA2903. Next base: position 6,370 of record DGGW01000088.1, on the reverse strand, counting down.
TTCCATCGCGCCCATATTGTAATCGGGAACGGCGACGATGTTGAACCGGTCGAGGTCGTATTCGCGGCCGAACGTGTCTTCGTCCCACTTCATCGCCTCTTTCAGCGACTTCATCGCGTGCAGGACCTTGCGTTCGTCGCCGTGCCTGACGTGGATGCCCAGTTGGACCGTGCGGCCGGACATCGTCGTGAACGTGTCGTGAATCGATCCGAGATCGCCGACGACCAGACAGAACAGATAGCACGGTTTCGGGAACGGGTCGTGCCACGTCACCGCCGTGCGCCCGTCGTTAAGCAACTCCTCTTTGACGGGGTTGCCGTTCGACAGCATGACGGGGAATTTTGTTTTGTCGGCGATCAGCGTCGTCGTGAAAACGCTCAACACGTCCGGATGGTCGAGATAGTACGTCATGCGGCGGAAACCTTCCGGTTCGCATTGCGTACAGAAAATCCCGTCCGAAACGTAAAGACCTTCGAGCTTCGTATTTTTGTCGGGATGGACGACGGTTTCGATTTCCAGCCTGAAATCGGCGGGCGGATTGTAGATCGTCAGCCCTTCATCGTCCAAAGCGTACGCGCGTTCGTCGACAAGGTCGCCTTCGATCTTCACGGAAACGAGTTCCAGATCGCGTCCGTCCAAACGCAACGGACGGCCGCCGGACGGCACGTCGTAATCGGCAACGATATGCAGTTTCGAACGGATGCGCGTGTTCTGCTCGTCCAGTTCGAAGGTCAATTCCGTCGTGCGGATTTTGTAGTCAGGCTTTTTATAGTCCTTTAAATATTTGATTTTTTTCTGATTTTCAGCCATTTCATCCTCTTTTCCCCGAAATCGGGAAGTGTTTTTCCTTATGATGTATCCTCTTTATTGATTTATTTCAAACGAATTGTTTTGCAAGGTTCGGGTTGTTTCCCGTATTTGTTCTCGCCGAGCGTCCCGCGCGCAAAGCACAAATACAGGCAGCAGAGCGTCATCAATCCGGCAAAAATGAACATAACGGACAGAACCGCGTTCGACGACAGGAACGGGACGGAAACGATTCTCGATCCGGCCGCCAGAACGAGCACGTCGAGGAACAGCGTTGAAAACAGCCACCCCGCCGAACAGCCCGAATCGTGGAAACGCTTGACCAGAACGGAAAACGTCACATACGCCGCCGCCAATCCCGTTCCGAAAAGCCATCCGTCCGGCATACCGGCGTAAACGGCCGGCGAAAGAAGCACGGGTAATCCGACCAGCAGAGCGGCAAAAAAAGTCATCGCCCCGACGCGCGAAATCCGTCCGCGCCATGCGCACAGGAACCAGAACAGCCAGTCGGCGCGGGCTTTGCACGACGTTTTGACGACGCACAGGGAGACGGGTTTTCCCTCTTCGTCCGTATCGAAATCGACGACGCACCCTTCCAACGGAGAACCGTAATCGACATTATTGATATCAAACGCGTACCGATTGCCGTCGTCGGCGCGGATCACCCCGCTGTCCGATTTCAAATCCAGCTTCAAAACGATTCCTTGCATCGCAAAACTCCTTCTCTTAAAGTACCGTCCAAAGGACATATTGAGATGAGCATAGCCGAAAAGATTCAAAAATGGTACGAAAAAAACGGACGCGATCTGCCCTGGCGGGTCAAAGGCGGCGCACACCCGTCCGCCTACCGCGTCTGGATATCGGAAATCATGCTCCAGCAAACGACGGTCGCGACCGTTTTATCGTACTTCGACCGGTTTCTGAAACGCTTTCCGACGATCGAAGCGCTGGCGGCGGCGCCCCTCGCCGACGTGCTGCTGCTCTGGCAGGGATTGGGATACTACACGCGGGCGCGCAAGTTGCACGAATGCGCGCGGGTTCTCGTTGAACGGCACGGCGGCGTTTTTCCCGCCGACAGGAAGTCGTTGCGCGCGTTGCCGGGAATCGGCGATTACACGTCGGCGAGCATCGCCGCCTTCGCGTTCAACCTGCCCGAAGCCGTCGTTGACGGCAACGTGATCCGCGTTCTGACCCGACTGAACGGCCGGGACGAACCCGTAGCGTCGATCGGAAACGAAATCGACGATGCCGCCGCCGCTTTGATGAAAAGCGCCCCCTGCCCCGCCGACCACGCGTCCGCGATGATGGATCTGGGTGCGACGGTCTGCACGCCGAAATCGCCGAAATGTTTGCTTTGTCCGCTTCAAAGCGACTGCCGCGCCTTTCGGGACGGAACGACGGACAAGATCCCGAATATTTCAAAACCGAAACGCGACAAGCGAAAAGGCTTCGCGTTCGCCGTCAAAAACGCCGCCGGCGCGCTGATGATCCGGAAAAGAACGGAAAAAGGGCTGTTGCACGGCCTTTACGAACTGCCGTGGAACACGGACGGGAGCTTGCCGTTCGACGCGGATTGGAGAAAGACGGACATTGCCGTCCGGCACGTCTTCACGCATTTCGACCTGACGCTCGAAATCGTCCGGCTGACAACGGAAACGCCGTTCGCGGACGGCTTTTTCGTTCGCCGCGAAGACCTTGAAAACTATCCGTTTTCGACGATGATGAAAAAAGTCCTCAAAGCGTCGCTTTGATCGCGTCCGCCAACGCGTCGACGTCTTTTTCCTGTTCGGGGCGGAGCGCCGATTTGATCGTCAGCGACACGTCCGAAACGGTCATGTTCTTCATCGTCGAGAACAATTCCCGCATCTTCCGTCCGGCGGCGGGCGCCCACGTCCCGTTTTCGATCAGGAACACGGAGCGGTTCTGCAAAGCGTGCGCTTTTAAGTCCGTCAGCACGTTTTCCATCGGCGTGAAGATCTCCGCGTTATAGGTCGCCGACGCGAACACCAGAGTCGAACAGCGGAAAGCTTCGGCGACGACGACGGACGGATGGGTCGACGAAACGTCGTAAAAGGCGATGTCCCTCACGCCGCGATCCGCCAGCTTCGCCGCCAGAACATTCGCCGCGTTTTCCGTGTGCCCGTAAATCGACCCGCAGGCGATCATCACGGCGCGGTCTTCGGGTTCGTACGCCGCCCATTTTTCATACTTTCCGGCAAAGCGGCCGAAATCTTCGCGCCAGACGGGACCGTGCAAAGGGCAAACCGTTTTGATGTTCAGCGGCGCGATCTTTTTCAGCAAAGCCTGAACGGAAACGCCGTACTTGCCGACGATGTTCGCGTAATAGCGCCGCGCCTCGTTCAGCCTGTCGCGGAAGAAATCGCCTTCGTCGGCGAAGATGTTGCCGTTCAGTGCGCCGAACGTGCCGAACGCGTCGGCGGAAAACAGCGTGCCGTCCGTTTTGTCGAACGTCGCCATGACTTCCGGCCAATGCACCATCGGTGCCATGAAAAAGGTCAGCGTGTGCTTCCCCGTGTTCAGCTCGTCGCCTTCCTTGACGACGACGGCGCGGGAATCGGCGTCGAAAGCGAAAAACTGCTTTATCATCCCGAACGTTTTGGCGTTGCCGACGATTTTGGCTTCGGGCCAGCGCGAAACGACGGCTTCAAGCGTCGCGCAGTGGTCGGGTTCCATGTGGTTGACGACAATGTAATCAAGCTTTCCGCCGTTCAGCGCTTTTTCGACGTTTTCGACGAATTGCGTTTCAACGGCTTTGTCGACCGTGTCGAACAGGACGTTCTTTTCGTCCCGCAAAACATAAGCGTTATAGGAAACGCCGTCGGGAACCGGATAAACATTTTCGAACAGCGCCAAGCGGCGGTCGCTCGCGCCGACGTAAAACAAATCATCGCCGATATTGCGGATACCGTACATCGTTCAACCTCCTCAAACCATGAAGTCCCGTCCGATCTGAACGGACAGGTTCGCCGTAAAGCCGACAAAGTCCGTCAGAAAATCGTGCAACGGGCGACCTTTCAAAATATCTTTCGTTGTCGCCGTGGACAGGTAAGCCTGTTCCTGCGCGGCTATTTTCAACGAAAGCGATTCTTTTTTCAACGCCCCCAAAGAGGTTACGATCTCGCCGTAAGCGCTGCGGAGCGAACGCGGGAAAACGGGGTTGAACACCAGCATGTCAACGATTTTTTCGGGTGTCGGGACGTCTTTGTAAAGCGTCCTGTACGCCTGCCATCCGCCGACGGCGCGCAAGACCTCGCCCCATTGATAGTAATCGACCAGCCCTTTGTCCGCGTCGTCGGACGGCGGAAGGATATGATACTTCACGTCCAACAGGCGGGCGGTCGTGTCCGCGCGTTCCAGATAAGCGCCCATGCGTTCGAATTGGAACGCGTCGTCGCACACCATCATCGAAACGGCCATGCCGCGAAACAGCTCCGTGCGGTCCTTGACCCATTCGAAGAAATCGCGCCATCCGTTCCTTTCGACTTTCGCGTAAGACAATCCCTGCAGTTCGATCCATGTCGCGTTCAGGCTTTCGAACAGTTCTTCGGGCAGAACGCTTCGTTCCGAACGGGCGTTTTCACGCGCCGATTTGACGCAGGAATAAATGCTCGACGGGTTTTCGGAATCGAAGATCATGAAGTCGAAGACGTTTTTGGTCGTCATGTCGACGCCTTTCCGACGGAACGGTTCGATCTGTCCGAAAATGGTCAGCACGGGCTCCCACCCCGTTCCGGCGCCGGGCAGCTGTTCCATGCGGTAAGCGGCTTCCAAAACGCGCGCGGCGGCTTCCGCCCGTTCGACCAAACGCGCCATCCAGTAAATATTGTCGGCAGTTCTGCTTAACATCGGTTTATCCTCCCTTACGCGCCCAAAACCCAGGTGTCTTTCGTCCCGCCGCCCTGCGACGAATTGACGACGAGCGACCCTTCGCGCAAAGCGACGCGGGTCAGCGCGCCCGGAACGACGGTCACTTTGTCCGGCGCGCTCATCAGCGCGTACGGCCGCAAATCGACATGGCGCGGCGCCAACCCTTCCGCCTGCAGCGTCGGACACGTCGACAGCGCCAGCGTCGGTTGAGCGATATAATTCGACGGATTGGCTTTGATGCGTTCGGCAAAAGCCTCCAGCTCCGCCTTCGACGCCTTCGGGCCGATCAGCATGCCGTAGCCGCCGGAACCGTGCGTTTCCTTGACGACCAGCTCGTTCAAATGCTCCAGAACGTATTTGCAGTCGTCGGCCTTCGCCAGCGTATAGGTCGGCACGTTCGACAAAATCGGCTTTTCGCCCAGATAGAATTCGACCATCTGCGGCACGAACGGGTAAACGGACTTGTCGTCGCCGACGCCGTTGCCGATCGCGTTGGCGAGGGTCACGTTCTTTTTCATCGCGGCGCGGTACAGCCCCGGACAGCCGAGCAGAGAATCCTTGCGGAACGTTTCGGGGTCAAGGAACCGGTCGTCCAGACGGCGGTAAATGACATCAACTTTTTCGGGGCCGTCGATCGTGCGCATATACACGCAATCGTCGTCGCCGACAAAAAGGTCCTGTCCCGTAACGAGCTCGATGCCCATTTCGGACGCCAGGAACGAATGTTCGAAATACGCGCTGTTGTAGATCCCCGGCGTCAGCAGGACGGCGCGCGGGTTTTCCGCCGTTTCGGGCGCGGACGCCAGCAGAGTCTTTTTCAGCTCATGCGGATAGTGATTGACGGGCAGGACGGCGCGCGCCTTGAACAGGTCGGGGAAAAGCCGCATCATCACTTCGCGGTTTTCCATCATGTACGACACACCCGACGGACAGCGCAGATTGTCCTCCAGCACGAAGAAATCGCTCGGCGACGTGCGCACGATGTCGATGCCGGAAATATGGACGCGCACCCCGTTCGGCGGCGTAAAGCCTTCGACTTCGGCGGTGTATTCCGAATTTTTCAAAATCAGGTCTTCGGGAATGACGCCCGCTTTCAAAATGTCGCGTGTCGTGTAAACGTCCTGCAGAAAAGCGTTCAGCGCCCGAACGCGCTGGCAGATTCCGGCTTCGAGCCGCGTCCATTCGGCGTTGGACAATATCCGCGGAATCGGATCGAACGGTATCAGCCGCTCGACGCCGGTCTGTTCGCCGTACACCGCGAAAGTGATCCCCATGCGGCGGAACAGGACGTCCGCCTGTTTGTTGCGCTGGGCGAGCGTTTCGATTCCCTGACGGGACAGCCAGTCGTCATACGCTTTGTACGCTTCGGCGCGGCCGTTCCCGTTCGCCGTTTCGTCATACCCCGCGGGAGCGTAGCCGCTTAACCCGCCCGTCGCTTTCGTCGTTTCCGTCATGGTAAAAGCCCCTTTTTGATTTAAAATGGCGAAAAGATGATATATGGTAGTTTTCCGTTAATCAATTTTTAATAAGATTTTTTTGATGCAAGCACTGTCAGTTCCGAGGGGAAAATGAAAAAAACGCTTTTTATTTTAGGACTTGCGGCTTTATCGGGTTGCACGCAGATCATCGTGCCGGAACCGGTCGGAAAGATCATTCTGCAACATCCCGTCACGCG
>DGGW01000012.1 GCA_002393065.1 Alphaproteobacteria bacterium UBA3864 | reverse complement strand
GGCTCAAAGAACATATGTTCCGTACGGCACAAGCCGATGCCTTCGGCGCCGAACTTGCGGGCGACCTGCGCGTCGCGCGGGGTGTCGGCGTTCGTGCGGACCTTCAGCTTGCGGACTTCGTCGGCCCAACCCATGAACACGCCGAAATCGCCGGTCAGTTCCGCGTCCTTCAGAGCAATGGCGCCCTTGATGACTTCGCCGGTCGAACCGTCAAGCGTGATGATGTCGCCTTCTTTGATTTCAACGCCGTTGATCGTCATTTTCTTGTTGGCGTAATCGACTTTGACGTCGGAAGCGCCGCAAACCGCCGGCGTGCCCATGCCGCGGGCGACGACCGCCGCGTGCGACGTCATGCCGCCGCGCGCCGTCAGAATGCCCTGCGAGGAGTGCATGCCGTGAATGTCTTCCGGCGAGGTTTCCAAACGGACCAGAACGACTTTCTTGCCTTCGCCCGCCCATTTTTCGGCGTCATCGGCGGAGAAAACGACCTGACCGACGGCCGCGCCGGGGGACGCGTTCAACGCCTGCGTCAACAGACGGCCGTCCTTGATGGCTTCTTTCTTGGCTTTCGGGTCCAAAGTCGGGTGCAACAGGTCGTCCAACTGCTTCGGTTCGACGCGCATCAGAGCCGTCTTCTTGTCGATCAGGCCTTCGTTGACCATGTCAACGGCCATCTTGACGGCGGCGGCGGCGGTGCGCTTGCCGTTACGGGTCTGCAACATGTACAGCTTGCCGTTCTGGATCGTGAATTCCATGTCCTGCATGTCGTGATAGTGCTTTTCCAGCGTTTCACGGATGTCGCAGAGCTGTTTGTACAGTTCGGGCATCGCTTCTTCCATGCACGGCAGGGTCGAACCGCGTTCTTTCTTGCCTTCTTTGGAAATCTGCTGCGGCGTGCGGATACCGGCCACAACGTCTTCGCCCTGCGCTTTGATCAGGAATTCGCCGTAGAAAGCGTTCTTGCCCGTCGCGGGGTCGCGCGAGAAGCAGACGCCCGTCGCGGAATCGTCGCCGGCGTTGCCGAAGACCATCGTTTGAACGTTGACGGCGGTGCCCCAATCTTCGGGGATGTCGTTCAGCTTGCGGTAGTAGATCGCGCGGTCGACCATCCAGCTCATGAACACGGCGCCGATGCCGCCCCACAGCTGTTCCTTCGGATCCTGCGGAACGGGTTTGCCGAACTTTTTGCCGATTTTCTTGTATTCGACGATCAGTTCCTTCAGGTCGTCAACCGTCAGATCGGTGTCGGACTTGTAGCCTTTCTTGTCCTTCAGAGCGGTCAGAACGTGTTCGAAGTTTTCGTGCTTCACGCCCAGAACGACGTCGGAATACATCTGGATGAAACGACGGTAGGAGTCGTACGCGAACCGTTCGTCACCCGACGCTTTCGCCAGGCCTTTGACCGTTTCGTCGTTCAGACCGAGGTTCAAAACCGTGTCCATCATGCCCGGCATGGAGATGCGGGCGCCGGAACGGACGGAAAACAGCAGCGGGTTTTCCGGATCGGCGAATTTGCGGCCGACGATCGCTTCGCAGTGCGCGATGCCCTCTTTGACCTGTTCCTTCAGGTCGGCGGGGAACGTCTTGCTGTTCGCGTAGTAGTATGTGCAGACTTCGGTGGAAATCGTGAAGCCGGGAGGAACGGGGATTCCGATCGAGCTCATTTCCGCCAGATTGGCACCTTTGCCGCCCAACAGGTTTCTGTCGGAAGCATGGCCTTCGGCTTTGCCGTTGCCGAATTTATAGACCCATTTTGTCATGGTAATGTATTTACTCCTTACCCTTCTATTACAGAAAAATCAGCCGCACCGCCCATCGCGTCCGCAATCATGGACAGCAAACGCAAACGGTTCGCGCGCAGCCTTTCGTCGTCGCAGTTTACCTGAACTTTTTCAAAGAAAGCGTCCACCGGCGCCCGCAATGCGGCCAACGCGGCCATCGCCCCTTCGAAATCGTCCGAAGCAATCTTCTTCGAACTGTTTATCACAACTTTGCCCAGCGCGTCAAACAATACTCTTTCCTCGTCCGAAGAAAGCAGGGTTTCGTCCGCTTTTTCGTCGTAAGAGCGTTTGTCTTTCGCGCTTTCGATGCGCAGGATGTTCGCCGCGCGGCGGTACGCCGTCAGCAGATCCGCGCCGTCGTCCGTCGCCAAAAACGCGGTCAGCGCTTCGACCCGCAGCAGCATGCGAACCAGATCGAACGGTTCGTCCGCCTTGCGCGTCAAATCGTAAACGGCCGCGATGTGGTCGTGACGGACGCCGCGATCCTTCATCAAAACTTTCAGCCGTTCCGCGATAAATTCCGCCAAACTGCCCATCTGCCGCGCCGTCCAGTTCGTCAGGACGGTCGGTTCGACGACCGATTCGCGCTTTTCGGACGCGGTCATCGCTTCCTGCACGGCGCAACGGATCGATTCCCCGTACGTCGTGCGCGAAATTTGGAAAATGTCGGTCAGGGGCAGTCTGATCTTGTTTTCCAGAATCAGCCGGATGACGCCCAAAGCCGCGCGGCGCAACGCGAACGGGTCTTTCGATCCCGTCGGCTTCAGATCGATCAGCCAGAAACCGACCAGCGTGTCGATCTTGTCCGCCAAAGCCAGCGCGACGCTGACCGGCGCGGACGGACAGCGGTCCTTCGGTCCGAGCGGCGAATAATGTTCCGCGATCGCTTCCGCCACGGCATCGTTTTCGCCGTCGAAACGGGCGTAGTAGCGGCCCATGATCCCTTGCAGTTCCGGAAATTCGCCGACCATGCCGGTTGACAGGTCCGCCTTGCACAGCAAAGCGGCGCGGTCGGCGTCGGCGTCGGCGGCGTTCGCGCCCGGAACGTATTTCAGGATTTCGGGCAACAGGGCGCGGATGCGGGAAACCTTGTCCGCCACCGACCCGAGTTTCGCGTGGAACACGCGGGACGCCAATTTGTCCGCCTTGGACGCCAGAGTCGTTTTTCTGTCTTCGTCCCAGAAGAAGCGGGCGTCGGACAGACGGGCGCGCAGGACGCGTTCGTTGCCGGCGACGATTTCCTTGCCGCCGTTGCCGGTCTTCATGTTCGCGACGACGACGAAATACGGCGCCATTTTGCCGTTGTCGTCCGTCATGCAGAAGTATTTCTGGTTCGTCCGCATCGACGTGATCAGGACTTCCTGCGGCACGCTCATAAACTCGTCGTCGATTTTGCCGAGCAAAGGCACCGGATATTCCGCCAGCCCCGCCACTTCGTCCAACAGACCGGCGTCTTCCAGCAGTTTGCAGCCGACGCTTTGCGCCAAAGCGTGCGCGGCGTCTGAAATGATCTTTTTGCGTTCGTCGGTGTCGATGATCACGAAAGCGTCGCGAATTTTTTTCTGATAATCGTCGAAGTTTTCGACCTCGAACGCCGCCGGCGCCAAAAAGCGGTGGCCGCGCGTCGTTTTGCCGGCCTCGACGCCCGCGAACCGGACGGGGATCACCGCGCCGTCGAACAGGCAGACGATCGAATGGAGCGGACGGACCCAATGTTCCTTGTGTTCGTTCCAGCGCATTGACTTCGGCCACGGGAACGACGCCAGCATCGCTTCGACCGTTTCTTTCAGCAAGTCGGCGGTCGGCCGTCCCTGACGGCGGATGTTCGCGAAATAAAAATCGCCTTTGCCGTTGTTGCGAACGACGAGTTCCTCTTTTTTCATCCCCGTTGATTTCAAAAAGCCCTCCAACGCCTTTTCGGGCGCGGAAACGGACGGGCCTTTGCGTTCTTCGACCGTGTCGGGCTGCGCCGTCGGCAATCCTTTGACGACCAGTCCCAGACGGCGGGACGTCACAAAGGAAGACAGCGACGCGCATTCCAAACCGTGCGTTCTGATCGCTTCCGCGACGGTGCGTTCGATTTCCGCCGCCGCGGCCGCCTGCATGCGGGCGGGGATTTCTTCGCTGAACAGTTCAAGGAAAAATTCTGCCATGGCTTTAACCCTCCGCTTTCAAATGGCCGCGCGCTTTCAGATACCCTTCGCAACAGCCTTTGGCCAAAGCGCGGACGCGGCCGATGTACGCCGCGCGTTCCGTTACGGAGATCACTCCGCGCGCGTCCAACAGGTTGAACAGGTGCGACGCCTTGATGCATTGGTCGTACGCCGGCAGCGGGACTTCCGCCGCCAACAGCGCCGCGCATTCCTTTTCGGCGTCTTTGAAATGGCGCAACAGCATTTCCGTGTCGGCGCATTCGAAGTTGTACTTCGAGTATTCGACTTCGTTGCGGTGGAACACGTCGCCGTAGGTGACGCCGTCCGCGTTGTACGCCAGATCGTAGACGTTTTCGACGCCCTGGATGTACATCGCCAGACGTTCCAAACCGTACGTCAGCTCCGCCGGAACGGGCGAGCATTCAAAGCCGCCGACCTGCTGGAAGTAGGTGAACTGCGACACCTCCATGCCGTCGCACCACACTTCCCAGCCGAGCCCCCACGCGCCGAGCGTCGGGCTTTCCCAGTCGTCTTCGACGAAGCGGATGTCGTGGCTGGCGGAGTCGATGCCGAGCGTTTTCAGACTGTCGAGGTAGAGTTCCTGCACGTTTTCTGGCGACGGTTTCAGAATGACCTGAAACTGGTAATAGTGCTGCAGACGGTTCGGGTTGTCGCCGTAGCGGCCGTCGACGGGACGGCGGGACGGCTGGACGTACGCCGCTTTCCACGGTTCGGGTCCCAGAGCGCGCAAAAGCGTCGCGGGATGGAACGTGCCGGCGCCGACTTCCATGTCGTAAGGCTGCATGATGACGCATCCTTTGTCCGCCCAAAATTTCTGAAGTGTCAAAATAAGGGACTGAAAATCCCTGCCTGTTTTTTCGACCATTGCAAATCCTGCCTCAACGGTTAAACTTTTGTGCGCAAAATACCGCCCTTTTCCGTTCAGGTCAAGCCTTTTAAAGGATAAAGTTGATATTGCGGCCCGTCCTTTTTATAATCGAAAAAACGCTCGGAAAGGACACGGTGAAATGTACGGGGATTTGAATATTCTGGCACGCGACGCGCTGGCGGTGACGACGGCGAAAGGCTTTCACGAAACGGAAGACGCCCTGTGCGCCGCCGTCGGCGGGGACGGCGCTTTGGCGGAGGAGGTCGCCCTGCTGCAAACGGCGCGGCGGCTGGCGCTGATCCAAAGCGAAGTGTCCGAAGCTCTTGAAGCGTCGCGCAAGGGGCGTCACGCCGATATGAACGGCTGGAACGGCAGTCTGAAAACGAAAGAGGATTTCGAAAAGTACGTCAAAGACTCCTTCGAGGACGAGCTGGCCGACGCGCTGATCCGCATCGCCGAACTGGCGGGGACGGAGGGGATCGATCTGGCCGCCCACGTCGAAGCGAAAATGGCGTACAATGCGCAACGGCCTTATAAATTCGGAAAAAAATACTGACGGACGGAATGATGGAAATCGTCAGATATTATCAATCCGGGAACCGCGAACATTGGAAAAGGGAAATCGGCAAAGGCGATTGGTCGGCCGCTAAATTGCTGTTTACTCTGCTTGACCGGAACGAATTGAAGACGTTTTGCGGGTAAACGGCGGAAATTTATCTGCTGACCGACGGGGACAAAGCGGTTTCGTTCGCGCTGTCCGCGCCGCAGGACGAAGTCGATGCGCCCGATTTGTCGCCGTGGATCGGCTTCGTCTATACCTTTCCGGCGTACAGGGGAAACCGTTATGCCGGTCGAGTCATCGAATGCATCTGCAGGGATTTGGCAGAAACGGGAACAGAAAAGGTTTACGTTTCGACCGACGAAATCGGACTGTATGAAAAATACGGCTTCACCTTTTTCAAAACGATGACGACACGCGAAGGAAAGCCGACACGCGTTTATGTCAGATTTTTGCGTTCCGGCGGATAAATGTTTTTGTAATACAATCGAACTTCGGGAACGTCGAACGGATATTGCTTTTCTCTCCGGTTAAAAAATGCGATCCCCGCTCCTATTGAAACGGAAAAGCGTGCGAAAAAATCAAAATCATGGAAACGTGCGCGGATCAGGGCGGAAAATGGAAACAGGCGCAGCTGCGCGCGGCGGAGTTGCCGGACGCTTTTGAATCGGGGGCGTTGGCGCGGAAACGTTCGATTATTCACATGTGCGCCTGTCCCGACGGAAAAGCGTGGGACGTCAGAACGTCGCATTTTCCTTAAAAACGGTTGCATACCGTCCTTCTTTGTTAGACAATGCCTGTTGTCGATTACCGGAGAAAGCATGCGGATACTTCTTTTTCTGTTTCTGTTTTTTTCTTTGCCCTGCGCCGCCGATACGCGTCCCGCATGGGTGGACCGGACGCCCGCCGATACCGGCGACGACAAATTTTATGTCGCCTGCGGAACGGGCGACACGCAGGCTGAAGCGTTGAAAGAAGCCGAAAAAGACGCTCAAAAAAAGGCGGTCACCGACAATTTCGGCGTTAAGATCGAATATTTCTTCATTTCTTTTTCGACCGAGGAGACCGGCGAATCGTCATCGCAATCGTCCGAACGGATGAACGCCACTTTGGCGGGATTCAAGGAAAAAGCCCGCTATTTTCCCGCCGCTTCCGGCAAAAAGAAGCAGGCCTGCGCTCTTTACGCCTATTCCAAAAAGCAGATCGAACGCGAACGGCGGCGGATGGAAAACGCCAAAGACGCCGACAAGCAGACCGTCGGTTTCAAGTCGGAAACGTCCGGCGTTTTAGACTTGACGACCGAACCCGTCCGCGACGCCGAAGTCGCCATCGACGGCATCATCATGGCGAAAAACAATTCGTTTCAGAACTTTTCTTTGGAAAACGGAAAACACACGCTGACGCTCCATCACCCGCTTTACGAATCCGTCACGCGAAAATTCACCGTTTTATCCGGCGAAAAGACGACCTTGGTTGTTCCTCTGTCGCCCGTCAGGATCGACATCACGCTGACGACGCCGAACGACACCGGCGCCGAGATTTGGATGAACGGCAAAAAAGCGGGGTCCGTGCCGAAAACGGTATCGATCTTCGTCGACCGCGACAACACGTTCACGTTAAAGCACGACGAGTATTTCGAAACGACCCGCACGTTCAAGCGCGGCGATCTGACCCGCGACGACGACGGCCGGACGTTTTCCGTCCCGATGGAGGAAAGGACCGCCTACGCCGAGATCACGACCCGTCCCGCCGGCGCCGAAGTCTTCATCGACAACGAAAGAATCGGACTGACCGGCGAAAAAGCGTTGAAAAAAGCCGTTTCCCGCGGTTCGCACGATTTCAGGATCTATAAAAGCGGCTATGCGCAGGAGGAAGGCAGCTTCACGGCGGAAGGCGGGAAAACCTTCGCCCGCACGTTCGTTTTGAAAAAGGACAAAAGCTTTAAAAACATGTCCCTGACGGTTTTGGACGATCCGGCTTCCGCACCCGCCGCGAACAAAGACAAAGCCCCCGCCCCGCGAAAAGAACGGGAAACGCCGCTGGTCGACAAAGCGCACGATTTCACGTTCACGCCGCTGCCCGTTTCTTCGCCGGTCATTCCGAACGAGGCGACCGTCAGCGATTACATCACCGCTCTGATGCGCTGGAATTATCCCGACAATTTCCTGCAGGCCGCCGTGTCGTTCAAAAAAACCGGAACCGGCACGATGCTGTATCCCCGCGTGTTTTTCAATCCCGAACGCTATAAGGACAAATTCGCGGACAACATGGATCTGTTGACCGAACGGCTGAATCTGGATAAGAGCCGTAAAAAGATGACTTTCCACTGCAGAAAGGAAACCACTCTGCCGAACAAGAAATGTTCGTATTCCGTCAAAGACGATTCTTACGACTACAGCTATGACTACGACACGGGGAAGTACGATTCTTCGTACAGGAAGATATACATCGTCAAAACGGAACGCCGCTTTTACGACGCCGTCTGGATTCCGGAAACCGTTCTGTACGACCGCGACAAAGGCACGGTCAAGACCGGCGTTTACAAATACGCTTCGGATAAAAAGCTGTCTTTGAAAAAGCGGCCGCCCGCCTCTTACGCGCTCCGGCTGAAAATCGACGTAAAGCTGAAAAACGGGCAAACGGCGACCCGTTATTTGCCGCTGACCATCGGGAAATTTTCCGCCGGCGACAATTATGTCCGGTTCGTCCCGCTGATCAACGGCGGCATCCGCCCGTACGTCGCGCCAGTACGCCTGTCCGACGTTTCGCCCGAAAACATCCGTTCCGTATCCCTGTCGTTCGTAAAAGGCTGATTCCATGAAAACAAAAGCTTCTTTTCTGTTGTTCGCTTTGCTGACGGCCTGCGGGACGCCGAAAGGCAACGAAACCGTCTTTATCGACGCGAACATTTCCGCCGACGTTTATTTCGGCGACAAAAAAGTCGGAACGACCCCTTTTCTGGAAAACATCTCCGGTAAGGAACGGGAAGTGCTGACCTTGCGCAAAGAAGGATACAAAACCGTGTCCCTTCCGATCAAAAAAAGCTATCCGCCCGACTACAGACCGGGGATACTTTTTTACTCGTCGGACGTGTCCATGTCGGATTGTTCGGACAAGCAGTATTCTTATTTCGGCGAAACCGGAAAATCGTCGGGAACGCCGGAAGGCTGTCTTTACCTGCCGCTTCTTGTTTTCCTGACGCCGACATACGGCATCGGCGTGACGATTTTGACGGCGGATCTGACCCCGCGCTCGGCTTTTTTGGAATACGACCGGGATTCTTATTACGTTGAAATGGTACCGCTGAACAAAAAGGCATACACGAAGGACGATTTGAAGCGTTTGAAAATCAAGCTGATGGTCTTAAAGTCGTTCAAAGAATTGAAAGCCGGCGATTCCGAACGGATGTTCTCGGTCGCCGCGCTGACGGGCAAAGCGGTTCCGCTTCCCGCGCCGGAAGAAACGCCGGGCGCGTATTTGCAGCGAATCGCGGATTGAGCCTGACGATTATCGTTTTCTTTCCGGTCGAAAGCGTGTAGAATATTTGCCTGTGATCGAAACAAAGGGAAAAGTCATGACAGAAGAAACCCCGAAACATTCCGTATTTGAAAAACCGAACCTCGATTTCGCCAAGATCCCGCACGAAAAAGGCATGACGTACGAGTTCGACCTGCGGACGGAAGTCAATCCTTTAGTCGCGAAGTTCTTCGAATCCCATCACAAGGCGCAGTCTTTGCCGCCCGACCCGTCCTACGTCGCCCCGAAACGCGGCGCGGTGTTCGATTTCTTTTTCAACAATTCGGGACACGTCTTTTTCAACCTTGTCATGAAAAAGGACGGGAAAGAGATCGGCCATTCTCAAATCGGTTTTTCCGCCGACAAATATCCCGATCCCGAAAAAGCCGCGAAGCTGAAAATCGCCGTTCCGGGCGCCGTTTTCGATCAGGAAAAGAGCGACCCGAGCTATCATTTCAACAAAACTTTCCCGCTTGACCGCGACCAGTTCGACAGTTTGGTCGCCTTCGTCAACGAAAGCATCGAAAATCCGCCGCCGTATCATTGGCCGGTCGCGATGAACTGCGTCCGTTTCACGCAGGCCTGCGCGGAAGCCGCCAAAATCCCCGAAGCGAAAAGGATCGGCGGACTGATCGATCTGCCCGTTTCGACGCAACTGTATCTGGCCGGCGATAAAATGGCGGAAAAGCTGGTCGGCGCCGCGGAAAAAATCAAATCCGCGTTTTCCGGAGCGCGGAAAGCCGCCCTGCCCGAAAAGAAAAATGAGAACGCCGTACGGAAACTCGTCGCAGACAGACGGCGGCAAAGATAAAAAAGGCGGGAGTTTTTCTCCCGCTTTTTTATTGGTAGCGCAACGCTTCGATCGGATCGAGCTTCATCGCCTTGTACGCGGGGAAGACCCCCGAAATGACGCCGACGACGATTGCGACGCTAAAGGACAAAACGACCGGCCAAAGGCTGAACGGCACGTTCGCGTGAAAAAAATGCCCGCCGAGCTGCGACAGCAAGACGCCTATCCCCAAACCGATGACGCTTCCCGACAACGAAATCAATATCGCTTCGAACAAAAACTGCATCATAATCCACGAATTTGGCGCGCCGAGCGCTTTGCGGATGCCGATTTCGCGCGTTCGTTCGGTAACGGACACCAACATCATGTTGACGATGCCGATGGCGCCGACAACCAGCGATATCGCCGCGATGGCCGCCAGCAAAATCGACAGGACGTTGCCGATCAGTTTGATGTTTTCGACAAATTCCGCGACATTGAAGATGCGGAAATCGTTTTCGTCCTCGTCCTTGATTTTATGCCGCGCGCGCAGAAAACGGGTGATGCGCTGTTCGACGATATTCAAGTCCTCCGTTTCCTGAAACTTCAAAGCGATGAAGTTCAGCGCGTTCATTTTGGCGTACCGGTTGAACCGGCGCTGAACGGTCAGCAAAGGCATCATCACGGTCGAATCCTGATTCGCGCCGCCCGCGCTGGACCCTTTTTCCTTGAACACGCCGACGATGGTGAACGGCTGATTGCCGATGCGGATCGTTTTGCCCAAAGGATCGTCGTAAGGGAAAAGCTCGCTTTGGATTTCGGCGCCGATAACGACGTTCGTCGTCCCTTTTTTGATGTCTTGCGCGTCCAGACCGCGGCCGCGCGCGATTTCCCAGTTGGCGGCTTTCAAATAGTCGGGGGTCGAACCGGTGATCGACACCGACCAGTTGTTCGTGCCGCGGATCGCCTGCGCCGACGCGTTCAGCACGGGCGCGACGACGTCAATGCCGCGCAAACGCCGCAGGGAAAGAGCGTCGTCAAGCGTGATCGACGTGGTCGGTCCCGACGTTTTGACCGTCGCTTTCGGCCGTTCGGAACGGATGATGAGCAGGTTCGACCCCATCGCGACAAAGCGTTCCTGAATGATGTTCTGAACGGTTTGTCCGGCGGCGACCATCATCACGACGGCGCATACGCCGATGATGATGCCGAGCGTCGTCAAAAACGACCGGAGCTTGTTGCTCGTCATGGAAAGGCACGCTTCATGCAGAATCGATTTGATCATTTCGGATTCTCCATATAATCCCTGACGGGACCGTCGTACGCGATGCATCCGTCCACGACGCGCACCAGCCGTTTGGCGTAAGCGGCAACGTCCGGTTCGTGCGTGACCAAAACGATCGTAATGCCTTTGTCGCGGTTCAGGTCGCACAGAAAAGTCATGATCTCGTCGCTGGTTTTGCTGTCCAGATTGCCGGTCGGTTCGTCGGCCAAAATCATTTCCGGATCGTTGACCAGTGCGCGGGCGATGGCGACGCGCTGTTGCATACCGCCGGAAATCTGGTTCGGAAAGCGATCGACGTAATTTTTCAGCCCGACCATCGACAGCATTTCGACGGCGTGTTCGTAGCGTTGCTCCTTTGTCGCGTCATTGGCGTAAACCATCGGCAACGCGACGTTGTCCGCCAAAGACCGGCGCATCAACAGGTTGAACCCCTGAAAAACGAAGCCGATCATCTTGTTGCGGACTCCGGCCAGCTCGTCGTCGTTCATGCGGGAAACTTCCTTGCCGCCCAGAAAATAAGAACCGCTCGTCGGTCTGTCCAGACAGCCCAGAATGTTCATAAACGTCGATTTTCCGGCGCCGGACGGTCCCATGATCGCGACGAATTCGCCTTTTTCGACGGTCATGTTGACGTTTTTCAAAACACTTTGACTCATGCCGCCGGCCATAAAGTACGTTTTACAGACGTTTTTGATGTCGATGACGCTCATGGAGGCCCTCCGCGTTTCACGCTGACCTTGGTCGTCAGGTCTTCCATGATGACCTTATCGCCTTCCGCAAGCCCGCTGACGATTTCCGTCATCAGCAGGTTCGAAATGCCTTTTGTGACCTTGACCGCAACGGGTTTGTTGTCGACTTCGCGGTAAAGGAAAGCTTCGTTCGGCTTCAAATCCTGCCGTTCCATCTTGATTTTCGCCCGTTCAACGTTCGACTTTTTGCCCGCCTGCCTGCCGGCGACAACGGGACGGTACTGGAACGCCATGTTCGGCAAGCGAAGGATGTCGTCCTTTTCCTGAACTTTAATGGTCACATACGCCGTCATGCCGGGCAGAAGCTTTAAATCGTCGTTCGAAATGGAAATGACGACCGTGTACATGACAACGTTGGAATCCTCGCTCGGCTGCAAACGAATCTGCGACACATAACCTTTGAACGTGTCGTTCGGGAACGTGTCCACCGTAAAGCTGACGGGCAGATCCTGCTTGATCTGGCCGATGTCGGCTTCGGAAATTTTGGCTTCGATCTGCATTTTGGTCAGGTCTTCGGCGATGGTGAACAGTTCCGGCGTCTGGAAACTGGACGCGACGGTTTGTCCTTCCTCGACCTTTTTGGTGATAATCGTCCCGTCAACGGGCGAAACGATGTCGGCATAGCCCAGATTTTTCTGCGCCTTTTTCATTTCCGCCAGAGCCCTGTCGTAATTCGATTTCGCGGTAACGACGTCCAGATCCGACTGTTCCCATTCGGAACGGGAAATGAAATTCTGACGGAAAAGGTCTTTGTTGCGTTTTGCCGTCAGCTTCGCATGGTCGAGTTTGGCTTTGGTGTCGGTAACGGCGGCCTGCGCGGAATTGAGCGTTTCCTGCAGCGTGTCGGTTTCAAGCTTGGCAATCAGTTCGCCCTTCGCGACGCGGGAGTTGTAATCGACGTAAACCTTTTCAATGACGCCGGAAACCTGCGTGCCGACGCTGACGACGTTGACGGGCTGAATCGTGCCGGAAGCGGACACTTCGACATCGATCTTTCCGCGCGAAACGGTCGCGTAATCATAAACGATCTTGTCTTTCCCCGAAAAACGGCGGTGAAGCAAAAGCCCTCCGGCAACGACAGCGATCGCGGCAAGAATGAGAACGAATTTTTTCATGGCTTTAAAAATCCTTCGTTTTGAAAGGGATTGATGAGTCCGGCTTTGCGGATGAGGTCGGCTTTGGCGATCAACAGATCGTAAAACGAACGGCTTTTGGTCGAACGCACGTCGGCCAAAGCGGCCTGCGTGTCCAACACCTTCAGAATATCGCCCCTGCCCGCCTTATACGCGCCGAGAGCGACATCCGCGCTCTGTTGCGCCGACGCCGTCATGGTCAGTGCGATCTCATACGATTTCCGCGCCGTCGTGTAATTTTTATATGTCGCCCACAGATCGTTTTTCAGTTTGTTTTCCAGCCGTTTCAGAACGGCCTTGCTTTCGTCGAGGGCGAAACGCGCTTTCGAGATTTTGTACGTATTCGAAAAGCCCGTGAACAGCGGCACGTTCAGGTTCAGGCCGACGGAACCGCCGTAATTGTTTCTTTCGCGGCCGCTGAATTCCCGTCCGGCGTTGGCGGACGCGTCCAACGTGATCGTCGGCGCGTTGCGCGATTCCTGATAAACGATATCCGCCTCCAGTTTGGCGATTTTCGCTTTTTGCGCGGCAATGTCGGCGCGTTTTTCCAACGCCTGCGCCATCAGTTCGTTAAAGTCCTCCCTGACGGCGGTCATATCGACGCTTTTGACGGGTTCGGCGAAATCGAGCGTTTCGTTCGGATCGAAATCCAGCAGGGTCATCAGATCGCCGCGGGCTTTGACTTCGGCGGCTTCGGCCTTTGTCACGGCCAATTCGGCCTGCGCGACGTTCGTTTCCGCCTGCAGCTTGTCGGAATACGCCGCCAATCCGAGTTCGAACCGTTTATTCGCGGCTTTGAAGGTTTCCCGCGCGCTCGTCAGCGCCGCCGCGGAATTGCGGTGTTCCTCAATGGCGGCAAAGAACGAAAAATACGCCTCCGCCGTATCGAAGATCAGGCTCTGAAGCGTGTCCGAACGGCTATACAGCGCCGCGTTGAGGGATTCCTCCGCCGCTTTCGAAACGGACGAACGCCCGCCGAAATCGTAAACGAGCCATTGAAACGACAAACGGGCCGACGCGGACGAACTGTCGGTTCTCGGCACCCCTTCCGTTTTCGACGAGCTTTGCGCAACGCCCGCCGTCAGGTTCAGCGTCGGCAGGTACGACGACCGCGACGCGCCCCAATCGGCAGCGGAAGCCATCGCGCCGGCGTATGTTTCCTTTGTCGCCGGATTGCGGCACAGCGCCAGCGCCAGCACGTCCGCGAAGGTCAGCGCCTGATTTTCGGAAACGCCGCACGACACGGCCGGCCGTTCGACCCGTTGCGAAACGTCGAACGGATCGGCCCCGGCCTGCGCAAGCGGTACTCCGACAAAGAACGCCAGCAGAAATAAAAACATTCGGACTCCCCGTTTCTTTTGAGTTTGTCTGAACCGTTAAACGAAGAAATCGCGCAAAAACTTACGCGAAAACGCTTTACGGTGCATCATAACGGTCTTTTTTCCGCTTTTCCAGCCTTAAATCCCGTTTTCGGCGAGGGCGGCCTTTTTATATTTCGAAACCTGATGAAGATAAATCGGAACGGCGATCAGAAAAGCCGCAAAATCGGAACACGGCAACGAATAAAAAACGCCTTCGACACCCATGTATTTCGGCAAAAAGACGATGAACGGCGCCAAAAACAGCAGCTGCCGGCTGACCGATAAAAAGGACGCCATGCGCGGGTTCTTCGTCCCCTGCAGAAAATACGTCGTCGTCAGTTGGACTCCGACGAACGGGAAGGAAAGCCCGACGATTTTCAGCGCGCCGGAACCGACCGCGATGAATTCGGCGTTGTTCGGGTCGAACAAACACATGACGTTTTCCGATCCGAATTGCAAAAACAGCCAGGCCGCGGAAAAAATAAACGTCGTAATCAAGATCAACGTCCGGTACGTTTTGATGACGCGCTTGTATTTCCGCGCGCCCAGATTGTACCCGATGATCGGCTGCGCGCCTTCGCAAAATCCGATGCCCGGCATAAACATCAGCATGACGGTCGCCATGGTCACGCCCATCACGGACACGGCCAGCGATCCGCCGTACTGCGTCAGCGTGCGGTTGAAAACCGTCTGGACGAAACCGTTGCAGATCTGGATAAGAAACGGCGCCGTTCCGACGGAAACGACGATGGCGATGATTTTCGGGTTCGGCACGGCATAGCGGATTTTGAAACGGTACGGACAGGTTCTGATAAAAAACAGGATCGTCCAGCAAAAGGAAAGGAGCTGCGCGATGACGGTCGCGGCGGCGGCCCCCGCGATACCGTATTTCAATTTAAAAATGAACAACCAGTCGAAAAACGTGTTGCTGACGGCGCCGATCAGCATGGTCAGCATGGCGGTCCGCGGATAACCGGACGCGCGGATAAAGTTGTTCATCGCTCCGGTCGCCATGAAGAAAGGCGTGCCGAACAGCAAAACGCGCTGATAATCGACGGCCGCGGGCATCAGATCGTCCGACGCGCCGTACAACCGCAAAAGCGGACGCAGGAAAGCCGCGTGAACGGCGACAAAAACGATGCCGAGTCCGAAAACGAACACAAAAGCGTTGGCCATGATGTATTCGGCTTTGAATTGACGCTTTTGACCCAGACTGACGGCGAAATTCACGCCGCCGCCGACGCCCGCGAGCATGCTCAACGCGATCTGCAGAACGAAGCACGGGAAACAAACAGCGATGGCGCCCAATCCGACGGCGCCGACGCCGTTGCCGACGAAGATGCGATCGACGAAATTATAGGACGCGTTAATCAAAAGCCCGATAACGGCCGGCAGCCCGAACGTCATGACCAATCTGAAAATATTGCCTTGTCCCAAATCGGACGACGATTTTTCGCTCATCATCTTTCCTTTCGTCCGTTCGTCTTAAACGATTCCTTTCCTTATGACCAGCTTTTTTTTGCGAAACGACGCTTGATTCTTCGCTTAATCGCTTGAAAGCCGTTGAATAAAAGAATATCATTCCAAAAAGGTTGATTTTGTTTTCAAGAGGTTGTCATGCTTCGTTTCCTTTTCATCGCTTTAATGCTGTTTTCTTCTCAAAGCTTCGCGCAAACCTATGACGGATGGTACAAATACACCGCCGAAGAGGCGAAACGGATGATTGAAAACGGCTTCGACGTCAATTCTTTTGACAAGAAAGGAAAACCGGCGATTTTTTACGCCGTCCTGAACGAAAAGGATCCCGGCGTTTTGTCGGCTTTGCTGCAGGCGGGCGCCGATCCGAACATCACGGACGCGCAAGGCACGTTTCCTTTGTTTTTAGCCGCCACGAAAAACCAGAAGCCCAATAACATCATCGCTCTTCTCCGCGCCGGCGCCGATGTCAACAAACGGATACCCAAAGGCGTCACATCGCTGATGATCGCCGCGAACCTCAATAAGAACCCCCGCATCATCGCCACCCTGATCCAAGGGCGCGCGGACGTCAACGCCACGGACGAATTCAAAACGACGGCGCTGATGCACGCTTTGGTCAAAAAAGCGCCCTTGTCCGTCGTCAACGTTCTGATCCGCGGAAGAAGCAACGTCAATCAGAAAGGAATGGACGACTACACGCCGCTGATGGTCGCCGTCATATATCACGGCGATCCCGAAGTCGTCGATTCCCTGCTCAAAGCCGGCGCCGATCCGAAAGCGCGCAACAAAGAAGGAAAATCGGCTTTGGATTACGCGCGGACGAAACCGGCGATCATGAATTCCCCCGTTTATGAAAAATTAAAAGCGGCGGGCGGTTTTTAAAACCGTTTCCATAAGAAAAAGCGCGCCGGTTTCCGGCGCGTTTTTTTTGTGCGCCGATTAAAATTCAAACAGTCGATTGATTTTTAGTGACAGACTGTCTTTTTTATCATAGGATAGATTACTTTTTTCTTAACGTACGGAGAGCTGTAATGTTGAAAAACGATCGCTTGAAATTCAAAAACACTCTGAATTTAAAGCATTTTCTTTGTTTTACGGAAATTTTGGCCGCCTTGAAGATCTGTCGGGAAACGGAATCCTGCGAAGTGTTGCCCGTTTTCGCCCTGCTGTTCGTTTATCTGCTGTTTCTGGCGGCGGATTCGGCGGGACAAAAGAAAAATCCTCTTTTTAATATTCTCGAAACGATCTTTTTCCTTTTGATTCTGGGTTTGTATAAAGCGATCATTCCGCCCGTCGCCGTTGTCATTCCCATCCTTGCCGGCATCATTCTGCAGGTTTTCCGCTTGCCCGATTTCAACAAGGATATCAGCATCAAAGATCTGATCGGCAGCGACTACCGTTCGTTTTCCGCTTACGGCGCTTTCGCGCTCGGCACGCTGACCGGATTAATTTTGCCCGTTGAAACGATGATGCTGTTGCTGACGTGCGTATCGGCCGCCCAAACGGTTGTAACGCTGATCGGCAACAGAAACCTGAAAATCGCCCTGTTCGGGAAACAAACCGTCAAAGACTCTTTTTCAACGGTCAGGAAATCGCCCCTGCTGATGCGGGCGACGCTCGGAACATCCTGGATCTGGGCGATGAGCTTCCTGTTGTTGCTGAACATC
Organism: Alphaproteobacteria bacterium UBA3864; assembly: GCA_002393065.1. Lineage (GTDB taxonomy): Bacteria > Pseudomonadota > Alphaproteobacteria > CAAGCB01 > CAG-977 > UBA2903. Next base: position 10,177 of record DGGW01000012.1, on the reverse strand, counting down.
GTCACGATCGGTTCCCTATGGACGTTGATTTTCCTGCTGACGACGGCAGCTTTCGCGTTCTGGGCGGGCTTTTCGTTCACGCAGCGGTTGTCGAAGCATATCGTCGATCTGACGTTCATGCCGTTGAATATGGCGGCCATGGCGATTTCGCTGTCGGTCATGGCGTTCCTATCCTGCTTCAGCTTCGCGCCCGTATCCGTCTTTTTCACGACGGCGTGGATGATCAACGCGTTCAGCGCCGGCATGTACACGTTCCCGATGGTCATGCAGCTGCGCTTCAAAATCAAAGAGCATAACCTGCAGGCGGCAACGATCATCGAACGTCTGACGGATTTCGCCTTTTTCGCCATCGTTCTGACGGTCACCTCTTTCCGTTACGCGTCGGAATCGCCCTTGGCATGGATTTTTATTTTCGCCGCTCTGGTCGCCGCGGGGATTTTGTTCTACCACCGCCGCGTCCATCCGACGGCGATCCGCCGGTCGCTGGTCCGTATCCTGTTCGAAGCGATGTTCAACGTCACCGTCAAAGGTCAGGCGAATTTCCGTCAGGCGGGACACCGCGTTCTGATCATCGCGAACCACACGTCGGCCATTGACGCGCTGCTGGTCGCGGCGTTCATGCCCGAACGGATATCCGTCGTTCTTCCCATTGAAAACGAAGGATCCCTGATCGCTTACGTCTGCCGTTTATTCGCCGACGTCCACATTTTGGACATCAAAGACGCGATGGCTTTGCGTCCGATCATATCCCTGCTGAAACAGAACAAGAAAGTCCTTGTTTTCCCCGAACGCCGGTCGAGCATTACAGGCGGTCTGATGAAGGTTTACGCGGGCGTCGGCATCGTTGCGGAAAAAGCGAACGCGAACATTTTGCCGATTTGCATCACGGGCGCGCAATACAGCAAATTCTCTTTGCAGAAGGGCTTGCACAAAACGAAGTTTTTCCAAAAGATCCGCCTGACGATCATGCCGTCGCGCAAGCTCGTCGCCGACCATTTGGACGACAAGCGCAAACGCAACTATTCGATTTCGCTTCAGCTGTACCGGATGATGTCGGACATGATGGTCGAAGCGTTCAATTCGAACCGCAACATCTTCAAAGCGTTGCTGGATGCCGAAAGCGTTTTCGGCGCCAAGCACGAAATCGCCGAGGACGCCAGCCGCAAAACCCTCAATTACAGCCAGCTTTTGCTGAAAAGCTACGTTTTGGGCGGCACCGTGGCGCGCTATCTGCCCGACGAAGAACGCGTCGGCGTGATGATGCCGAACGTCTTGGCGAATCTGGTGTTGTTCTACGGCCTCGTCGCGTCGGACAAAGTGCCGGCCATGCTGAACTTTTCCAGCGGTCCCGCCCAGATTTTGAGCTGTCTGAAAGCCGTGTGCGTCAAAACGGTCATCACGTCGCACGCCTTCATCGAAGCCGGAAAACTTGAAGGATTGGAAAAAGCGATGAAAGACGGCGGCATCCGTCTGCTGTATCTGGAAGACATCGCCAAAGCCATGACCGCAATCGACAAGATCAAGGGCATTTTCCGCCGCCTGATCGCCGCCAAGCCGAAACGCAAGGCGAACGAAGCCGCGACGATTCTGTTCACGTCCGGTTCCGAAGGTATGCCGAAAGCCGTTCTGCTGTCGCACACGAACTTCCTGATCAACGGATATCAGGCCGTCGTCGAAGCGATGCTGACGCCGCGCGACATCTTCTTCAACGCGTTGCCGATGTTCCATTCCTTCGGTTTGGGCGTCGGATGCGTTCTGACGACGATCAACGGCATCAAGACGGTTCTTTACCCGTCGCCGTTGCACTACCGCGTCATTCCGGAACTGATCTACGACACGAATTCGACGATTCTGTGCGGCACGGACACGTTCCTGGCCGGATACGGCAACGCCGCCCATCCGTACGACTTCTTCAGTTTGCGAATGGCGATCGTCGGCGCGGAAAAGTTGAAGGAATCGACCGAAAAGCTCTACAACGAAAAATTCTGCCTGCGCATCATGGAAGGCTACGGCGCGACCGAATGTTCGCCGTTGATTTCCGTCAACACGCGCATGTATGCGAAGCGCGGCTCCGTCGGCCGCATCGTGCCGGCTTTGGAATACAAGCTTGAACCGGTCGAAGGCATCACCGACGGCAAGAAGTTGGTTGTCCGCGGCAAAAACGTCATGATGGGCTATATGCGCGCGGACAATCCGGGCGTTCTGGACGCGCCGAAGGACGGTTGGTACGACACCGGCGACATCGTCGAAGTCGATGACGAGGATTTCATCTTCATCAAAGGCCGCGCGAAACGATTCGCGAAGGTCGGCGGCGAAATGATTTCCCTGACCGCCATCGAAACGGCGATCAACGAGCTGTACCCCGAAACCGGAAACGCGATCGTCTCGGTCGCCGACGAAAAGAAGGGCGAAAAGCTCGTCCTGTTCACGACGTGCAAAACGGCGGAATCCGCGGCGGTCAAAGCCTTCATCAGACAAAAGGGCTTGAGCGACCTCGGCGCGCCGTCGCAAATCGTCATCAAAGACGAGATCCCGGTCATCGGCAGCGGCAAAACGGACTACGCTTTGCTGAAAAAGATGGCGGAAGAATTATAAAAAACAAAAAAGCGGAAGAAAAAACTTCCGCTTTTTTTATGAATGACGGTATCATTCGCTTATGATCAAAGTTCTGATGAACAGTCTGCGCGAATTTAAAAGACCGACGCTTCTGACGCCGGTCTTCGTCGTCGGCGAAGTCGTCATGGAAAGCCTGATGCCGTTTATCATCGCGGGACTGCTCAACACGCTTCAGACGGGCAGCGACGTTCAAACGCTGATAAAACAGGGGCTTATCCTGCTGGCGATGGCGTTTGCCGCTTTGCTGTGCGGCGCGGCGGCGGGATTTTCGTCGGCGCGCGCTGCCTGCGGTTTCGCGAAAAACCTGCGCGAAGACATTTTCGCGCGCGTTATGGATTTTTCGTTCAAAAACCTCGACAGGTTTTCCTCTGCGTCGCTTGTCACCCGCCTGACGACGGACATTTCCAATATTCAGATGGCTTTTCAGACGATCATCCGGACGGCGCTGCGTTGCCCGCTGATGTTTGTTTTTTCATCGGCGATGGCTTACCTGACGACGGGTGCGACGGCGTTGAGCTACATCTGCATTGTCCCCGTCCTGATTTCCGGTCTGTTCTTTTTCATCGGGAAAGCGATGCCGTCCTTTCACCGTGCTTTCCGAAAATTCGACGACCTGAACCGCGCCGTCGAAGAGGACGTGTCCGCCATGCGCGCCGTCAAGGGTTTCGTCCGTGAAGACTATGAAAAGGAACGCTTCGGGCGCGAGGCGGAGGAAATCAAAAAACGCCTGATCGCCGCGGAACGGATTATCGTGCTGACCCATCCTTTGTTTCAGGCGTGCCTGTATCTGTCGATGCAGCTCGTTTTATTTTTCGGCGCGCGCGCCATCGTCCGCAGCGCGGGGACGGAAATGAACGTCGGGCAGCTGTCGGCCGTCCTGACGTACGGTTTTCATATCCTGATGTCCCTGAACGTGTTTTCGATGGCTTGCACGATGCTCGCGATGTCGGCGGAATCCGCCCGTCGTGTCGCGGAAGTCCTGAAAGAAAAACCGACGATGACGAATCCGGAAAAGCCTTTGACGACCGTCGCCGACGGTTCCGTTTCCTTCGAACACGTTTACTTTTCGTACGCCGAGGAAGCGGAACGCAGTACGCTGGCGGACATCGACCTGACGATAAGATCGGGCGAAACCGTCGGCATATTCGGCGCGACGGGGTCGGGCAAGACCTCGCTCGTTCAGCTGATTTGCCGGCTGTACGACGTAACGGCGGGAACGGTCCGCGTCGGCGGCGCCGACGTCAGGGCTTACGATCTTGACGCTTTGCGCGGCGCGGTCGCCATCGTTTTGCAAAAGAACAACCTGTTTTCCGGAACCGTTGCGGACAATCTGCGCTGGGGCGATCCGGCGGCGCCGGACGACGCTTTGGTCGAAGCGTGCGAAATCGCGCAGGCGGACGGCTTCATCCGGTCTTTCCCCGACGGATACGGCACGAGGATCGAACAGGGCGGCACCAACGTGTCCGGCGGGCAAAGACAACGCCTGTGCATCGCCCGCGCCCTGCTGAAAAAACCGAAGATCCTGATTTTGGACGACGCGACCAGCGCCGTCGACACGAAAACGAACGCCGCTTTGATGCGCGGATTGAAAAAAGCCCTGCCCGACACGACGAAAATCGTTATTTCGCAACGCATCGTTTCCATCAAAGACGCCGACACGATCCTTGTCCTGTCCGGCGGAAAGATCATCGCGAAAGGAACGCACGACGAATTGACGGCGGCCTGCGAAACCTACCGCGACACGTTCGAACAGCAGCAGGCGGGGTGTGAAAATGAATAAGAAACGAAACACCTTTTTCCGCCTTTTGAAGGAACTTTTCGTTTCCTTTCCGGTCATGGTGCCGCTGTCCGCCGCGTGCATGATCTTCGCGTCGATCGTCGCCGCGATGCCGTCCCTGCTGTTACAGAAGGTGACAGCGGTGATCGAAACGCAAATGACGGGGGGCGACTGGAACGCCGCGTGGACGGAAATCAGGCCCTATCTGTTCGGTATGCTCGCTTTGATGATTTCGGGCGTTATTGCGACGACGGCCTGCGAACAGATGAGAGTCTTTTTCGCACAGGGCTTCCTGTGCAAACTGCGCCGCAAAGTCTTCGATAAAATGCAGTCGCTGCCGTTAAGCTATTTCGACACGCGCAAACACGGCGACATCATGAGCGTTTTCACCAACGACGTCGACACGATCCGCGAACTGATCTCCGGCCTGCCGCAACTGATCGAAACGGGAATGACCGTCGTCGCCGTTTTCGGCATCATGATCTGGCTGAGCGGATTGATGACTTTGGTCGTTTTGGCGGGGTTCGCGACCATGTTTTTCATTTCCAAAGTCATCGGCGCCGGTCTGACGCGCTACTTCACCCGACAACAGAAATCCGTCGGGGCGGCCGAAGCTTACGTGCAGGAAATGATCGACGGCGGGAAAGTCGTCAAGGTCTTCGGCCGGAAAAACGCCTGCAAGGAGGAATTCGCCCGCCTGAACGCCGAACTTTATCAGAACAGCTACCGCGCGAACGCTTATTCGAACTGTTTGTTCCCGATCGTCATGAACATCGGACAGGCGCTCTACGCCGCCGTCGCCGTGTCGGGCGGCGTTTTCATGACGCTGGGCGTCAGAAATTTCAGCCTGTCCGGACTGCCGCTCGGATTGAGCATCGTCATTCCGTTTTTAAGCATGACCAAGCAATTCACCGGCAACCTGAATCACCTGACGATGCAGATCACGTCGATCGGCATGGCGATGGCCGGCGCCGGTCGCGTGTTCGATTTGCTGGATCAGGAACCGGAAACCGACGACGGCAAAGTCGCGCTGATCAGACGCGACGGCGTTTATCTGTGGAAACATCCGCACGGTGACGGAACGGTCACCTTCCAGCCGCTGAAAGGCAAAACCGACCTGATCGGCGTCGATTTCGCTTACGCGTCGAAACAAGTGCTGTTCGACGTTTCCGTTCATGCGGCGGCGGGACAAAAAATCGCCCTCGTCGGCGCGACGGGCGCCGGAAAAACGACGGTCGCGAACCTGCTCAACCGCTTTTACGACATCGCGGACGGGAAAATCCGGTTGGACGACATCAACGTCAACAAAATCAAAAAAGCCGACCTGCGCAAAACCATCGGCATCGTTTTGCAGGACGCGCACCTGTTCACCGGAACGGTCATGGACAACATCCGCTACGGCCGGCTCGACGCGACGGACGAAGAATGCGTCGCGGCGGCGAAGATCGCGAACGCCGACGATTTCATCACGCGTCTGCCGAACGGCTATCAGACGGCTCTGACGGGGAACGGAGCGGCTTTGTCGCAGGGGCAAAGGCAACTGCTGACCATCGCGCGCGCCGCCGTCGCCGACGCGCCCGTGCTGATTTTGGACGAAGCGACGTCCTCCGTCGACACGCACACGGAAGCGTTGATCCAGCAAGGCATGGACAAGCTGATGAAGGGGCGCACCGTTTTCGTCATCGCGCACCGCCTTTCCACCGTCAGGAACGCCGACACGATCATCGTTTTGGATCACGGGCGCATCATCGAACAGGGGAATCACGACGAACTGATCGCGAAAAAAGGCGTTTATTACCGCCTTTACAAAGGATCTTTCGAACTGGAGTGAGCGTTTTTCAAAACGTCCTTCAACACGGCGGCGAACGCGTACGCCGTAAAGACCGTTTTGCCGTCTTTCTCGACCGTCCGTTCCCAATACGTCGCGGTAAACGTCGGAAGGACGGGATTTCCCGACACGGCGGGAGCGATTTTCACCAACCCTTTGTTCAACGCTTCTTTGGCGCGGGCTTCAGCCGTCATCAGGGACAGTTGTTCGCGCATGTTCGGAACGTCCGGCGCGCCGTAAGCCCCCGTCGCGCAGAAAAAGGGCGCGTCTTCGGATTCCGCGCGGGCGTAGGAACCGTCCTTTGCCCGTTCGCAAGGGAAGAAGGTTTCCCCTTTTTCCGCCCAAAACGGACGTTTTTCATAAGCCCGATCGAAATCCGTCACCGTTCCGCCCGACGAACACGCCGACGACAGGAACAAGCCGATGCACAGAAAAAGATAAAACCTCATTTTCACCTCTCCCCGCTACCATTGAAATCAGGACTCGCCGATTTGTCAAGAGCCGAAGAAGGATACCTGACATAAGCGAAATACAATCCGTCCGCCGGCGCGGTCGGCCCGCCCGCCTTGCGGTCGCGGGCATCCAGAGCCGCTTTCACGTCCGCCGCCGTCCACCGGCCTTCGCCGACGAGTTCGAGCGTGCCGACGATGTTGCGGACCTGATGGTGCAAAAAGGAGCGCGCGCGGAAAAACAGGTCGATACGGTCGCCCTTTTGTTCGATTCTGATTTCGTCCAGCGTCTTGACGGGGGATTTCGCCTGACACGCGGCTGCGCGGAAAGTCGTGAAATCGTGCTTTCCGATCAGCGTTTCCGCCGCTTCGCGCATTTTTTCGACGTCCAGCGGGAAAACGACGTTCCAGACGCGGTGCGCGTCCAGCGCCGGACGGTAGCGGCGGTTCAGTATCTTGTAGACGTATCCGCGCTCGACGGCCGAAAACCGCGCATTGAAACCGTCGGGGACGATTTCGGCGGCGATGACGGAGATCGGCTGTTCCTTCAGATGCGCGTTGAACGCCTGACACAAGTGATACGATTCGAAAATTTTGGAAGTATCGAAGTGTGCGACCTGTCCGAGAGCGTGAACGCCGGCGTCCGTCCGTCCCGCGCCGGTGATATCGACCTTTTCACCCAAAAAACGGAAAGCCGCCTTTTCAAGTTCTTCCTGTATCGAACGGCCGTCTTTCTGCGTCTGCCATCCGACGTAATCCGTTCCGTCGTATTCGATCGTGATTTTATAGCGTGGCATTATTTCGCTTTCGGTATCCGGTAATACACGGCGCCGTGGTATTCGCCGTTTTTCGACATGACGTAATCGTCGATTTTTTCAAAGCCTTCCAGCCGGCACAACGCCTTTTCCGTTGAAGAGACCGAAACGGAATCGCCTTTTTCATCGCTTTTTTCCGTCGTTCTGATTTCGACTTCGACGCCGCATTTTTCGCGGGCGGCGTCGTCGCGCGCGTCGTTATACGCCGCCGTCAGCGCGTCTTTCGCCGTCGGAGCGCGCCCTTTGCCGACGAAGTAAACGTATCCCGATTTCGATTTTTGAAAACTTCCGACCCACGTCGGCCGCGGTTTGTGCGACGCCGTCGGATCGTTCAGACTGTCCAGCAAAAGCCTCCCTTCCGCCGTGTTGTAGTAATACGCAACCAACGCCCTTTTGTTGATCGTTCCGGCGTCGGAAATGCCCTGCGGTACCGACCATATCCACGAGATCGGCCATAAAATCGGCAAAGGGATGTATTCAAGGATCGGCAAAGGAAGCGTAACGAAGACGTTGTTGTACGCGACCGTTTTCAGTTCGGGTTCCGCCGCGTCGCCGACGCCGAGGTAAACGTCGCCCAAACTGAACGGGAAATTCAAAAGCCCCGCTTTCCAACGGCTGGCGGGCGGTTCGAAGCCTTCCCCCGGATTGTCCAAAGTGATGCCCATCGCCTTCAGTTCTTTGAGCTGTATTTTTTCTTCGGCGGTCAGAGAAACGCACGCCGATAAAATCGCCGGGAAACAAAGAGCCGCCAAAAACTTTTTCATTTCAGCACCGTCCCTTCGGGCAAAGCGTACCCGCGCAGGAAATCCGCCGCGGCGCAGGGCTTTTTCCCGTCGCGGCGCAAGGTTTTCAGTTTCAGCCCGCCCGTTTTGCACGCGATCGTCAGATCTTCGCACACCGTCCCTTCGGGGATCGAGTTGTCTAAAGCGACCGGTTCGGCGTCGAGGACGGCGATACGGTCGTCCCCGTTCATGAACCAGAACCCCGGCCACGGCGACAATCCGCGGCGGCGGCGGTCGAGTTCCTCCGCCGTCAGCGACCAGTCCGCCAACCCTTCCTCTTTCCGGATCTTCGGCGCGTAAGTGACGCCCTCCTGCGGTTGCTTTTCCGGACGGAGTTCGCCCTTTTCCAGCAAATCGAGCCCTTCCGCCAACGCTTCGGCGCCGAGAGCGGTCATCGCGTCGAACAGCGTTCCCGCCGTCATGTCGGGCGTGATGGCGATTTTTTTCTTCAACAGCATATCCCCCGTGTCCATGCCGGCGTCCATCTGCATCAGCGTAACGCCCGTTTCGGCGTCGCCCGCCATAATCGCGCGCTGGATCGGCGCCGCGCCCCGCCACCGCGGAAGCAGGGAACCGTGGATGTTCAGACAGCCGTACTTGAACGCGTCGAGGCACGCTTTCGGCAAAATCAGTCCGTACGCCGCGACGATCGCGATATCCGCGTCCAACGCGCGGAATTTTTGCTTTTCCTCTTCCGGCTTGAAGGTCGGCGGACAAAAGACGGGGATCCCCGCTTCCTCCGCGCAAACGTGGACGGGAGATTTCGTTTCCTTGTGCCCGCGTCCGGACGGCCGCGGCGGTTGCGTGTAGACGGCGACGACGTCGTGCTTTTCGATCAGATATTTCAGCGGAGCGACGGCAAAATCCGGCGTTCCCATAAAAACAACCTTCATTCTTCCTCTTTCCCGTGATGCGAAGCTTCGCGTTTGCGCCGCTGTTCCTTTTCGACGCGGCGGACGATCATGTCGCGTTTGACTTTCGACAAATGGTCGATGAACAGATGACCGTCCAGATGCTCCAGTTCGTGCTGGATGCAGATGGCCAGCAACCCGTCCGCCGTCAGCGTTTGTTTCTTGCCGTTTTCGTCGGTGTATTCGACGGTCACGGATTCAAACCGTTCGACTTCGGCGTATTGTTCCGGAACGGACAGGCACCCCTCTTCGTGCAAAACGATCGTGTCGGATTCGCCGGTGATGCGGGGATTGATCATTCTGTACGGATGCCGTTCCTCGCCTTCGCGGGTAACGTCGATGACGACCATGCGCTTCAAAATGCCGACCTGCGGCGCGGCCAGCCCGACGCCGGGGGCGGCGTACATCGTTTCCAGCATGTCGTCCAGCGTTTTGCGCAAATCGTCGTCGATCTTTTCGACCGGCGCGCATTTGCGTTTGAGCAGCGGATCGGGAACGGTCAAAATCTTCATCAAAGACATTTTTTCACCTTAAAAAACAAAGCCCTTTTTTCAGTTATAAGGATTTTCAGCCCCGCGCGTCAACAAATACCGCGCGGAAAAAACGGACGGACGGACAAAAAAAGCTTTTTTTCGGTTAAATTCGCGCTATAACTCTATATTAAAGTTTCAACCGTTTTGACAAAGGTGTTTTGACTATGATGAAAACCAGCGAGATCCGCCGCGTGTTTCTGGACTATTTCCGCAAGCAGGGACACACCGTCGTCCCGTCCAGCGCGTTGGTGCCGCACAACGACCCGACCCTGATGTTCACCAATTCGGGCATGGTGCAGTTCAAAAACGTCTTCACGGGCATGGAAAAGCGCCCGTACGTCCGCGCCGCGTCCGACCAGAAATGCGTGCGCGCCGGCGGCAAGCACAACGACCTTGACAACGTCGGATACACCGTCCGCCACCACACGTTCTTCGAAATGCTCGGCAACTGGAGCTTCGGCGACTA
>DGGW01000037.1 GCA_002393065.1 Alphaproteobacteria bacterium UBA3864 | reverse complement strand
GACGTTTCCAGTTCTCCGTGGAGAAAGCATAAACCGTCAGATACTCCACGCCCAGATCCTTGCAGTATGTGGCAATCTTGCGGAAGGTCTCCGCCCCCACCTTATGGCCGGCAGTGCGAGGCAGGCCGCGCTGCTTCGCCCAACGACCGTTGCCGTCCATGATAACGGCGACATGAGCAGGCCTTATTGTTTGATTATCCGTCAAATCTGTTTGATTTCCTGTTCTTTGGCTTTCAAAGCGTCATCGGCGGCTTTGACGGCGGCGTCGGTCATCGTTTGGATTTCCGATTCGTATTTTTTCTGTTCGTCTTCGGAAATCTTACCGTCCTTCTGCATTTTTTTGACGGCGTCCATCGCTTCGCGACGGATGTTGCGAACGGCGACGCGCGCCTGTTCGGTGTATTTTCCGGCAACCTTAATCAATTCCAGACGGCGTTCTTCCGTCAAAGGCGGAATGGGGATGCGGATCACCTGACCGTCGGAAGCGGGGTTCAGGCCGAGTTCGCTGGAACGGATCGCTTTTTCGACGCCTTTGGCCATCGACTTGTCCCACACCTGAACGGTCAGCAGACGGGCTTCGGGAACGCTGATGTTCGCGACCTGTTTCAACGGAACGACGGAACCGTAAGCTTCGACCATGATGCCGTCCAGCAAAGCGGTCGACGCGCGACCCGTGCGAAGGCCGGAAAAGTCTTTCTTCAACGCTTCGTTCGTTTTGTCCATACGGATCTTCGCGTCCTGTTTCAAAGCGGAATAATTTTCAAAAATTGCCATACCTGTCATCCTTTATTATCGGTGATTTCCGTAAAAGCCCCCTCGCCCGCCAACGTCCGGACAAGAGCGTTTTCGTCGTGCATACAGAAAACGACAACGGCGATTCCGTTATCGCGCGCCAACGCGACGGCGGCGGCGTCCATCACCTTGAGGTTTTTAACCAATACTTCATCATAGCTTACTTTTTCAAAGCGTACAGCGTTTTTATCTTTTTTCGGATCGGCGGAATAAACGCCGTCGACCTGCGTCGCTTTGAAAATCGCGGTGCAACCGAGTTCTGCGGCGCGCAAAGCCGCCCCCGTGTCGGTCGTAAAGAACGGATTGCCCGTTCCCGCGGCGCAAAGGACGACAAAACCGTCGTCGAGCGCTTTTTTGGCAACGGGCTGAACGAAAGGTTCGCAAACGGCCGGCATCGTCAAACCGGAAAAAACGCGCGCCGGCACGCCGATTCGCGCCAACGCGTCCTGCATGGCAAGAGCGTTGATGACGGTTGCCAGCATTCCCATATGGTCGGCGCGGACGCGGTCCATACCGCCCGCCGCACCGGACAGGCCGCGGAAAATGTTTCCGCCGCCGATAACGACGGCCATCTGCACGCCTTGTTCGCGCGCGGCTTTGATTTCGGCCGCGGTGCGGGCAAGCTCGTCTTCGTCAAGGCCGAAAGATTTTTTTCCCATCAGCCCTTCGCCGGACAGCTTGAGCAAAATGCGTTCATACTTCATTAACAAACCTTTCACCGGTAAAAAAACGGCGGAAAGAACAGCTCTTTCCGCCGTTAATCGCTGTTTTACTTGCCGGCCGCGGCGGCTTCCACTTCGGCCTTGAAGTCTTCCTGCTTCTTTTCGATACCTTCGCCGAGGGCGAAACGAACAAAGGATTTCAACACGACGGGCGCGCCGATATCTTTGGCGGCTTCCGCGACGACTTCCTTGATTTTCTTCTTTTCGTCCATAATGAAGAACTGTTCGTTCAGCACGACCAATTCATGGAACTTGCGGATACGGCCGAGCTTCATCTGTTCGATGACGGCTTCCGGTTTCTTTTTGCCGGTCGCGGCCTGTTCTTCGCGGATCTGGTCTTCGACGACGTTCTTTTCGCGTTCTTCCATTTCGGCCGGGACGTCTTCGACGTTCAGGCAAACCGGCGCGGCGGCGGCGACATGCATCGCCAGACTTTTCGCCAAAGCGGCAAGCTTCGTTTTGTCGCCGGAAGATTCAAGGGCGACCAGCGAACCGATCCGTCCCAATCCCGGAACGACCGAGCTGTGGACATAACCGACGACGACGCCGTTGCCGACTTCGATTTTGGCGGAACGGCGCAGGTTCATGTTTTCGCCGATCTTCGCGATCAGGTCGGTCAGAGCGTCCTGAACATTCTTGCCCGATCCCGGGAATTCGGCGGCTTTCAGCGCTTCGACGGAACCGTCGGTCGTCAGAGCGACGTCGGCGGCCGTGGCGACGAATTGCTGGAAGATCTCGTTGCGGGCGACAAAGTCGGTTTCGGAGTTGATTTCGACGACAACGCCCTTGTTTCCTTCGACTTTCATGGCGACCAAGCCCTGCGAGGCGATGCGTCCGGCCTTTTTCGCGGCGGAAGCCAAGCCTTTTTTGCGCAACCAGTCGACGGCGGCTTCGATATCGCCGGCGGCTTCGAGCAGAGCCTTTTTGCAATCCATCATACCGGCCCCGGTTTTTTCGCGTAATTCTTTGACGGCGGAAGCGGTAATTTCAGCCATTTGAATTTTTCCTTTCGATAGCTTGTTAAAATACACAAAACGATGGCGGCGATTCCGTCCGCCGCCATCATCAAGTCTTGAATCCGGCTTAAGCGTCGGCTTTATCGGCGACTTCGACGGTTTCGACGGCTTCGGCCTGCGCGCCGACATCGACGCCCGCGGCGGCCATTTGAGCCTGAATACCGTCAAGGACGGAACCGGCGATCAGATCGCAGTAAAGCGAAATCGCGCGAATCGCGTCGTCGTTGCCGGGGACGGGGAATTCGATACCGTCGGGATCCGAGTTCGTGTCGCAAATCGCGATGACGGGAATGCCCAGACGGCGCGCTTCGTTCAGCGCCAGCGATTCTTTGATCGTGTCAATGACGAAGATCAGGTCGGGACGACCGCCCATTTCCTTGATCCCGCCCAAAGAACGGTCCAGCTTTTCGCGTTCGCGGGCGATGTTCAGCTTTTCTTTCTTCGTCAAGCCGTCCAATTCGCCTTTTTCCTGCTTCGCGTCAACGTCTTTCAGACGGCGAATCGACTGCGAAACGGTTTTCCAGTTCGTCAGCGTGCCGCCCAACCAGCGGTGGTTGACGTAGTACTGACCGCACTTCTTCGACGCTTCGGCGACAATTTCCTGCGCCTGCGGCTTCGTGCCGACAAACAGGATGCGTCCGCCGTTCGCGGCGACGTCGCGCGCCGCCTGCATGGCGCGGTACAGCATCGGAACCGTCTGCTGCAAATCGATGATATGAACGTTGTCGCGCGTGCCGAAAATGTACTGTTTCATTTTCGGGTTCCAACGACGCGTGTTGTGTCCGAAGTGAACGCCGGCTTCGATCAGCTGGCGCATGGTAAATGTGGGAAGAGCCATATTTTCAATCCTCTTTTTCCGGTTAAACCTCCGCGGACCGTTGAGCCGAAGGACGGTTTCGCCCTCCCCCGACACCGGAGCGATCCTTGCTTTGACGCAAATCCCGCCTTGTCCGCGTGTGAAATCGGTTTGTTTTATCCCGTTTTTTCCCGCTTTGCAAGTCTTTTTATCACCGATAACGCGCCAGAAAAGAAAAAACGGCTCTCCGGAACGCGGAAAGCCGTTTCATGTTTTAACAAGCCTCAGTGACAGCTGACGGGGTTTTCAAGTCCGTCCTCGTCCCTTTTCAACGCGTCCGAAGCTTTGCGGTCTTCGGCGTCCTCGTCCCATTCGATCGGGACCAGCGGACGGACGAGCGCCCTGTCCAAAACCTCCCGCGCCGTCGAAACGGGAACGATTTCAAGCCCTTTCTTGACGTTGTCGGGGATTTCTTCCAAATCCTTGACGTTGTCTTTCGGGATGAAGACCGTCTTGACGCCGGCACGCAGAGCCGCCAACAGCTTTTCCTTCAGCCCGCCGATCGGCAAAACGCGCCCGAGCAGCGTGATTTCGCCCGTCATCGCGACGTCTTTGGAAACGGGGATGCCCGTCATCGCGGACACGATCGACGTGCACATCGCGACGCCGGCGGACGGACCGTCTTTCGGGGTCGCGCCTTCGGGAACGTGGACGTGGACGTCGCGCTTGTCGAACAAATCGGGACGGATGCCGAACGAGACGGCGTTCGCCCGTATGAACGACCGTGCGGCGGAAATGGATTCCTTCATCACGTCGCCGAGCTGTCCCGTTTGATCGATACGCCCGTGTCCGTGCATCATCACGGCTTCGATCGACAGGATTTCCCCGCCGACCTCGGTCCACGCCAGACCTGTCGTTACACCGACCTGATCCTCTTTTTCCGCCAAGCCGTGCGTATAAACTGGGACGCCCGCGTATTTTTTCAGGTTCTTTTCCGTAACCGCGACAGCCTTCTTCCGCTTGCCGGTCATCAGTTCCTTCGTCGCCTTCCGCGCCAGTTCCGACAGCTTGCGGTCCAGCCCGCGAACGCCCGATTCCCGCGTGTACAGGCGGATGATTTGGCGCAAAGCGTCGTCGTCGATCGACCATTCCTTTTCGTCAAGCCCTGCGGCTTCGCGGGCTTTTTTGATCAAATGGCGTTTGGCGATCTCGACCTTTTCGTCCTCTGTATAGCCTTCGATGCGGATGATTTCCATGCGGTCGAGCAACGGCCGCGGCATTTTCAGCGAATTGGCGGTCGTGATGAACATCACGTCGGACAGGTCGTAATCGACTTCCAGATAGTTGTCGTTGAACGTCGCGTTCTGTTCGGGGTCGAGCACTTCGAGCAGCGCCGCCGACGGATCGCCGCGCCAATCGGCGCCGACCTTGTCGATTTCGTCAAGCAGGAACAGCGGATTGCGCGATTTGACCTTTTTCATGCTTTGGATGATCTTGCCGGGCATGGCGCCGACATAAGTCCGGCGGTGTCCGCGGATCTCCGCTTCGTCGTGCATTCCGCCCAAAGAGGCGCGCACGAACTTGCGCCCCGTCGCCCGCGCGATGGATTGCCCCAGGGACGTTTTGCCGACACCGGGAGGCCCGACCAAACACAAAACCGGCCCTCTGATCGCCTTTGTTTTCTTCTGAACGGCAAGGTATTCCAGAATCCTTTCCTTGACCTTTTCAAGACCGTAGTGGTCTTCGTCGAGGATCTCCTCCGCCTTTTTCAGATCCGTCTGGATCGGACACTTTTTGCCCCACGGCAGGTCGATCAGCCATTCCAGATAATTCCGCACGACGGCGGCTTCGGACGACATCGGGCTCATGCGGCGCAATTTCTTCATTTCCGACAACGCCTTGTTTTTGGCTTCGGCGGACATTTTCTTTTTCTTGATTTTCTGTTCCAGCTCGTCGTATTCGGCGGAACCGTCGTCGTCGCCCAATTCCTTCTGGATCGCCTTCATCTGTTCGTTCAGATAGTAGTCCCGCTGCGATTTTTCCATTTGTTTTTTGACGCGGTGCCGGATTTTCTTTTCGACTTGCAGAACGCTTTTTTCGGCCTCCGTCAAAGCGAACAGCTTTTCCAGACGTTCCTGCACGTTTTCCGTTTCGAGCAATCCCTGCTTGTCGGCGATTTTCAACGCCAGATGCGACGCGATGACGTCGCCCAGTTTTGACGGGTCGTTGATTTTGGCAAGCGACATCAGCACTTCGGGCGGAATCTTTTTATTCAGCCGGACATATTCTTCAAACTGCGACAGCAACGAACGCATAAAGGATTCGGGATCGTCGCCGTCCGCGATCAAATCTTTGAAAGCTTCGATCTCCGCTTCGTAATAATCGGGATTATCGACAAAGCGTTTGATTTTGACGCGTTCCGTCCCTTCGACCAAAGCCTTGACCGTTCCGTCCGGCAAACGCAACAGCTGAATGATGTTGCCCATCGTGCCGACGGTATACAGCTCGTCCGGCGTCGGGGCGTCGATGGCGGGATCCTTTTGCGTCAGAAGAACGACTTTTTTTTCGTTTTCCATCGCCTTGTCCAGCGCTTTGACGGATTTTTCGCGGCCGACGAACAACGGAACGACCATATTCGGGAAAATAACAGTGTCGCGCAACAGCAATAACGGATAAAAACCGTCCTGAATCGGTGTATTCATACCCCGCCTCTTTATCAGTTGTCTTTTCGTTTATGAATTAAGGCGCGCCGTTTTAAAATCAAGACGCCGCTTCCGATTTTTTCCGGCCCGACGACGAAAAGATCTTCAACGGCTTCGTTTCGCCCGAAACGGCCTTTTCATCGACGGCGATTTCCTTGACATCCTTCATGGACGGCAATTCGAACATCGTGTCGAGCAACAGGCTTTCGATGATCGCCCGCAATCCGCGCGCGCCCGTTTTGCGTTCGACGGCCTTTTTCGCGATGGCCCGCAACGCGTCGTCCGTAAAGGAGAGCTTGACGTTTTCCATTTCAAACAAAGCCTGATACTGCTTGACCAGCGCGTTTTTCGGTTGCGTCAGAATGGCGATCAAAGCGTCCTCGTCCAGATCCTCCAGCGTCGTCAAAACGGGAACGCGACCGATAAATTCAGGAATCAAGCCGAATTTCAGCAAATCCTCCGGTTCGATATCCCGCAACAGTTCGCCGGTTTTGCGGTCGTCGGCGGAAAAGACCTTCGCGCCGAAACCGATCGACGAACGCGACGAACGCTGCTGGATGATTTTTTCCAATCCGGCGAAAGCGCCGCCGCAAATGAACAGAATGTTCGTCGTATCGACCTGCATAAATTCCTGTTGCGGATGCTTTCTGCCGCCCTTCGGCGGAACGGAAGCGACCGTGCCTTCGATGATTTTCAGCAACGCCTGCTGAACGCCCTCGCCCGACACGTCGCGGGTGATGGACGGGTTTTCCGATTTACGGGAAATCTTGTCGATCTCGTCGATGTAAATGATGCCTTTCTGCGTCTTTTCGATATCGAAATCGGCGTTTTGGAGCAACTTCAGAATAATATTTTCGACGTCTTCGCCGACATATCCGGCTTCGGTCAGGGTCGTCGCGTCCGCCATCGCGAACGGCACGTTCAAAATCTTCGCCAGCGTGGAAGCCAGCAGCGTCTTGCCCGAACCGGTCGGCCCGATCAGCAAAATGTTCGATTTCGCGATTTCAACGTCCTTGTTTTTCGACGCGGCGGAACGCAGACGTTTGTAGTGATTGTAAACGCTGACCGACAGGACCTTTTTTGCGTGTTCCTGACCGATGACGTAATCGTCCAAAATCTGCTTGATTTTTTGCGGTGACGGAATCTGATCCGTTTCGACGGAAACGGGATCGTCCTTTTCGCCGGAAACGATGTCGGAACAAAGGGACACGCATTCGTCGCAGATATAACCGTTCTGACCGGCAATCAGTTTTTTGACTTCATGCTGGCTTTTGCCGCAAAACGAACAGTAAAGCGTTTCTTTCTTATCTTTTCCGGACGTTGTTTTAGTCATGCGGTTTTCCTTTCAAAACGGTTGGACGGAAACGGCGGCGTTTATTCCGCGGGATTCGGACGGGCGGAAACGACTTCGTCGACCAAACCGAACGCTTTGGCTTCCTCGGCGCTCATAAAGTTGTCGCGGTCCATCGCCTTTTCGACGGTTTCCAAATCCTGTCCCGTGCGTTCGACATAAATGTTGTTCAGCCGCGAACGCAAAGCCAGAATTTCGCGGGCGTGGATTTCGATATCGGACGCCTGACCGCGGAAACCGCCGGACGGCTGATGAATCATCACGCGCGCGTTCGGCAGACAGAAGCGTTTGCCCTTCTGACCGGCGGCCAACAGCAACGACCCCATGGACGCCGCCTGTCCGATGCACAAGGTCGATACGTCGCAACGGATATAGTTCATCGTGTCGAAAATCGCCATACCAGACGTAACGACGCCGCCCGGCGAATTGATGTAGAAAGCGATATCCTTATTCGGATTTTCGGATTCCAAAAACAGCAATTGAGCGCAAATCAGGCTGGCGACTTCATCGTGAACCTCGCCCGTCAGGAAAACGATTCTTTCCTTCAACAGACGGGAATAGATATCAAACGAGCGTTCGCCGCGGCTGGTCTGTTCGATGACCATCGGCACCAAGGTGTTCATATAAAGGTCCAGAGGATCGCGTTCCTGCATTTTTTCATCCTGTTCGTTTCAAGTTGCCGTTTTCGGCGTTAAAAGGAACCGAAGGTTTTTCAACCCCGCGGTTCCTTTTGTCTGTCATTTGCCGTCAAGCCGGAAAATCATTCGGCTTTCGGGGCTTTCTTCTTTGCCGGAGCCTTCTTCGCGGGTTTCTTTTCGTCCGCGGCGGGAGCTTCTTCTTTAGCCTCCTTTTTGGCGGCGGCTTTTTTCGCGGGCTTTTTCTTCGCGGGCTGCGCGTCAACGGCGGCTTCGGCCTTGTAGAGTTCTTCCGGCGTTACTTTTTTCTCGTTGAGCTTGACGCCTTTGAGGATGAAGTCGATGACTTTCTCTTCAAACAGCGGCGCGCGCAACCGGTCGAGCATTTCCGGATGTTTGGAATAAAATTCCATCACGGCCTTTTCCTGACCGGGGAATTGACGGGCTTCCATCAAAATCGCGCGATTGACGTCGGCGTCGGTCACAGTGATTTTGTTTTTGGAACCGATTTCGGCCAGCAACAATCCCAGACGGACGCGGCGTTCGGCGATGTCGCGGTAATCGGCCTTCAGTTCGTCGTCGGACTTTCCGGCGTCGTCTTCATCCAAACGGTTGTTCGCTTTGGCGGCTTCGACCTGTTTCCAGATGGAATCGAATTCCATGTCGAGCATTCCTTCCGGAACGGGAAAGTCGTGGGCGGCGGACAGAGCGTCCAACAGGCCGCGTTTCAGATGGCTCATCGAAACGCCTTCGTATTCGCGGGACAGTTCGGAACGGATCATGTCGCGCAGTTCGTCCAGGTTCTTCTTGCCGAAGAATTTGGCGAAGTCGTCATTCAGTTCGGGTTTCTTTTTCGCGCGCAGTTCCTTGACTTCGACTTTGAACAGAGCGTCCTTGCCGGCCAGATCCTTCGCGTGGTAATCGGCGGGGAAAGCGACTTTGACATCGACTTTTTCGCCGGCTTTCTTTCCGATCAGCTGATCTTCGAAACCGGGGATGAAGGCGCCCGATCCGAGTTCCAGATGATAGTTTTCGCCTTTTCCGCCGGGGAATTCGACGTTATCGACGGAACCGACGAAGTCGATGACCGTGATATCGCCCTTGGCCGCGGCGCGGTCTTCTTTGACGGGTTCCGATTCACTGCGGGCGGAAGACAAACGATCGAGCGCCTTGTCGATTTCTTCGGCGGGAACTTCGGCGACGAGTTTGTCGACGGATATCGTCGCGAAATCGACGGGAACGATTTCGGGAATGGCTTCCATATCCATGGTGAATTCCAGATCCTTGCCTTCGTCGAACGACGTGACTTCGATACGCGGACGCAACGCGGGGCGCAAAGAACGGTCGGCCAGCGTTTTCGCCGACTCGCTTTGGATCAGATCGTCCAGCACTTCGCCCATAACGGCCTTTTCATAGCGTTGACGCAGGAAGCTTTCCGGCGCGTGCCCTTTACGGAATCCCGGGATGGAAGCCGTTTCGCCGATGGCTTTGATTTTATCCGTGACTTTGTCGGCGATGACGGCGGCGGGAATGACGATTTTAAAAGCGTGTTTCAGACCGTCGACTTTTGTTTCAGTAACCTGCATAGACATAAACCCCAGTAGTAAATAAAATTCTTTCCGATCCACGGACAAGCGCTGGTGCGGGCGAAGGGACTCGAACCCATAAGGCGAAGCCACCGGAACCTAAATCCGGCGTGTCTACCAATTCCACCACGCCCGCGGCTTTTGCCGTCGACGGAAACGTCCTTCAGACGCTTTTACAGCATAAATCGGGAAAAAACAAACATTTTCTTGACATTTTATCCGAAAAAGGGATCCGGCGATAAAAAATTGTTGAAAAGAAAAAGGAAACGGCTTATATAAAAGGCGTTATTTTGCCGGCATGGCACAGTTGGTAGCGCAGTTGATTTGTAATCATCAGGTCGGGGGTTCAAGTCCCTCTGCCGGCACCATAAAAACCCGCAGAAATCTGCGGGTTTTTGTCGTTTTAAGCATCATCCTGTTATTTTACTTTTTTTCCGTCCGAATAAACGGCGACGATATTGTCCTTCGTCATCAGATACGGCAGACGTTCGAAACGTTCAATAACGGACAACCGCCTGGCGGGAGGCGGCAACGAAGCATCATCGACCACGATGGCGTGGAGAGGTTCGCCGGCGGCAAAACCGCCTTTCGCGCCGAAGAACGGAGCCGCGGCCGCCGTGCCGAGCCAGAACGCTTCCGCCACCGTCAGAAAAGCGTCGTTCCAATCCGTTTCGATGCGTTTGATTTTTGACGCCCGTATCGCGGCGGTAACGACGCGATACATTTCCAGCTGCGCGCCGCCCGCGATATCGGAACCGAGAGTCACCTTCACGCCGTCGTCGATCATTCTGCGAACGGGCGCCGTGCCGCTGATCAGATTGACGTTTGAATCCGGACAATGCGACACCCAAACGCCGTTGTCTTTCAACGCCTTGCGTTCGCGTTCATCGGAATAAACGCAATGCGCCATCATCGTTTTGTCGTTGAACAATCCGAATTTGGCATAGCTTTCCCAGTATTGGGAACAATCGGGATGCAATTCGCGGACCCACGCGATTTCCGACGTATTTTCGGACAAGTGGGATTGAACGGGCAAGTCCCTTTCCTTTGCCAATCGTCCCAGAAAAGCCATCAGCCTGTCGGAACAGGTCGGCGTGAAACGCGGCGTCAGAACGGGTTTTATGCGTCGGAAATCCGAAACCTCGTCCAACCAGCGCAAGGTTTCCTTTTCGGATTCCTCCGTCGTTTCGGTCAGCAGCTCTCCGGAATTGCGGTCCATGTTGACCTTGCCCGCGTATCCGGTCAGACCGGCTTTTTCGAATTCTTCGAACAGAACGATCGTCGCTTCCCTGTGCAGGGAGGAAAACACGCACACGCGGGTCGTTCCGTTCGCGATCAGCTCCGCCGCCAGCCGTTTATAGACTTCGCGGGCAAAATCCTTATCCTTGAATTCGTATTCCGTTTTAAAGGTGTACGTGTTCAGCCAGTCGAGAAGCGGCAGATCCATTCCCATCCCCAGCATCGGATATTGCGGCGCGTGGAAATGCGTGTCGGCGAACGACGGCATGATCAGCCGGTCGCCGCAATCGACGATCTCGCCATCCCCGAAACGGTCGGGCAAAGCGTTAAAAATCCCGACGGTTTTTCCGTTTTCCGTGACCAAAAAAGCGTTTTCGGCGATATCCAACGCGCCGAACGACGGCGTTTGAACGATATGGCCTTTCAGAATCCGCAGTGTCATCGTTTCCGCTCCCTGTTATAACGAAGTCTTTAAAGAGTTTATACGGACGGTCCGGTTTGAAATCAAGAAAAACCTTTAACGGCAATCGCTTCGGTAAAAACGCTTTCGCCGTAATAGTCTTCGGCGACTTCGCGCACGGCGACGGTATCGAACCCGTCCAGCAGGGAACGCATATAATCGACCGAAAAGAAATGGCGGACATACGGATTTTCGAACATATCCGGCGCGATTTCCCGCCCCCGTCCGTACAGGGGATCGTTGACGGAACGGCACCGGACGAAGAAAACGCCGCCGTCCGTCAGGGCTTTTTCCATCTTTTTGAATATCCGGCGTGTCGTCGCGTCGTCGAAATAGTGGAGAGACAGATTCGCGTAAACGGCTTCGAACGAAGCTTCTTTCGGTTCATAATCCCTCAAATCGGCGCAAACGGGCGTGATTTTCGGATGATTGACGTCTTTCAGCGCCGTATCCGACACGTCCAGCGCCGTCACGTTGATGCCGTTCGCCGCGAACAGCAGGGAATCCCGCCCCTGCCCGCATCCGGCGTCCAAAAGAGTCAGCGTGCCGCGCATCTTCATCTGCCGCAAAGCCTTGACGGCGAAAGGCGACGGCTTCAGGTCCTTTTGCCAGCGGCTCCAGTTATCGTTCCAGATTTCATCGGTCATCGTGTAAGTTTCTTGACTTTTTTACGTTACATATATTACATTTTTATGACAGCTTTATGCGAGGAAGGTTCGTTATGAGTGATGCCATTTTAAGCAAACTTCCGATGAGTTTGCAAACATTACCCGAACGGTTTGACGAAGAAAAACTGCTGACGCGCGCCCCGACCTTTTCTTTGGGCGTTCTGTCGGCCGTTCCCGATGCGATCGTGCGCGATCCGAACGCGTTCAGGCATCTGCACAGGGACGCCGTTCTGCGTTACCGGAAGGAAATCGTCGAAACGCCGAAGCTGTGCGCTTTGATCGAAAAGTACGCGACGGAAGAATCCTTCATCAAGCAACTGACTTTCCTTTCACCCGTCATCGCCCTGCGCGACACTTACCTGTCTAAGCTGGACCGGCAAATCGTGCAAATCGCTCTGGCACGGAAACTGTTGTTCGAAAAAACGGGCGAAGTCGTTTCCAGACCTCCCGAACCGCCCTTTTCGGCAAAGAATATTCCGGAAAACCTGTTCCATCTGGATACGGAGATCTTTCCGGAAGCTCTGCTCGGCCTGTTCAACGGCGTTTCGGATCCGGCCAAAGCCGAACTGACCCGAAGCATTCCCCTGCACGAATTGGCGGAACTTGACGAAATGAGCGTCGCGACGGAAATATATGATGAATACGACGCCATGTACCGGAAACGGATAGCGCCCCTTATCCGTCTTCACGAAAAAAAGATCGCCGATCTGAACAAAAAGCTCGCAGAAGCGGAAGCTTCCATCAAAGAAACGCTGGCCGAAGCGGATATCCTGCACGTCAAACTGGACGATATCGCCTGGTTCGAAGAGGAAATCGAAAAAATCAAGGAAGCTTTCCCTGAAACGATGCGGGACGAAGTCGGTCGTCGCGCAATGTCCGCGGCGATGAACGAACAGAAAATCATTCGTCTGCCCGCTCCGTCCGATTTGAAGGAACGGTCCGTCCTTTTGCTGAAAACAATGGAGATTCGCAAAAGAAAAGACGCCTTCAACCTTGTTTTGCGCAAAATCTTCGGCACGGACATGAAAATGCTGCTGGCACAAAAAAAGCAAATTCAGGCCGATTACGAAACCGCCGACAACCTGCTGAATCAGAAACAGAACGACAAAAAAGACTGCGATTACGCTTTGCAGGAAGAAAAATCGACTTACGCGGCGGAAGTTTTCGCCGTCAAAAAAGAATTCAACGCGGCGTTAAAAGGACGCTGGGCCATGCTGTTCGCCGCCCGTTCGCTGAATCCGCCCGAAGAAGCCGCGGCGAAAATCAAATTGCCGCCCGTTCTGAACGTCCGCTATCTGTCCGGCAAGGTCATGATCGAACATCCGGTTTCCGTTCCCGATATCGGCATGAACAAAGCGGCGGAGATTCTGACTTCGGCCGGCATACCGACAAATCCGTCGCGGGATTACCTCAATCCGAACAAGTGGAATCTGTTGAAGGACGAAGACGGCGGCGCCCGGCTGATATCGCCGGCGCTCGACGCGGAAAAAGCGCCGGAACAAATCGCGAAAGCCTTAAAGATTTTGCGCGATTCCTGCGGCAGCGTCATCGCATCGCCCGTTACTCCCGTCCTCATGACGACTTTACTGCCGCCCGTCAACGCGACGAAAAGTCTGACTTCCGTTCGGGATCAGGCGATCGCCGCCAATATCAACAACGACAAGGAAACGCTCCGTCTGGTCGGCATGACCGCAGAACAGGTCCGCGACGAAATCATCGAAAAAGAACATGAACACGCCTTGTCTTACGAAGACTTCATGAAAGCGACGGCCGGTTGTCTTTACCGCAAGACGGATTTTCTGTCTTCAAACGGCAACGCCGCTTACATCAGCGTTCCGTTGGGGCGCGTTCCGTTGTCCCTGTCCGTCGATTCGTTTATGCCGCCGGCCGGCGAAAAGGCTTTCATCGCCGTTTTCGAAGCCGATCCGAAAAACGCGTTCATGCCGACGGGGAACGGACGCTACGGAGTCTTCGCTTCGACGTATCTGACGACGTTCCGGTCCTTCTGGGTCATTGATGACAAAGGATTCACAGAATTAAAACCGGACAGCAACATCAAAAGCGCCGCCATGGATTCCTTCGCCCCGACGGAACAGTACTTTTTATCCCGTTTTCCGAAGTGGCAGTAAAAATCAAACGCTTGATTTATCCCTGTTTCAGGAGTATCTTGTCGGCAGTTTGATATAAGGGATGGTTGTCATGGAAAAATTGAAAAAAGACTTCTCCGTTCGGATCTACGAATGCGACCGCGACGGTTTGCTGCATTTCGGAAAGCTGTTCAACCTGTTTCAGGAAGTCGCCGACGAAAACGCCAACCAGATCGGCGTCGGATACGATTACTGTCTGGCGCACAACATCGGCTGGGTCGGCGCCGGCTACGTCGTCAAAATCGACAGGATGCCCGTCTGCGAAGAAAAATTCACGCTTTACACTTGGCCGTCCGATAAAACGGCCGTCAGCGCCATCCGCGATTTCAAAGCCGTTTCCGAAAAAGGCGACACGCTGTTTTACGCGACGAGCCAATGGGCTCTGGTCAATCTGGAAACAAAACGGCTGGTCCGCATGGAAGAAAACCTGCCGCCTTACGAACCGATCCGCGAACGGGTCATCGATTCGACTTTTCCGGCGATCCCCCTGCCCGAACGCGTCGATCATTCGCTGACGTATCCCGTCCGCTTCGATGAAATCGACATCAACAAGCACGTCAACAACGCCGTTTATCCGCTGTGGGCCAGCGAAGCCGTCCCGCAGGATTTCCGTTTGGCGCACACCGTCAAAGAGCTGTCCGTCGCATTCAAGCGTCCGGCCGTTTTCGGCACGACGATCACCGCCGAAACGCAGATCGACGGTCTGCAGTCGCGCACGGCGATCAAATCGGCGGACGACGGGACCGTGTTCGCCCGCGTCCGGATCGAATGGGCTTAATGCGGATAATATAACAACGTTTCGACCGGCACGTCGATTTTCGACCGGCCGTCCAAATCGCCGAGTTCGATGGCGGCGACGGCGCCGACGACGTTTCCGCCGAGCTTTTTCAACAGCTCGACACCCGCCCGAAGCGTTCCGCCCGTCGCCAGCAGATCGTCGACGACGACCAGTCGTTCGCCGGCGTCAAAGTCTTCCTTGCGGCATTCGATTGTCGCCGTGCCGTATTCCAAATCGTAATCGTATCCTTCGACGGCCCC
The DNA here is from genome assembly GCA_002393065.1 of Alphaproteobacteria bacterium UBA3864. Lineage (GTDB taxonomy): Bacteria > Pseudomonadota > Alphaproteobacteria > CAAGCB01 > CAG-977 > UBA2903. The sequence continues at coordinate 22,709 of DGGW01000037.1, read as the reverse complement.
CGGCAATTTGCCTTTTTTACGCAAAAGGGACAAACCTATCCCCAAATTCGCGGCGACGGGCGCGGCGAACAGGAAACCGCGGGAATCAAGCGCGAACAGACGGTCGGGTTCGAATTTGTCGATCAAGCGCGTCATCTGCGACACGGTCAGCGCGAACACTTCGGGATCGCGCAGCAAGCCCGTTACGTCATAAAAATTGATTCCTTTTTGAGGAAAATCGGGAAACGTCGGCACAAATTGTCTCAAATCAAAGAGGCTCATTATTTTTTTCTTTTCCAAGATCAGAGCGGCAAAAAGCCGGATTTGTCGGTACGGGCGGGCGAAGCGTCGTACGTCCCGAGACTTTGAACGAACAAGGTCGCCTCTTTCAGCTCCTCCATCGCCTTTTTGCCCGTTTCGTCGAACAGATTGACGGCGATGTCAACGTAAAAAACGGGTTCGGAATGATGAACGCCCGTCATATACGTTTCCAGTTTCGTCATATTCAAATTGTGGCGGCGGAACACGTCCAAAGCGCCGACCAGCGCCCCCGCCGTGTGCTTCGTTTTGAAAACGAGCGTCGTGATGACCGACGACGATTTGATTTCGTCGGGCGTCGTCGGATTTTTGCGCAGGAACAGAAAGCGCGTCGTGTTGCCGGCCATATCCTCGACATTTTCCATCAGCCCCGTCATGCCGTAGCGCAACGCCCCCGCAGGCGCCAGAACGGCGACGTTCTGCACGGGTTCCAAAGCCAGATCTCTGGCGGCACCGGCGGTATCCCAAGCATCACGTCTGCGAGCGTTCGGCAAAACGCGTTCAATGAATTTCCGGCATTGCGCCAATCCCTGCGGATGGGACCGGACTTCGGCGATGCGCGAAACGGCCTGATCCAGCTCCTCCTGCGTCGGGCGCGACCTTTTCCATTCCAGCAAGCCTTCGTCGGACAGGTTTTGCGGCGGCAGTCCGCGGACAAGCTTCGTCGGCATCATCAGCGTGTAGTGGATCGGCAGAAAGGTTTCGCCGACAATGGACAAACCGGCTTCCGGCAAAATTCCGTAAACTTCGGTGACACGTCCGGCCGTCGAATTTTCGACCGGAATGACGGCCAGATCAGCCTCGCCCGACGAAACGGCGCGCATCGCTTCGCCGAAGGTGATGCAACTGCGGTGGACGGCGTCGGGAAAGCACCGTTCGCAAACCATAGACGAAAAACAACCGATGACACCTTGGTACGTAACTTTCATTTTTTTCCTTTCAAAAGCAGTTTTTCGCTTTCGGGCGTATCCTGCCGCACTTCGACGATGCGGCGGCGGATGTCGCGGGTGCGTGTGAACCATTCCTGCAAAGCGGCGCCGTCTTTGCGGCGGATCGCGCGCTGCAGAACGGTCAGGTCTTCGGTAAAGCGTTGCAAACCGTCCAGCACGGCGTCGGTGTTGTTCAGGAAAATGTCGCGCCACATCACGGGGTCGGAACCGGCGATGCGGGTGAAGTCGCGGAAACCGCCGGCGGCGTATTTCAGAACGTCGTTGCGTGTTTGCTCCTCCAAATCGGCGGCCGTCCCGACGATCGTGTAAGCGATCAGGTGCGGCAGATGCGACATCAGCGCCATCACGCGATCGTGGCGTTCGGGGGACATTTCCTCAACGCGCATACCGGCTTTTTCCCAAACCCGCCGGATGACGGCGGTCGCGCCCTTGTCCGTTTTTTCCGTCGGCGTCAGAATGCACCAGCGGCCTTCGAACAATTCCGCAAAACCGTTTTCGGGACCGGATTTTTCCGTTCCGGCGACCGGATGGGCGGGCACAAAGAAAACGCCGTCGGGAGTTTCGACGGAAGCGATCGTCGATTTGACGGAACCGACATCGGAGACGATCGCGCCTTTTTTCATCACGGACGCGGCGCGGCCGACCGTTTCGACGATCCGTCCGACGGGCGTGCAAACGAAAACAGCGTCGGCGTCCTTCGCGCCAGCCTCGACCGAATCAAAGGCGGCGTCGATAACGCCGAGCTCTTTCGCCTTTCGCAAAGTGTCGGCGCTCCGCCCCGCCCCGCGGATTTCTCCGGCAAGACCTTCGCGGCGCAAAACGCGTGCCAGCGACGATCCGATCAATCCGACGCCGGCGATTAAAACGGTCTTAAACATAGCGGGCTCTCGACTCCTGTTTTTTTCGGTGTATTATAGAAAAAAAAGTTGCACAACGAAAGGATAAAAAGATGACCTCCGCCGCCGTCGCAAGTTTTATGACGGGATTTTTTCTCTTCTTTCTGATTCCGTTTTTCGTCCGCCGTTTCGGCAAGTTCATGCCTGCCGACGCTGGAACGGCGCTGGTCCGGTCGTTTCACCTGTCCCGTTTTGCCCGTCCGCGCGATGAAAAACGCAAGGCGCTCCGCCGTCGTCTGTGGCGAAAGCTGTTCGTCGCGGGGCTTTTCCAAGCGATGACGGGCGGCGTTTTGTCGCTTGCCGTGCTTTATTCCGGCTATCCCTGTTTTCTTTTGTTGTTTTTGTTTGCGGCCTTTCTGCTGGCGGCGACGGACGAACGTTATCATTTGTTGCCCGATTTTCTGACCGTTCCGCTGATGATCGCGGGCTTTTTCGCCGCGGCGGCGGATCTGGCCATCCTGTCCGCGCCGGATTCCGCCGCGGGAGCCGTTTTCGGATTTTTGCTGCCGACGGTCTGCGGCGCGATGATGACGCCGTTCAAAGGACGGGCCATGGGCGGCGGCGACTTTAAAATGCTGGCGGCGACGGGGGCGTGGATCGGCGTTCCCGGTTTGGTGAGCGCGATCGTCGCTTCCTGCTTTTTCTTTGCCGCTTTTATGCTGACGCGAAAAAAAACGAGCGGACCTTACGGCCTGTCGCTTGTTCTGGGCGCTTTGACGTACCTGGTCCTGATAAAGCTGGGGTTATTCGTCGTCTAGCTCCTCAAAAACGGCGATCCGTTCGAAAACGAGCGGTTCGTCGATGACGTCCGCGTTTTTGTCGGCATCGTCCTTCGGCGCTTCGTCCGCCGCCGTTTCGATTCCGACGACGGGCGGTTTCGGCATTTTTTCCGTTTCCGCCATAGCCTTTTCCGCCCGAAACAGATTCTTTTTCGCGATTTCAGCCAGTTTCGTAACGCCCAAACCGTCATAAACGCTCAAAGCATCCGAAAACACTTCGACGGCGCGGCGCAACAAATCGATATCGCCGCCTTTGCGTCCCGACATCATGAACAGGGCGGACGCCAAATTGTTGCCGGCGCGCGCCCACAGCAAGGGCGCCTTGTCCCTGTCAAGAACGGAAAATTCCTTTTCGTACAGATCGACGGCTTTTTTAAGCATATCGGCTTTCGTCCCGTAGCAGGAGTACACTTGCATCGTATGAGCCAATCCGTTGACCGCGTCCGCCCATTTTTCGGGGTCGTCGGCGGGATTGATGATTCTCATCGCGTCGCGGTAAAAAGACATCGCTTCTGTAAAATCGTCCCGCTCGCTCGTGTTTTCGGCGATACGCTGACGCACTTTGCCGATCCGGAGTTTCAAATCGCCGTACGTTTTTGGCTGACGGCGCGCGGAAAGCGTTTTCAGAACTTTTCTGAACGTTTCCTCGGCTTTTCTAAAATCTTCGACATTACGGTTTTGTTCGCCCTGCAGCTGACGGATCAAACCGGTCTGCCTGTTCACAAAGACGTATTCGGGCGCGTACGGCGGCAAAAGTTCCGACGCTTTTTCATAAACTTCAGCGGCTCTGGAATACAGATTTCCGGAATAACCGAAAAGAGTGACGAGCGACAAGGCGTTGGCGTAGCAGGTCAGATTCGCGCCCTGTTCTTCGGGGGTCAGCCCCGGCATCGGTTCGGCGGCGCGCGGAGCGATCTCGTCCAACAGCGACGGCAGAAACAACCGCAGGAGCTGTTCGTGTTCCAGCCTGACCGGTTCGACGGCGCTGACGGTAAAAGCTTTCAGCAAAGTTTCCTGATACGGTTCCATCCGAACGGGCAAAAAGAAACGCGTTCCGACCGAAACCGGCGAATCGGCGCCCGCCGCTTTTTTCCGCACGGCGTTAAATTCCAGCAAACGTCCCGCATTGTCCAAACGGGCGTACAGGCCGAAATCGGCGTCGTGAGGTTCCATCCACGACCGCATCTGCATCGCGGCGCGCGCCCCGTTCGGATCGGTAACGACGCCGTTGACGACTTTGACGACCAAATCGGGGATCTGACGCAGAATGCGGTACAGAGAATCGCGGATCTCGCCGTTGTCGTCGCCGTCGACGGAAGCGAGCAACAGAACCGTTCCGACCAAGGGTTCCGCCGCCCGTCCCTCGTTCAGCCACGCGGAAACGGACGATTTTTTCGGATTGGCCGGCAACACGGCCGGTTTGAACGAATTTGAAGAAACGGGAAGCGTTCTTTGCTTTTCGACCTTGACGAGAGCCTGATTCCTTTCGGGTTTCGGTTCTTCCTCTTCAAAGGGGAAGTCGATTTCTTCCTCCTTATCCTTTTTCTTCGGCGCGCGGGAGGACGGTCTTTTGCGAACGGGAACGGCAGGGGAAGCGTCCTCGTCGTCGCCGAACGAAAAATCGAAACCGGCGTCGTCGGATTCGTCATCGCCACCCTTTTGCCCCGCACGGAAACGCGGCGACATTTCGCCGGATTTCTGCAAACCGGAGATGTATTCATCGGCGGTTTTGACGGTAACAACCAAATCGGTCAGCGCGCGGGCGGAAGCGGCATAAACCCCGTTCAAAGCGTCGTCGCCGCCCAGAACGTCGTCGGCCTTCCGGCGACCCAGAACGCGGCGGCGTCCGTTGATTTCGGCGAACAGTTCGGCTTGCCCTTCGACAATGGTAAAAACGGTTGTGCAAGGTTCCCCTTGCTTAAAAAGAGTTTCGCCGTTTGAAAAAATTTTTTCTTTCTTTGGCATTGCCGCCTCTGTCGTGTTAAAACTTATGAAAGCATATTTTAGAGGAGCGCGAAAGGAAAAACCATGAAAAACACCTCTTTGCCGGAAATAAAATTGAAACCGGGGTGCGGCAGGCGAATCAAAGCCGGTTCGCCGTGGGCTTTTTCGAACGAAATCGAAATGACGCCCGAAGCCAAATCGCTGGAGAACGGCACGCTCGTCCGGTTGTCGGATTCGGCGGGCAAGTTCGTCGGCATCGGCACCTTCAACGCGCATTCGCTGATTTCCTTCCGCAAACTGGCGAACGACGTCCAAACGACGATCGACCGCGCTTTTTTCGTTAAGAAGCTCCGCCGTTGCGTCGAATCCAGAAACGCGTGGATCAATTCGCCGTTTTACCGTCTGGTCCATTCGGAAGGCGACGGCCTGCCCGGCGTCGTCATCGACCGCTTCGGCGACATCGTCGCGTGCCAGCTGAACACCGCCGGCGCGGACAGGCTCAAGGAAGACATCGTCGCGGCGCTGGACGAAGTCCTGAACCCGTCCTGCATCGTTCTGCGCGCCGAATCCGCCGCCCGCGAACTGGAAGGCGTCCCGCCCCTGTTCGACGTCGTGAAAGGCGCCCTGCCCGACATCGTCGAAGTGCGTGAAAACGGCATCTACTTCTGCGCCGACCTGAAAGAGGGACAAAAGACAGGCTGGTTCTACGATCAGCGCGACAACCGGTCGTTCGTCGGACGTCTGGCGCCGAATCGCCGGTGCGTCGACTTTTACACTTACGCGGGCGGTTTCGCTTTGCACTGCGGCATCGGACACGCGCGGGAAGTCGTCGGCGTCGACCGGTCCGAATCCGCGCTGGCGCTGGCGAAAAAAGCCGCCGAACGCAACGGGCTGACGGATAAAACGAGCTGGATAAAAGACAACGCGTTCGACGTTTTGGAAAACATGAACCGCGACAAGGAAAAATTCGGCATCGTGATTTGCGATCCGCCGGCCTTCGCCAAAAACAAGAAAGACATTCAGGCGGGACTGCGCGGATACCGCAAAACGGCGAAACTGGCGGCAGGACTGGTCGAACGCGATGGATATCTGGCGCTCGGATCGTGTTCGCATCACGTCAAACCGGACGAGTTCCTGACCGAATGCACCCGCGGGCTGTGCGAAGCCGGACGGAGCGGACGCCTGATTTTGCAGGCGGGCGCCGGTCCCGACCACCCCGTTCATCCGCTCCTGCCGGAAACGGCTTATCTGAAAATGCTGGTTTTTCAGCTCGACTGAAGAAAAGGAATCCGATATGAGCGCTCTGTCCGACAACCTGTTTTTCGCCCGCCTTGACAAAGCACGCGCCGTCGATACCGTCCGCGACGCGTTGACCGGATGCGACGACGGCGAACTGTTTTTGGAACACGCCTTATCCGAACGCATCGTTCTGGACGACGGCAGAATCAGAAGCACGTCCTACAATGCGGCTTCGGGCTTCGGGCTTCGGGCCGTGTGCGGCGACGCGTTCGCCCACGCGATATCGAACGACATCTCGCCCGCCGCGCTCGACGCCGCGGCGCAAGCCGTCCGGCCGATCCGGAAAGGATACGCGGGAACGCTGTGGTTGCCGGAAACGGGCAAAGCGGAAACGCTCTATTCGCCGGAAAATCCTCTGCCGCTGATGCCGTTCGACGCCAAAGTCGGCCTGATGGGGCAAATCGACGCCTATCTGCGCGCCAAAGACCCGCGCGTCGTTCAGGTGTCGGCGTCGCTGTCGGGCGAATGGCAGGTCGTCGCCGTCATCCGCGCCGACGGAAGCGAAAAGAGCGACGTCCGCCCGATGACGGGATTGCACATCAGCGTCGTCGTCAGATCGGGCGACAGGATGGAAAGCGGTTCAAACGGCGCGGGCGGACGGTATTCTTACGACAGGCTTGTGTCGCCCGACGTCTGGCAAGCGATGGCGGACGAAGCCCTGCGGACGGCGCTGGTCAACCTTGAAGCCGTCGAAGCCCCCGCCGGCGAAATGCCCGTCGTCCTGGGTTCGGGATGGAGCGGCGTTCTGCTCCACGAAGCGGTCGGTCACGGTCTTGAAGGTGACTTCAACCGCAAAGGCACGTCCGTTTTTTCGGGCAAAATCGGCGAACGCGTCGCGGCGAAAGGCGTCACGGTCGTGGACGACGGATCAATCGCCGAACGGCGCGGTTCTCTGTCGATCGACGACGAAGGCACGGCGTCGCAACGCACGGTCCTGATCGAAGACGGCATCCTGAAAGGCTATATGTTCGACCGGCTGAACGCGCGGTTGATGAACGCCCTGCCGACGGGGAACGGGCGACGCGAATCGTACGCGTGCGTGCCGCAAGTACGCATGACGAACACCTTTATGACGAACGGCGACAAAACGCCCGAAGAGCTGATCGCGTCCGTCAAACGCGGCGTTTATGCGAAAAGCTTCCACGGCGGACAGGTGGACATCACGTCGGGCAAGTTCGTTTTCACGTCGGCGGAAGCATACCTGATCGAGGACGGAAAATTAACCTCCCCCTTAAAGGACGCAACCCTGATCGGCAGCGGAATCGAAGTGATGAACGCCGTCGATATGATCGCGAACGATTCGGCGCTCGACCGCGGTGTCGGATCGTGCGGCAAAGGCGGACAAACCGTTCCCGTCGGTGTCGGACAACCGTCGATGCGCCTGAAAAAAATCACGGTCGGCGGACGGGGATAAGTTTCTAAAAAACTTCGTTTTACGGTCGTTTCTTTATCTTTTCGTAAGATTCTCCTGCTAAAGTGGTGAAAGTAGGAAACAGCTTTCACCCGCGGGGGTTCAAGTGGTTAAGCATCGGAAGATATTGAAAAAAATGACCGAAGCCGTTTTGTTTACGGCAGTTACGGCGTCGTGCGGCAGCATACCGGATCCGTTTACGAAAAAAACGATCGTAACGCCGCAGGCGCCTTCGTCCGTCATAGTTTGCCGGTCGAAAGAATGTGCGCCGGCGCGGTCGAATATGACAAGGGAATTTTTATACAACGCCCTGCTCAATCTGTTCGACAACAACCTCGATACGTCGATTTTGCTGTGCGAAGCCGATCCGGCGACGCACGCGTGCTATGAAAACTACGTGCAGTTCCAGATAAAAGCGGGCGTAACGCCAGCGACGGTCGTTATTGATTCAGCCAAGGTTCAAGACGTTCGGATCAACGAAAAAGGGCAAACCATCGACATCGCTCTGGCTTACAATCTGCATTACAATTCGTTGCGCCCCGTCTGCAGAACATCCGAAAACGCTCTGTTCATCAGATCGGCCGATTACGTTTTGCTGGAAGACACGGGATTCCGTTGCAAGTTCACGACCGTATCGACGTCGTTGCTGTCCTCCGTTTTCGCCTTTGACTATGTCAATCTGGACTACGGGGAAATCGGCGCCCACTATTCGTTCGGCGTTTCCGGTCCCGCTTACGGCGGCGGTACGGGATATGTTCTGATGCGGTTCCAGAAAACGGCGTTCCCGTCCGATCCGAAGAAATTCGTTTTGCCGAAGCAGGAAGTCATCGCGCCGCCCACCCTTAAAGCCGGCAACACACGTACCGAATACGGCGTCAAAACGGACACGAACAGCATGAAGCTCGAACCGGGACAATACAAAGTCCGCCCGTTACCGATGAAATAAACGAAAAAGCCTCCGACCGGAGGCTTTTTTTGTTTAAAAAGCTGGAAAAATCCGCTTTTTCGTTTTATTGTTTCATCAGTTTTCGGTTTTTGAACAGGAGATAGCCTTATGGATTCGGAATACCTCGGCACGCTGGCGACGGACGACCCGTTGTACGAAAGGCTGAAAAACGAAGTCCAGCCGCAACTGACGGACTTTGTCGAAAATCCCGTTTACCACGTTTCCGACGTCAGCGGTTCCAACGCCGTCTGCCTGTATGAAGAAGAAACGACGGGAGCGAAAATCATCGGCAAGTTTTTTTATTCCGACCGCCGTCCCGATCGCGACGCGGCCGCCGACCGGCTGGAAAAGGAATTCGACGCGCTGGAAACCGTGCGCGGGTTCGGTTTCGACACCGATCCGTACTATGTGGCGAAACCGCTGGCGAAATATCACGATTTGAACGAGCTTTTACTGGTCGAAACGTGCGCGGGCGAACTGTTGGGCGACGTCGTTTCGCGCGCGATCGAAGGGAACGACGAATCCCTGCTTTATCAGAAGCTCGGCGCGCTGGCGCATTTCTTCGCCGCCCTGCACAACAGAACGGCGTCCGAATCCCTCGTCAACTTTGACGAAGCTCTTGATTATTCCTCCATGGTCGCGGACCAGTGCGAACGCTTTTTCGACGCGGACACGTACAATCAGTTTTCCGACTATTTGGACGTGTGGCGGATGAAAGAGGAAATGTACGAAGACAACGCCGTCCTTGTCCACGGCGACGCGACGCCCGCGAATTTCGTGTTCGGCGAAGGCGAAAACGTGCGTTCGTTCGATTTGGAACGCTGTCTTTACGCCGACCGCGTTTTCGACGTCGGCCGGATGTGCGGCGAACTTCAGCACTTTTTCCTGATGGAAACGGGCAACAAGTACGAAGCCGAACCGTTCATCGGGCACTTTTTATGGGAATACGCGTCGCAATTCCCCGATCAGCAGAGCGCCTTTGATTCGATCACGCGCCGCGTGCCGTTCTATATGGGAACGACGTTGTTGCGGATCGCGCGCAACACATGGCTGGATCAGGAATACTGCGCCCACCTGATCGACGAAGCGAAACTTTGTTTTGAAAAGGGAATTGACGAATGATACGCGGCATTTTGTTTGACATCAACGGCACCTTGTCGGAAATCTGGACGGACGAAACGGATAAAAACGTCTACCGCACGGTTTCTGCGTTTTTAAGCTACCGCGGCGTTCTCGTCGATCCGGAAGTCCTTCACGGCTTGTATTTCAAACTGTGCAAACAGCAATTGGACGACAGCAAGGAGCTTTATCCCGAATTCGACGTCTGCCGGCTGTTCGAAAAAGTGATTCAGCAGTACGCCGTCGGCGACGCCGCCAAAATGAAAAAAGACGAATTGAAAGCCTTGTCCGAAACGGCGGCGCAGGTTTTTCGTTCCGCGTCGCGCCGCGAACTGAAATTGTATCCGAACGTCAAAAAGACGCTGGACGTTTTGAAAAAGCGCTATCGGCTGGCGGCGGTGTCGGACGGGCAAACCGTTTGGGGATATCCGGAATTGAACGCCGTCGGATTGACGGAGTACTTTTCGCCCGTCATCGTGTCGGGGGATTACGGATACCGCAAACCCGATCCGCGCCTGTTCAAAAAAGCCTTATCCAAAACGGGGCTCGATCCCGATGAAGCGGTCTTTGTCGGCAACGACATGTACAGGGACGTTTACGGCGCCCAGACGGTCGGCATCAAGGCCGTTTTCTATCACAGCAATCAGGGCGAACAGACCCACGAAGGCACGACGCCCGACGCCGTTATCACGGACTTTGCGGATTTGCCGGCCGTTATCAAAAAACTGGAAAAAACGAAATAAACGCCGTCAGTCTTTCTTTTCACGCGCGGCGTTGACGGCGTCGATCAGGTCTTCGTCGGACACGGCGCCGGCGAACAACGTGTCGCCGACGATGATGTCAGGAATACCGTTCAACCCGATTTTTTTCGCCAATATCCTGTTGTTGCGCAACACCGTTTCAAAATCCGCCGATTTCATATCCGAACGGAAACGGTTCATGTCCAAGCCGATTCTTTTCGCAAAATCCGTAATGTCTTTTTCGCTCGGTTCGCCGCGATGTTGCATCAGCGCCTTGTGCATTTCCAGAAACTTTCCCTGCTTGTTCGCCGCCAATCCCGCCAAAGACGCGATCACGGACGACGGACGCAAAGACGGAAAATCCTTCAGCACCCAACGGATGTTTCCGTCCGTTTTGACGACCTGAAGGATTTTCGGAAACATCACTTTGCAGTATCCGCAGTTGTAATCGTAAAACTCGACGATGGTCACGTTGCCGTCGGGATTGCCGATGACCGGCGCGTTCGGATCGTATTCCAGCGCGACGCGATTGGCGTCCAAAGCGTCCTTTTGCTCTTTTTGCAGGCGCAATCGTTCCCGTTCGGCGTACTTTTCGATGACTTCCCTGATCAGTTCGGGATGTTCCAGCAAATACGAACGGATCGTTTCTTCGACTTCGGCCTTATCCATACCGAACACGGCGGCCCGCGCCGTTTGCGAAAAAGAAAAAACGGCAACGGATAAAACGGCGATCAAAAGTTTTCGCATTTTTCATTTCCTTTCACTGAACGGAACGGAGCCAGTATAACGGCAAGAACGCCGCCGTATCAATCTTTCTTTTTGTCCTGCGCGCCCGTTTGAACCAAAACATCCTGCGCGCGCAAAGCCGCCGACGACGAATCGGGAAGCCGCGACAAAGCCTTTTTCGCAAAGAAAACGGCTTGTTTCACATCGCCCGTCAACAGATTGTATTCCGCCAGAGCGTAATCCGCGTCCCCCTGTCGCCCCGTTTTGGCGTAAGCTTGCGCCCGCAGACGCCACACGATCGGGTCTTCGTTCGAAACGGGGGTCAGGACGGTCAGCGTTTCGACGGCCGCGTCAAAAGAATCCGCGCCGGACAGAGCTTGCGCCAATCCGATACGCAACAGCGAAGAATCGGGCAACAGCGAAACGGCTTTACGGTACTCGGACACGGCGTCTTTGCCGCGTTCGAACAGGAATTGCCCTTTCATTTCGAAAAAATACGGATTGTCCGGTTCTTCGTCGCACAGCTTTTTCAGCGCGGCGTCCGCTTCGTCGAACCGCCCCTGCCGATAGGATAGGACGGCGCGAGCGTATCGCGCGGGAACGGACGTGTCCGTTTCGGGGTATAGCGCGCGGATTCGGGCGGGCGACGCCAAAAAGCCGTTCAGCTTGGCCTTCATCCTGTCAAAAATCGCGTTTTCGCGGCGGATGCGGACGGGATCGGAGGCTTTTATCCTGTCAGAAACGATCAGTTTCAGACGTTCCCTGACGGCGGGATGCGAAGCCCATTGTGACGCCGCGGGGTCGTTCGGCTGCAGGCTTTCCAGCGTTTGCAAACGCTTCATGATGTTTTCAAAGCCGCTCAAATCGTGTCCCGTCGCCTTCAACAGCGTTACGGCGGTCTGGTCGGCGGCGTTTTCCTCGGTACGGCGGTATCCGGCGAAAAGCCCTTGCGCCGACGACACGGATCCGAGCATGACTCCCATCGCCGCATCGCCGCGACCGCTCGCCACGGCGGCCGCCGCGCCCAAAACCATCGATACCAGCATATTGCGGCGGGCGATCCGCATATTTTCGTACAAGCGGACGATATGCCCGCCCGCGATATGCCCCGTTTCATGGGCCAGAACGGCAACGATCTCCTGCCCGTCGTCCGCTTTTTCGATCAGCCCCGTATGGACGAACAGATGAAGCCCCTTCGCCGCGAAGGCGTTGACGCTGTCGTCGCGGACAAGGTGGACTTCCGCCAAGTCGGGATTCAATCCGGCTTTTTCGAACAAGGGGCGTACATAGTATAACAGCCCGCGTTCGATTTCCTCGTCGCGGACAAGGGACAAGCCCTGCCCCCGCGCCGTTCCGCACAAGCCGGCAAAGACCGCCAGTCCGATCAGAACGGAGCGAAAAAACATCATCCTTCTCACAGCGAATAGTACATCTTGAATTCGAGAGGATGAGGCGTGCGTTCGAATTCTTTCAATTCGGCGTTTTTGATTTCCAGATAGGAATCGATCAGTTCGTCGGTGAAAACGTCGCCTTTTTTCAAAAAAGAGCGGTCTTCGTCCAGCGATTCGAGAGCCTGACGCAAATCGACCGCGACGGACGGAACGTCTTTCAGTTCCTCGGGCGGCAGATCGTACAGGTTCTTGTCCATCGGATCGCCCGGATTGATCTTGTTTTCGATACCATCCAAACCGGCCATCATCAACGCGGCGAAAGACAGATACGGGTTCGCCAGACAATCGGGGAAACGCACTTCGACGCGCTTCGATTTGGGGCTGGTCCCGTGAGGGATGCGGCAGGCCGCCGAACGGTTGCGCGCGGAATACGCCAGCAGAACGGGAGCTTCAAATCCGGGGACGAGGCGTTTATAGCTGTTCGTCGACGGATTCGTGAAAGCGTTGAGCGCGCGGGCGTGACGAATGATGCCGCCGATGAAATGCAAAGCCTTGTCGGACAGGTCGGCGTATCCGTTTCCGGCGAACAAGGGCTTGCCGTCCTTCCACAGCGACAGGTGCGTATGCATTCCCGAACCGTTGTCGCCCATGACGGGTTTCGGCATGAACGTCGCGGTCTTGCCGTATTCGGCGGCGACGTTGCGAACGACGTATTTGTAAAGTTGCAGATTGTCCGCCGTCCGGATCAGTCTGTCGAAAGCGAAACCGAGCTCCTGTTGCGCGGCGGCGACTTCGTGATGATGGCGATCGACCGGCAGACCAAGCTCCGCCAACACGGAAAGCATGTCGGCGCGCAGGTCGTTCGTCGTATCGACGGGCGGCAACGGGAAATATCCGCCCTTAAGACCCGGGCGGTGTCCGGAGTTGCGGCCGTCGAAGTCCTTGTCGGCGGCGGCGTCGCTGTCGACGGAAGAAAGTTCGAACGCGACTTTGTCGGGCGAAACGCACATCTTCACGCTGTCAAAGACGAAGAATTCGGCTTCGGCGCCGACGAAAACGGTGTCGGCGATTCCCGTCGACGCCAGATAAGCTTCGGCCTTTTTCGCGACGGACCGCGGATCGCGGGGATACGGCTGATCGGTCAGAGGATCGACGATCGTGCAAACGACAAAAGCCGTTTTCTGCGCGGCGAACGGATCGATCCCGACCGTCGCGTAATCGGGTTTCAGCTTCATATCCGATTCATTGACGGTGCACCATCCGTCGATCGACGAACCGTCAAAAAGCAAACCGTCTTCCAAAACGTCTTCGTCCAGAGCGGAACGATGATAGCTGATGTGGTGCCATTTGGCTTTATAATCCGTAAAGCGGAAATCCACGTAAACGATTTCCTCGTCCGCGACAAAGCGCAACAGACCTTCGGCGTCTTTGACATTCTTGACCATGTTTTTTCCTTTCATTACGCAAGGGCGGAAAGCGGTTTCAGATCGCGTCTTCGCCCCGTTCGCCCGTCCGGATGCGAATCGCGTCTTCGACCGGCAGGATGAAAATCTTTCCGTCGCCGATTTTTCCGGTACACGCCGTTTGAACGATGGTGTCGACGATTTTTTCAACGCGTTCGTCCTCCGCCACGATTTCCAACTTGACCTTCGGAACGAAATCGACGACATACTCCGCGCCGCGGTACAGTTCCGTATGCCCTTTTTGCCGACCGTATCCTTTGACTTCGGAAACGGTGATCCCCTGAACGTCGATTTCCTGAAGGGCGTCTTTGACTTCGTCAAGTTTGAACGGTTTGATGACTGCTTCTATTTTTTTCATGCCGGCTCCTCGGACAAATCCCGCATACGGAAAGGAAAATACACCAACTTCGCCGAAAAATAAACACAAAATCGGCGCATCGTTCGGAAACGGGCAGCTTTCCCTTTTTCTGTTGATATCGGGGGCGGGCTTATTTAAACTTTCCGATATATCCTCCGTTTATAAGGGAAAGCCATGAATTCATCCTATTATCATCCGTTGAAATCGGGAACGGGCGCGTCCGAAACATCTTTCCGGCTTAATTTTGCCGCTTTTCTGATCGGTCTGGCTTTTTTGCTGGTCTGCCGATTTTACGATTATTCGGACGACACGACCGGCTTGTTCATCTGGTTCGCCCTGATCGTGACCGCAAGCACGGCGATATTAGAATTTTTCTTCTATCCCAAGACGAGTGCGCTGCGGAAATGGAAAATCCTGCGCCCGGCGTGTTGGACAAGGATTTTTTACAAAGAACTGGCCCTTTTGTTCACTTTCGGCGTCATCGGCTTTTTTTATTGGCTGTTCCCGATATTCCGCTATAACGATTTCACTTGGAAATATTTTCCGTTTTTGAAAGAAGTCCTGCCTTATATCGTCGCGGGGAGCCTGCCTTACTTCTGGCTGATGGATAAAATCGATCCGGAAACGGAGGATGTTTATTACAAAATCGGTTTCGGCCTTGCGCATTTCAGGAAAACGGTTTCCGGTTTCGAACTCGGCAATTATGTCCGCAGCTGGCTGGTCAAGGCGTTTTGGCTGAGCCTGATGCAGCCGGCCATGGCCGACAAGATCGGCTGGCTGATCAACTATGATTTGGATTATATGAAAGACAATCCCGTCGAAGTTTTCTGGACGCTCAACGTTGCTTGCTTTTTCATAGATCTCGCCTACGCTTCCGTCGGTTACCTGATGAATTTAAAGATTCTGAATTCACAGACCAGAACGGCGGAACCGACCCTGTTCGGCTGGTTTGTCGCCGTCATGTGCTATTGGCCGTTCTGGGGGATGTTTTTCTATCCGAATTTTTTCGCCTATGAAACGTCGAACTGGCTGAACCTGCTGCAGACGGGAAGCTTCTTCTGGTGGTTCTGTTTCGTTTCGATCATTTTGCTGGAATTTCTCTACGCGATGGCGACCGTTTCCGCGGGCATCCGCTTTTCGAACCTGACGTATCGGGGATTGTGGAACACGGGGCTTTACAGGTACACGAAACATCCGGCTTACGTTTTCAAAAACATCAGCTGGTGGCTGATTTCCCTGCCCTTCCTGCGGCAAGATGCGTCTTCGGCGATCAGATGCTGCGTTTTTCTGGCGGGCGTGAACCTGATTTATTATCTGCGCGCGAAAACCGAAGAAAGACACCTGTCCCATTATCCCGAATACGAAGCATACGCGCTGGAAATGAACGAAAAGAGCATTTTCAGGGGACTGACCCGATTTCTGCCGTTCCTGAAATACAAACCGCTGGACAATGACAAGCGGCTTTTCTGACTTGCCGGACGATCTTTGAAAAATAGGGTTGACAGGGATTGTCAAAAAAGATAATACTTCCCCGTACCGATGGCGAAAGTAGCTCAGTTGGATAGAGCGCCGGATTGTGGTTCCGGATGTCGTGAGTTCAAGTCTCATCTTTCGCCCCATTTCATCCCCCGCGAAAACGCGGGGGTTTTTGTTTGCCGGAATCCCGTCGGAATAAAGATTCCTTCATTCTTGACGCTTTACTTTCCTTTCGGTTGTTGTTAAAATACTTCGGATTATTTATCGGACGCATCGTTTTTATGTGTCCGGTTTTCAGGGATGGGGAATAAAAATGAATTTATCCAAAGGTTTGTCGATGTTCTACGGCTCCAGAGCGCTGGAGAATAAAATTGACGAGTTTCTCGACAGGATTTCCGAAGCCGGAATGATATATAAAAAGGCCATTCACGTCTTTCTGGAACACGGCGTTACCGAAGATTTCGTCACGCACGCCGAACAGATCGGCCATATCGAAAGCCGCGCCGACGAATTGCGCCGCGAAATCGAAACGGGATTGTACGAACAAAACCTGATTCCCGATCTGCGCGCCGACGTTTTAAGTCTGGTCGAAGATCTGGACGCCATCCTGAACGCTTACGACGCCAGCGGTTACCGGTTCACGATCGAACAACCGGTTTTTCCGGCCATGCTCCATCCCGACATGCAGGCGATCGTCGAATCCGTAACGAACTCCGTCGAACAAATCACCATCGCGTCGCGCGCGTTTTTCCGCGACTTTAACTCCTGCCGCGACTACATCCACAAAGTCCGCTTCTATGAAAGCGAAGCCGACCGGATCAGCACGAAGATCAAACGCGCCATCTACTCCTCCGACCTGCCGCTGGCGAACAAGATGCACCTGTGCAGTTTCGTCGAAATGATCGACAATCTGGCGGACATGGCCGAAGACATCACCGACAAGCTGGCCATTTACGTCATCAAGCGCGACAACTGACGCGTAAAGGATAAGGGCAAATGGGTATAACGGGTCTGATTTTCCTCAGCAGCGGTCTGTTTCTGGGCTGGTCTTTGGGCGCGAACGACGCCGCCAACATCTTCGGCACGGCGGTCAGCACGCGCATGGTCAAATTCAAAACCGCCGCTGTCGTGTGCAGCGTGTTCATCGCTCTCGGCGCGGTCATCAGCGGCGTCGGCGCGGCGCACACCTTGGGAAGCTTGGGCGCCGTCAATGCGATCGCCGGATCTTTCATCACCGCCTTTGCCGCCGCTTTCACCGTTTATTCCATGATCAAAAGCGGCCTGCCCGTTTCCGTTTCGCAGGCCGTCGTCGGCGCAATCATCGGTTGGAACTGGTTCACGGATTCCGTGACCGACGTCAATTCCGTCGTTAAAATCGCCAGCACCTGGGTCGCCTGCCCGTTGCTGGCCGGCTTGTTTTCCGCCTTTTTGTACATGACGCTGAACAAAGCGCTCCGCTCCGTCAACGTCCATTTGTTGCGGCGCGATTTCTTCACCCGTCTGGCCATGATCATAACGGGGGCTTTCGGCGCGTATTCTCTGGGCGCGAACAACATGGCGAACGTCGTCGGCGTTTTCGTTCCCGTCGCGCCGTTCACCGACATGTCTTTCGGCCTGATCCAAATCACCGCCGTCCAACAACTGTTCTTTGTCGGCGCCGTCGCGACGGCGGTCGGCGTCTTTACCTATTCCGGCCGCGTGATGAAAACCGTCGGCAAAGGATTGATGCCTTTGTCGCCGTTCGCCGCCTGGGTCGTCGTTCTGGCGCAATCCCTCGTGTTGTTCATTTTCGCGTCCGAAGGGCTTGAGTATTTTCTGGCGTCGCACCATTTGCCGACCGTTCCGCTGGTTCCGGTATCGTCGACGCAAGCCGTCGTCGGCGCCGTCATCGGTATCGGATTGTGCAAAGGCGCGGCCAAAATGATCAAATGGATCGTCGTCGTCCGCATCGTTTGCGGCTGGGTCATCACGCCCGTCATCGCAGCTGTCATCTGCTATTTTTCGCTGTTTTTCATGCAAAACGTGTTTAACCAGAACGTTTTCACGCCGAAAACCTACACAATGAGCGACAAAGTCATCACCCGTCTGAACAAACAGGGATTGCCGGCGAAAAAGCTGACGATTTTAAAGGGCGAAACCTACAAGTCCGGAATGGAATTCATAACCGCCCTGCAGGAACGGGTCGGGAAACTGGACGGGAAAACGCAGCAAGCGGCGCTGAACACGGCCGAAATCGTCAAGATTTTCATGGACATGGAAAAAACGGATATGCTTGATCCGAAGATGTTTACGGCGGAGGATTTTGCCGACATCCGCCAGTTGTCCGGACTGACGTTCACCTATCGCTGGGAACTGCAGGACGCGTTGATCAGGCTCAATCCGAACTGGGCATACAAACCGGCCGGCGTTCTGAACAAGCAATTCAACAAAGCGCTGTCCATCAAACTTTCGATGATCGAATCGACTTTCACCGTTCGTAAAAAAAGCAAAAAACGCCCGATCGCTTACGAAGATTGAAAACGTCCGGAAATGAACGGAACGCGGTTGAAATCTTATTTGGCATCTCTGACCGGCAAAGAACGCATCGGTTTGGCGGCGCGAGTTTTATCCGTACTGTTTTGTTTGATTTTGCAAATCGTCATGGCGGACGAATTCGGTTCGGACGAACGGGAATTATGCATCACCGTGCCCGTTTTGATCAGCGCCGCTTTTTTCTGCGGTCCTTTTCTTTTTTCGCTTCTTTACGTCCCCGTTTTTTTGATGTTGCTGACCGATACGCATTTGTATCGCGCCTACGGATTATCCCTGTTCAGCGTCGGCGAACAGATATCCGCCGTCATCCTTGACGCCAACAAAACGGAAATTTTCGAGTATATCTGTAAAATAGGTCTTTTTGAACTGACGGCCCTGTTTTTGCTTGTTCCGACACTGGTTTGCCTTTTCTTTTTCAAGCCGAAGCTGACCGGAATCGAAAAATCGTGGCGGGCGGCCGTCATATCAACGGTTTTGATTTGTTATCCGTTCGGATACGTATCGCACCTGTATCCGGCCGTTTTATCAAAGTTCGCAAAGGAAACGACAAAACGGCTTGCGGAAGCGGAAGCTTTTCGTTTTCATCCGGACGGAACGGGAACAAAAGCGGACACCGTCGTCGTTTTAATCGGAGAAAGCCACCGTTATCCTGAATTTATGCACGCTTTCGACAAACACGCGAACCGTTTTCAAAATCTTTATCCGTTCAGCGACATGATATCGCAATACGCCAACACTCTGGCGACGGTCCCGACGATTCTTTCACGAAAAAAAGCGAATGATCCGTATGCGTTTTTCAACGAAAAATCTCTCTTCGCTCTGTTTAAGGAGGCCGGTTATGCGACGTATTTCGTTCATTACGTCAGCACATCGTCGGAAATGAACGATTTAAGCTTCATTTACAGGCAAGCGGACCGCTTTATCCGCTATGAAAAAAACGTATCGGAAACAACGGATGAAAAAATACGGCCCGTTCTTGACCGGATATTGACGGAACCGCAAAAAAAGAAGCTGATCGTAATTAAAATGATCGGCGTTCACATCGCGTTTGACCGCCGCTATCCGGATCCCGAAAAGACAATACTCCGCAACGTTTTTTCGATGTTCGGAAAACGAACGAAAGAGAACGAGCTTTACCATTACGGCAAAGCGGTTTCCTATTCGGCGGGAATCGTTGCCGATATTATGACAACCGTGGACCGTCGTCCGGAACCGGCGATGTTGTTTTTTTCGTCGGATCACGGCTTCTGTATATTTGACAAAGGACATTTTCATCTGCCGGCGAACTGTCGGAACGCTTTTCACATTCCGGCAATGTTTTTGTTAAATCCGGCTTTAAGCGCCATAACGGATGAAGAAACGAAACAAAAGCTGTTATGCAACACGGACAAAGCGTTGACTCAAGATTACGATTTTGAAACCGTGGCCTCTTTGGCGGGCATCCGCTATCCGACAGCGAACGCCGCTTACGATCTGACCAAAATCTGCGATCCTTTGGCCGGAAAAAAACGCCGCGTCAACACGGCCGCCCGCATAGTCGCATACGAAGACATTTAACCGAAAAAAAAGCGGGGAAGAAGACTTCCCCGCTTTTTTTTACGTTCGGCGCCGTTTATCAGAACGACAAGCCCAAACCGACTTTGTACGCTTTGTAATTGTCCCCGAAAGAGTACATGGCCGAGAAGTTCAGCCCCGTGAAGAAGCTGTCGGACTTGAACGCCTTGAACAGGTTGAAACCGACTTCGTCATAGGAATCGATGTACAGTTTGGATCCCGTATAGCGGGTGTCGTATCCGAACACCGACAACGAATACTTTTCGGACAGCGGGATCTTGACGGACAAACCGTTTTTGTAAACGTTGTTGCGCAGGTTGTACGAAACATTGTATCCCTTGACGTCCAAAGCGTAATCCCGCAAATAGCCGTACATGTTCAAAACGGTGATTTCGTATTTTTTGACTTTAAACGTGTAGCTGCTGGTCGCCGATCCCATGTACAGAATGCCGCCGGACAAGGAGTCTTCGGACGCCGTCGCGCCGGCACGGCCGGAAACGTTCAGCAACCATCCCTTGACGCCGAACATCGGGATCTGCAAAGTCGCACCGAGCTGGACGGAATACGTAACGGAACCGTCGAAATCGGTGTAGCTCAACGGCATATCCAAGCCCAAAGCCCAGTTGTTTTTAAATTTGAACGTATACCCGAGCGGAACCGATATCGTTGACGCTTCTTTTGTCCTGCCGTTCACGTCTTTGACCTGATGTTTTCCCGCGCTGGGGTTCAGGATGACGAAACCGCCGTTCTGTCCGGACGCGTTCGCCGCGTTGGTCGTCGCCAAAACGGGATTGTCAAAACCGGCGTCAGCCATCGTGTTCATCAATGAAGACGGGTTGCCCGCGATGGAATCGTACGGCGTCGTCTTAACGGTCGTGGTCACCAAATCCTTCAGCAGACCGCCGGCGTTTGCTTTCATTTCTTCCTTAAACTGAGTGAACGCCTCTTGTTGCGTCGCACCGGCGAAAACTTTGTCATAACCGATGGACGGGATTTGCAGACGCAGGTTCGATCCGCCGCCCGTCGTATATGTCAGGTTGATGGGAACGCCGCGGAAGTTCAAATTGGCCGTCGCATTCTGAGTTGTCGAATACCCCGCGAAATATTCGTTCAGCTTTCCGTCCTGATAAGCGTGAAAAATATCCATGACGGAATCAAAGCCGACGACTTTATCGATCCCCGTTCCGGGCTGAACGACATGCAGGTCGAACAAGTCCGCCTTCGCCGTCAACGGCGCCGCAAGCGCGGCCAAAGCGCAAAGGCCGCAAAGTTTTTTATTCATTACAAGTTCCTCTCCATTTGGTAAAAAGATTTAGAGAGTATAAACTTTTTTTTAATAAGTGTCAATTTTCGATTCGAATCGGGGCCTACCGCACAATCAGCACCGGACGAGTTTCGCGGCGAAAAAGCCGTCCGTTCCCGTTTTCGACGGGGAAAGACGAACCGTTTTTCCTTCAGCGGAAAGGTTCGTCAATCGTTTCAAATCAGCTGACAGATCGACTAAATCAAAATCGTCATGTCCGGCAAGGAAAGCGTCGATCTGATCTTCGTTTTCGCGACGATCGAGGGAACAGGTGATATAAAAGAGCGTCCCGCCTTTTTTGACGCGAGCGGAGGCTTTATTCAGGATATCGGCCTGAACGGCGCGAATCCGCGTCCCCTGCTCCGCCGTCATTCGCCAACGGGCGTCCGGAGCGCGGCGCCACGTCCCCGTTCCCGTGCACGGCGCATCGACCAAAACCAGATCGGCGGACTTCACAAAGGCATAATCGGATAAAACGACGATATTGGCGGCTCCCGCCCTTCTCGCCCTGTCGGGCAGATCTTTCAGACGGCGGACATCGGCGTCGATCGCGTAAATCGTTCCGCGCGCGTTCATCAGCGACGATAGGGTCAACGTTTTTCCGCCTGCGCCCGCACACCAATCAACGACCGTATCCGACGGCTTCGCCCCCGACAGCAAAGCGACGATCTGCGACCCTTCGTCCTGCACTTCGACGCGACCTTCCTGATAAGCAGGGAGCGTCGCCAAAGAAATTCGTTTATTCAATCGCACGCCGACGGGAGAATACGGTGTCGCTCGCGCCCCGTACTCCGCCAATTCCCGCAGGACATCATCCCTGTCCGCTTTCAGCGTGTTGACCCGCAGATCGAGCGTCGCTTCGCCCGTCATGGCGCGAATGTCGTCGTCGTCGATACGGCCGCGCAGCCAATCGGGGCATTCCGCCGTTTCCGGAACGGCGACGAAAGGGATATCCTCGTCCTTTGTCAACGGGAGCGGCGCGTATTGCCCGCCCGTAAAGAACAAGGCCGGATCCCTCCCCGTTTCCTTCAGATAGAGCGCCAGAGCGACGCGCGGCGTCAACGGACGGGACAGTTCCGAATACCGTCCGAAGCGGCGCAGAACGGCCCAGACCGCATCCGCGATGAAACGGCGGTCTTTCGAACCGATATAGCGACGGGAACGGAAATACAGGTTGACGACATTGTCCGCAGGCTGTTTGAACGCAAACAGCTCGGTCAGCAATTCCGCGGCGGCGTTGATTTTTGCATCGTCGCGCATCAGCCTTTGAACCCCTGCGCCACGACGTAAAATTCGGACGACTCTTTGCGGCTGGCGGGCGGCTTGGCGTGTTTGACCGAAACGAACCTTTTTTTCATTTCGGCCAAAAGTGTCTGTTCCGTTCCGCCCTGAAACACTTTGGCGATGAAAACGCCGTCTTTGTTCAAAATCTCGCACGCGAAAGCGAACGCCGTTTCGACCAGCCCCATGATCCTTAAATGATCGACGGAAGGCGTTCCGGTCGTGTTCGGCGCCATATCGCTCA
>DGGW01000004.1:14442-100432 GCA_002393065.1 Alphaproteobacteria bacterium UBA3864 | reverse complement strand
CAGGCCTTCGAAGCGAAAAAACCGGGGACGGCCTTTATAAAATTCGTGCCGACGAACGGCGGCTTCGCGCATACTTTGCTTATTCGGGCGAGCGTCGGGAAAGCGCCGCGATAACGCCGCCGGACGTTAATACCTGCGGCAAAATCACCGGTTTTCCGGATTTCGGCGGATAATAGACATACAACGGAACGCTGTTTCGTCCGAAGCTTTCGATCGCCGCACCGATATCGGCGTTGCCGTTCGTCCAATCGCCGTAAAAAGCCGCGACGGCGTTGTCCTCAAAAGCTTTCACCGTTTCCGCCGCCGCAAAAGCCGTCTTGTCGTTCAGCAAACACGTCAGACACCAACGCGCCGAAAATTTTATAAACACGGGGTTTCCCTGCGCCCTGAAAGAAGAAACCGTTTCCGCGTCATACGGGATCCATTCTATTTTCCGGCTCTCCCGAACGGGCAGAACAGCCCAAACGGCGATCAAAACGGACAGAAACGCCGCCGTTTTTTTCAAAACCGGACGAACGCTCGTTCCCCCGCTCAACCAACAGGAAAAAGCGATCGCGATCAGCCCCGTCAACACTTTGGCCAAAACGGCCTCGCCAGCCTGAACCGACAAGACCCACAGCAACCACGCCGAAGCGGCGTAAAGCGGAAAAGCCAGAAAATGACGAAAATCGTTCAGCCACGGACCCGCTTTCGGTAAAAACCGGCCGGCGGAGGGACAAAATCCCAAAATCAAAAACGGAAACGCCAACCCGAATCCCATCGAAAGCATCACGGCCGTCGTTACCGAAAGCGGTTGTGTCAGAGCGTATCCCAAAGCGACTCCCATAAAAGGCGCCGCGCACGGCGTCGCGGCAAGAACGGCCAGAACACCTGTGCCGAACGGCGAAACAAAACGGCCGTTACCGATCGCCGCCCATTTTTCGCCGACGGTGACAACATCGGAAAACAACAGCCCCGAAAAGAACAGAAAAAGACTCAATCCGGCAACGAACGGCGGATATTGCATCTGGAATCCCCAACCCATTTCCGTCCCCGCCGCCCGCAAACCGCTCATGATTGTTCCGACGATGACGAAAGAGGTCAGGACGCCCGCCGTATACAAAACGGCTTCCCTGCGATTGTCCGCGACATTTTCTTTCCTTTTCAACAAAGCAAAAGCTTTCAGCGACAAAACCGGAAAGACGCAGGGCATCAAATTAAGCAAAAATCCGCCGAAAAACGCGAAAAGCAACGCCGAACAAAAATCAAAGACCGAAAACGGATCGTCGACGGGAAAAGGCTTTCCGGACAAAGACGCGGAAATATTTTTCGAAGATATCTTTTTTCCGAAACCGTCATAAAAAACCAGTTCGCCGACCAAGCCGTCCGTCTTTTCGAAATACTCCGATTTTTTCAAAAAAAGATAAACTTTCCCGTCCTTCTTTTTCAGATTTTGCGGCGCCGAATAAGCGACGACGTCGGGTTGTTCGGAAAAAAAGTAAGCTTTATCGGCCCTGTCAGGCAGATCGGACGATAAAACGAAACCGTCCGGCGTTTCCTGATAAAACGCTTCGCCTTCATTCGGCAAGTCATTGATTTCGGATAATACTTCCTCGTTCGTTTTCCCTTTTCCCGTTCCCAGCAAAACCGTATCGGACAGGCTCATCGGGATACATTCGTCTTTGCACGCCAGGAAATCCGCTTTGCCCGATATTTCGACTAATCCGTCGGGCAACGTCGCCGGAACGAGAACATCGGCGAACAACCACGCCGTTCGTCGATAACCGTATTGCGTCAACGTCGAAACTTTAAATATTTCAGGCGTCGGCCAGCGTCGCCCCAAATCCTTGAACCCTTCCGGCAAGGACAAGGTCAGAACCGTCGGTTCGCCCGCATCGCCCGGATTTTTCCAATAAACATGCCATCCGTCGGGCAAAGAAATCCGAAAACCGACCGTTACCGTTTCGCCGGGCAAAATCGCGTTCGCGGAAACGGCCAGTCGTCCGCGCGCGTCGATTTGCGCCGTCGCGTCCGTCGTCAAAAAACAAAAAAACATAAAAAAATAAAAGAAAAAACTTTTCATTTTTCGCCCGTTTAGCTTACACTGAATCCGACGGTTTTTATTATTCAAGGATTGCTTTCCGTGTTCAAGGTCTTTCTTTTTTCCGCAACGATTTTAGGTTTTTCCGTTCAGGCTTTCGCGCAGGATTCGGCCCCGCAATCATCGGAAGTCCTGCTTTCGAACTATCTGAACGCCAGCGCCGTTTGCGCCAAAATGACGGATCCGGAAAAATTATACAATCGGGCCATGCTTCTGATGCAAGATAAAAGCGACGAATCCTATTTGGCCGCATCGGAATGTCTGACGTCCGCCGCCATGCGCAATCACACGGGCGCGCAATTGGAACTCGGCAAACTCTACGAATCGGGTCAAGGCGTCAGCGCCAGCAACGTTTTCGCATACAAATGGCTTCAAACAGCCGTTCTTTTGGGCAACAAAGAAGCCATCCCGTATCGCGACCAATTGGAATCCAAAATGGATCTGGACGATATCGCCATGGCCAACCCGATGATCCAAAGCACGTTAAAACTGATCGATCTGTACGAACAGCATCGCGCCAAGGAAATCACCGAATATGAAAAAACCGTCGCCGACGAATACAGAAAATTCGGCGTGGACGTTTCAAAATTCGACGAACAAAAAAAGAAAAAAGACAGAAAGTCGGATAACCTGCTGATCGAAGCCCTTATCCGCGACCAGGAAGCCTTAGATCAAAAAGCGAAAAAAGCTCCCGATAAAGCCCCCGCGTTCCAACCGAAAGCCGAACCGGTCACAGAAGAAGACGCCCCCGCGCCTTCTGGAAAAAGGCGGCGGTCCAGAAGAAAAACCGAAGACTGAAAAGTTAATCGTCATACGCTCCGCGACGGCCGATCTGGACTTCGCGGTCGATGTTGACGCATTCAACCAAACCGAACGAAAACATCAGCGTCAGCATAACGGTACCGCCGTATGAAATCATCGGCAAGGGAACGCCGACAACGGGCAGAAGCCCCATCACCATCGCGATATTGATGAAAACGTACAAGAACAGATTCGTGGACAATCCCAACGCCAGCAATCGGCCGAAATAACTGTTTGAACGGAACGCGATCATATAGCCGTAAAAAATCAGGGCCAGATACAGAACCAGCAACGAAACGGACGCGACCATTCCGAATTCTTCCGCCAAAACCGTAAAGATGAAATCCGTTTGCTTTTCAGGCAAGAAATTCAAACGGCTTTGCGTGCCCTGCAAAAAGCCTTTTCCGAAAAATCCGCCGGATCCCAGCGTGATTTTCGATTGCATGATATGATAACCCTTGCCCAACGGATCGCGTTCGGGATCCAGAAAAGTAAACACTCGTTCTTTTTGATAGTCGTGAAGGAATCGCCACGCGATCGGAATGGAAAGCAGGCCCACGCCGCCCAAAGCCGCAAATTTCCAGATTTGAACGCCGACCAAAAAGAACAAAACGCCCGCACCGGCCGTCAACAGGATCGTCGTCCCGAGATCCGGCTGGCGCAAAACGAGCACGGCCGGCATCGCTACCATGATCAGCGGCACAAAAAGGTAAGAAATCGACTGGGCATCCTGCAATGATCCGCCGTGAAAATAACGGGAAAGCGCCAAAATCAGCGCGATCTTCATCAATTCGGACGGCTGGATGCGGATAAAGCCCAAACTGATCCAGCGTTGCGCGCCCATGCCGATATGACCGAACACACTCACCAGAATAAGGAGAAACAGCGATAACGCGTAAAACACATATGCGTATTTCAACCACGTTCTCAATCCGACCATGGAAACGCTTATCATCACGCCGAACCCGAGGACGAAACGCCAGAACTGCTTTGCCGCCCACGGTTTCCAATGTCCGTTGGCCGCCGAATACAAAACGACGAATCCCGTTATGGCCACCAAACAAATCAGCAGAATGTATCCCCAGCTCAACCGGAAAAACCTGTCGCGCAAAGATAAATCGGCATCGCGTAAATGCAAGGAGGAAAGAGCCATGTTCATTTTCCCGTTTTTTTGGTGTGAAGATATGTCGGGCGGAACGCGGGATCCAGTTTCAACGCTTCCGCCATGATATCGCGCGCCACCGGTCCCGCCGTCGTGCCGCCGCCGCCGCCGTGTTCGATCACGACGGACAAAGCGTAACGCGGGTTTTCCGTCGGTCCGAACGCCACGAACAACGCATGATTACGTTCTTCCCACGGCAATTCGTCCTGACTGCGCAAACCGTCTTCACGTTCTTTGATGGTGATCCGTTTGACCTGTGTCGTTCCTGTTTTTCCCGCGATCAGCTTGCCGTTGATGTCGATTTTCGCGACCCGCGCCGTTCCTTTCGGATTGTTGATTACGTCAAACATGCCTTCGCGCATCAATTGCAGATGCGCTTTCGACAGGTTCAGCGCGATTCCGGAATGTTCGTTCGGATTTCTGTTTTCCGGAACGGTCAGACGCGGCGTGACCTTATATCCGTCGTTAGCCAGAGCCGCCGCCATCACCGCCAGCTGAAGCGGCGTCGCCAAAACATAGCCCTGTCCGATACCGGTATTGCACGTATCGCCCTGCAACCACTGTTCGCCACGGACAAGCTCTTTCCAGCGGCGCGTCGGCATCAATCCCGCCTTTTCACCGGCCAAATCAATGCCTGTCACGGCACCGAAACCGAAACGCCGTGCCATCGCCGATATTTTTTCGATCCCCGTCCGACGCGCGATCTCATAAAAGTATATATCGCACGAATGCATCAGGGCTTCACGCAACGTCAGATCACCGTGCCCCGACCCTTTC
The DNA here is from genome assembly GCA_002393065.1 of Alphaproteobacteria bacterium UBA3864. Taxonomy (GTDB): domain Bacteria; phylum Pseudomonadota; class Alphaproteobacteria; order CAAGCB01; family CAG-977; genus UBA2903. The sequence goes on along the minus strand of DGGW01000004.1, from coordinate 95,612 downwards.
CAACAATGGAAACGGTGGTTGCCGATAACGACATGACCGGAACAGTTGATTTTCGTGTCGGGACGGACGACGCCGGCTTCCAAAGCCGCCAGAGCGACGACCATCTTGAACGTCGAACCGGGGGAATACAATCCGCCCAACACTTTGTTAAGCAACGGATTTTTCGGATTGGTCGTCAGGTCTTTCCATTCATCGACGGACAAACCGTACGTAAACGAGTTCGGATTGAAACTCGGCGTTGACATCAGCAACAGGACTTCCCCTGTGTAAATGTCCAGCATCACGGCGGAACCGCTGTAATCCTTCATTTTTTCATAAGCGATATTCTGCAACCGCATATCGATCGACAACGGCAGCACGGCGCCCGGCGTTCCTTCGTCGCGTTCTATTTCACGAATGACGCGACCGACGGCGTTGACTTCGACGCGTTGCGTTCCCTCTTTGCCGCGCAGTTTGTTTTCGTATTGCAATTCGATTCCCGTTTTGCCGACGTAAAAGCCCGGAAGTTTCAGCAAAGGCGGCCCTTTTTCGATTTCCGCTTCGGACGGCGCGCCGACATAGCCGATCAGGTGCGCGAATTTTTCCTTCATCGGATAAAACCGGCTCAAGCCTTCGTCAATGATGATACCGGGCAAATCGGGCGCATTCAGCTGGATCGCGGCCATTTCTTCCCATGTCAGATTTTCGCGGATCGTCACGGGTGTAAAGTTTCTGGAACGACGGACTTCTTTGCGGATGCGCTGGATTTCCCCGTCGCTGAGCGGCAGGATCTTCATCAACGCTTCCAGCGTCGCGTTCAGATTGCCTTCGGTCTGTTCGGAAATGACCTGAACGCGGAAATTCTGCCGATTTTCGGCCAACGGTTTGCCGAAGCGGTCGAAAATCAATCCGCGCGGCGGTGCCAGCAATCGCGTGCTGATCCGGTTTTCTTCCGCCAACGTTTTATACCGGTCGGCTTCCAACACCTGCAGATAATACATCCGGCCCATCAGAACGGCTGACATCACCAATTCGCCGCCAACCGTCAAAGCGGCGCGGCGCGTCAGCATTTTTCCTTTATCACCGTCATACGTCGCCATCGTTTTTATCCAATAAATACAGGTACAGCCGCGCACACGGCCAAACAACGACGGGATACGCCGCCAACAAAATCAAATACCCGACAAAAGCCGTTCCGAACGGGGAAAAACGCCCGTAATTGATCGCTATGATCAACCAGTTCAGGAATAAAATGATGAGCGACAAAACCGCAAATCCGACCCAAACGGATGAAAAGGGTTTGTTCGATAAAAACCGGCGTTGCGATTCGGCCAGGATATAGAAAACCGTAAAAACCAGCGTATTGACGCCGAGGGGCGTTTCTTCCAAAAGATCTTGCATCAAGCCGAACGTAAAAGCCGCGATAACGGAAAAGTTTTCCGGTTTATAGACCGCCCAATAAAAAACGGGGATCAGCATGAAATTCGGTCGAACGGCGGAATAACCGGGCAAATAGGTCGGTGCCAGCGAAAACAACAAAATGAACAACGTTAAAAGCTTCGGCGAATAGAACCGGAGCTTTTCGGCCAGATACGTAAAAACGGGACTGTTTACCGGGAAACTTCGCATATCGGATCCGCCAATAATCCGGAAAGACCGTAATCGACGATACGGACGATTTCCAAGTGATTTCTGTTAACAAAAGGCCGGACTTTGATAATGCCGTCGGCGACCGACACGATCGTTCCGATCGGCAACCCCGCCGGATAAACGCCGGCGGCGCCCGAAGTGATGACGCGGTCGCCGACCGATATTTTCACGTTGTTCGGCAAAGAGATCAGTTGCGGATATTCGGTATTGTCGCCGGACAGAATGGCTTGCGCGTTCATCGGTTCCACTTTGACGGGAATGCGCGAGTTGATATCGGTGATCAGCAAAATCCGTGCGACGTTGACGCCGACGGATGAAATCCGGCCGAGCACGCCTTCGCCGGTCAGCACGACATTCCCCTTTTTAACGGTATGATGATAACCCGTATAGGCCAGCAAAGACTGAACGAAGGAATTTCCCGTATCGGCGATAACCCTTGCCGATACCGACGACGCTTCGGGCAAAGGGATATACTTCATCAGATCGCGCAATTCTTCGTTTTCGCGGCGCAGTTGTTCGGTATCGAGCTTGATCAGATTCAGTTTTTCGTTTTCGGCGCGCAAAACGGCGTTCTGGCGACGGATGGAAACAAGTTCGTGCAAATTCTGCATGACACGCACCGTTACTTCCGCCGGCTTCGACAAAAGCATCAAAACGGGCGCCGTAATGTCGTTAAAAAGAATGCGCCCTTTTTCGACGAGCAGAATGTCCGCTTTGCCGAGCAACATCAGCCCGAAGGCCGCCGCCACCAAAGCGGCCAGCCCGAAACGCTGAAGTTTCGATTTCAGTTGGAAAGAGGAGGAACCGCCCGCTCCGTGCTGTTTTGCCATAGCGATTCCCTTCCCCGTTCAAAATCAATACATCGTGGACAGGATGTTGTGCATTTTCTTGACTTGTTCCAAAGCGCGGCCCGTTCCCATCGCAACGCAGGTCAGCGGATCTTCCGCAATCGAAATCGGCAGGCCCGTCGCTTTGCGCAACACGCGGTCAAGGTTCGCCAGCAACGCGCCGCCGCCCGTCAGAACGATGCCTTTGTCAACGATATCGGCCGCCAGTTCCGGCGCCGTGTGTTCCAAAGCGACTTTGACGGCTTCGACGATTTGACTGATCGGTTCGGCAAGGCTTTCCGCGATCTGTCGTTCGGAAATCGTCAGTTCCTTCGGCACGCCGTTCATCAGGTCGCGGCCTTTGATTTCCATCGAACGGCCTTCGCCCTGTTCCGGCGGACACGCGGAACCGATCGCTTTTTTGATGCGTTCGGCCGACCCTTCGCCGACCAGCAGATTGTGGTTGCGGCGGATATAAGAAATGATCGCGTCGTCCATCTTGTCGCCGCCGACACGGACGGAACGCGAAAACACGATGCCTCCCAGGGACAAAACCGCGACTTCGGTCGTACCGCCGCCGATATCGACGACCATGGAACCGGTCGGTTCGGTAACGGGCAATCCGGCACCGATCGCGGCCGCCATCGGTTCTTCGATCAGGTAAACCTTGCGTGCGCCCGCGGCTTCGGCGGATTCCTGAATCGCGCGCTGTTCAACGGCGGTCGATCCGGACGGGACGCAAATGATGATCATCGGGGAAACGAAACTGCGGCGGTTGTGCGCTTTATAGATGAAATGCTTGATCATTTCCTCCGCGACTTCGAAATCGGCGATGACGCCGTCGCGCAACGGACGGACGGCATGGATCGATCCGGGGGTGCGGCCCAGCATCTGCTTGGCTTCGTCACCGACGGCCAAAACCTGCTTTTTTCCTTTGGATTCGGAAATCGCCACGACGGACGGTTCGTTTAAAACAATCCCGCGCCCTTTGACATACACCAAAGTGTTGGCGGTTCCAAGGTCTATGGCCATATCCGCGGACAGCCAGCCGGTCAGCTTTGAAAGCATGATGCCCCCTCAAATCACAAATTAAGTTTCCGTTTGCGCACGTTTACCTGATGCACTCTCACGCTAATTTACGACAAGAAGTGTAAAACGTTGGTTAATATCGTTTCGATTTTATCGTCTTCGATCGTAAAATCCGCTTTAAAGCGATGCGAAAACCACGTCACCTGCCTTTTCGCGTAGTTCCGCGTCGCCTGTTTCGCCCGTTCGACGGCGGTTTCACGTGAAACCGCGCCGTTTTTGAAATCGGTCAGTTCCCGAACGCCGATCGCCTTCATCACCGGCGCGTTTTCGGGCGGTCTTTTCGCCAAAAGAGCTTCGATTTCCGAAAAGACATCTTCCCTCATCATCGCGTCGAAACGTTTTTCGCACCGTTCGTACAAAACGGAACGCGGCGGATTGATGAAGATTCCGAAACAATCGAGCTCCGTCTTTTTAACGGGCGGGCGCTTCTGCCATTTCGTAATGCTTTCGCCGGTTTGCTCCAGCACTTCGGCGGCGCGCGCCGTCCGTTGCGGATCGGTGAAGGCAAAAGAAGGATCGCGCCGTTGAAAGTCTTTCAGAAAAGCGTCGAACCCTTGCGCGGCGATTTGTTCCGCGACGTGGCGGCGCACGGCGGGATCGGTTTCGGGAACGGGCGAAAGGCCTTCGCAAAGCGCCTGAAAATAAAGTCCCGTTCCGCCGGTAACGACGGGAATCTTGCCGTCGGCATGAATCTTCCCGATTTCGGGAACGACAACGTCCAGCCATTTGGCGACGGAAAAGCTTTCCGCCGGTTCCAGAAAACCGTACAAGCGGTGATCGGCTTTTTCACAATCGGCGGCGGTCGGACGCGCCGTCAGGGTCGGCACGTCGCGCCAAACCTGCATGCTGTCCGCGTTGACGACGACGCCGTTTATTTCCCGCGCCAGAGCGGCCGCGATGCCCGATTTTCCGGACGCCGTCGGCCCCGCGACAAGAATCGCTTTGTTTCCGCCGCGTTTTGCGCTACAACGTAACATCTTATCGTTTACGGAGTTGTCAGTCATGCCCTTGTTCCGCCCTTTCCGAGCCGTTCGTCCCGCTCCCGCTTTCGCCGCGAAAGTCGTCGCCCCGCCCTATGACGTGCTGGACGCCGACGAAGCCCGCCAAAAGGTTAACGGAAATCCGTTCTCTTTTCTACATATTTCTAAAGCGGAGATCGACCTGCCGCCCGAAACGGATCCCTACGATCCCGCCGTTTACGCGAAAGCCGCCGAAAATTACGCCGCTTTGCTGAAAACGGGCGTTCTGACGACGGAAAGCAAACCGTGCTACTATGTTTACCGCGCCGTCATGGGCGATCACACGCAAACGGGTTTCGCCGTCGCCGCGGAGGTCGCCGCTTACGACGAAGGGCGCATCCGTCGCCACGAATTCACACGCATCGACAAGGAAGACGACCGCGTCCGTCAAATCGAAGCGCTAAAAGCGCAAACGGGACCGGCTTTGCTGGCGTACCGGCAAATCCCCGCCGCCGACGCGATTTTGAAAAAAACGGTCGGAAAAGCCCCCCTCTATGACGTTGAAGGAGACAACGGCGTGCGCCACATCGTTTGGATCGTGGACGACGACGCCGATATCGCCGCACTGACCGCCGCGTTCGACACGGCGCCGAGGGTTTACATCGCCGACGGACACCACCGTTCCGCCGCGGCATCCAGAATCGCGAAAAAGCACAACGGAGCCGATACGTTCCTTGCCGTCGCGTTCCCGATGGACGAAATGAAGATATTCGATTACAACCGTCTTATCAAAGATTTGAACGGTCTGACGAAGGACGCGTTTTTCGAAAAATTGTCCTTCGTGTTTTCTATTGAAAAAACGACCTCGCCGAAGCCCGCGGGAAAAAACGCGTTCGGGCTGTACATCGACAAGGAATGGTACGCTTTGCGGCTGAAAAAAACGCCGGAAACGACCGATCCGGTCAAACTGCTGGACGTGAGCCTGCTCTCCGACCTCGTCCTGACGCCGATTTTGGGCATCGGCGACCCGCGCAAGGACAAGCGCATCGACTTCGTCGGCGGCATCCGCGGATTAAAGGAGCTGGAACGCCGCGTTGATGAAGACGGATGGACTCTGGCGTTCGCGCTTTATCCGACGCAGATGGAGGAATTGATCGCCGTCGCGGATTCCGGACAAGTCATGCCGCCGAAATCGACGTGGTTCGAACCGAAGCTGACAGACGGGTTGCTTTCCAACCCGATCTGATCATTCCGACGGCAGAAAAATCGAAACGTTCAGTGGCGTTTCAACGCCTTCCGGCGGTTCGAGCATCGGTTCGATCGCTTTGGCGACACAATCGGCCTGTTCGCTTGTCAACGTTTTGATCCCAGCCGACGTCAACGGATTAAAAGAAGGCAAAGTCCCGAAAGCGGACACATCAAAATAAAACTGTGTCTTGCCGTTCAACCCGCACGCCCGAAAAGCGGCGGCATTCGCATTGATTTTATTTTGCAAGTGCCGCTCGTAATCGTTTCTGTTTTCGGCCGGTGCGTAATAGGATTCAGCCGATTCCGCCGCGGACAAGCCTTTCCTTTTCCGCTGACCGAATTCGGAACGGGTCAACCGACCCGTGATGCGGAAACGAGAATCCTTTTCAACAAATTTTTCGAACAGATACAGCAACTGTTCCTGCGCCGAACGGAAATCGTCCTTTTCATCCTCTTTTTCAACACTGATTTTCCAGAACTGGTTTCCGTTTTTATCCGCGGCCGTCATGCGCAAAATCTTTTTGTACACTTTGTTGCGAAAATACAGCGTCGTCATATCGGCCCTGTATGTATCGTTTTCACCGTAGGGCATGCTCGGCGCGTCACCCGAATCGAAAGAATACTTACCGGCCCAACTGCCGTTTTGCCGGACCGCAAAAAATAAATTCAGAATGATGTCGTGTGCTTCCGCTTTGGAAACAAGCGTGTATCCTTTTTCCGACAAAACGGGCCGAAGCCCGTCAATAAGCGTGACAACTTCCAGATCCTTGTCGGTCACATCCTTGTTTTCCAAACGCAAAACCGCTTTTTTCGCGTCGGGGATCTTTCTGACATAAGCGTCAACGCTCATCAGATCGCCGTCTTTCATCGGCATTTGACAAGCCGTCAGCAGAAAAACGGACAGAAGGAATTTAAACAATATTAATCAGACCTTTATCAATCGCTTTCAGCATAACGGCAATGTCGCGCCATTCGGAAACGGGCTTGCCGTCGTTGTCCAGAACATCAATGTTTTTCGACAGACAGTACGCGATCGTTTCCTTGTCGTCACCGTTGAAAACCTCCTGCCAAAGCGCTTCGAATTCAGGTTGTCTGTAATCGGGCGCCGTTCCGAACAAAGCGACGACGACGCCGTTCGTTTCGACTTCTTCGGGGGCGCCTTCCGCGATTTTGGGACGGGTCGGAACATAATCGACGGCGCGGATAACGGTTTGTGTTTGCATTTTTATCTCCTTATGTTCATATTACCGAATATGTAAGCACATTTTGCTTTTTTCTGCAATAAAGGAAAGAACATGATTCCCCGTTACAGCCGTCCCGAAATGAGTGCCATCTGGTCGGATGACAACAAATTCAAAACCTGGTTCGAAATCGAAGCCTGCGCGTGCGAAGCTTTGGCAAAGCTCGGTCAGATCCCGCAATCCGCCGTTGACGACATCCGCGCCAAAGGCAAATTCGACAAGAAACGCATTGACGAAATCGAAGCAGAAGTCAAACACGACGTCATCGCCTTTCTGACGAACGTCGGTGAAAACGTCGGCGAAAGTGCGCGTTTCATGCACCAAGGCATGACGTCTTCGGACGTATTGGACACGTCGTTCAATATGCGGCTGACCCAATCGGTCGATATTTTGTTAAAAGATATGGACCGTTTGCTTGCCGCATTAAAAAAACGGGCCGAAGAACACAAATACACGCTTTGTATCGGCAGAAGCCACGGGATCCATGCCGAACCGACGACGTTCGGATTGAAAATGCTGGGCTTTTACGCCGAATTCGAACGCGACAGGGAACGTTTGGAAGCCGCCCGGAAAGAAGTTTCGACCTGCGCGATTTCCGGTGCGGTCGGCACGTTTGCGACGATCGATCCGCGCGTGGAACAATACGTCGCCGAAAAACTCGGATTGACGCCGGAACCCGTTTCGACGCAGGTCATTCCCCGCGACCGGTACGCCGCCCTGTTTGCCGCGGTCGGCATCACGGCGTCGTCCATCGAACGGCTGGCGATCGAAATCCGCCATCTGCAACGCACGGAAGTCCGCGAAGTCGAAGAATTTTTCTCCGCCGGACAGAAAGGCTCCTCCGCCATGCCGCACAAACGCAATCCCGTTTTGTCCGAAAATTTAACGGGTTTGGCGCGATTGTTGAGATCTTACGTGATTCCGGCGATGGAAAACGTCGCTTTGTGGCACGAACGGGACATTTCCCATTCATCGAACGAACGCATCATCGCGCCGGACGCGATGATCGGTTTGGATTTTTGTTTGAACCGTTTGTCAGGAATTATCGAGAAGCTCCTGATTTATCCCGATAATATGATGAACAACCTGAACCGGCTGAAGGGGTTGGTCTTCTCCCAGCGCGTGATGTTGGCGATGGTCGACAAAGGTTTGAAACGCGAGGACGCCTACCGCCTGACGCAGCGCAACGCGATGAAGGTATGGGCGGGCGAAGGCGCGTTCAAAGACCTGCTGAACGCCGACGCGGAAGTCATGCAAACGCTTTCCAAAGAAGAACTGAACGCCTTGTTCGACCTGTCGTTCTACACAAAACAAATCGACTTCATTTTCAAAAAAGTCTTCAAATAACGAAAAAGGCTCGGAAATTCCGAGCCTTTTTTATGTCTTTCTCAATAATTAAATGATTAAACAAATATTTAATCGTTTAAAACGACCGAAACGAAGGAAACGGAGAACTTTATTTTTTTGCCTGCGCCGCGATTTGCAGAAACACGCGGGCGACCATAAGATTTTGCGGGATACCCGCCTTTTTGCACGCCCGCTCCGTTTGCACCAGCAAATCCAGTGCCCGTCCGATTTTCGCCGTCGACCACAGCCGCATCTGCGATTTGAACTGTTCGACCCGTTTAAAATGCAGGAACAGCGCTCCGACGGCTTCAGAAACGGTCTTACCGTCCTCGACCTTGCCCAGCGCCGTATGAAACTTGCGCAAATGAGCCGCCGCCGCGCGTAACAGCATGATCGGCGCTTCGCCTTCCGCAAACAGACGGTCCAGCGTTTCGTGAAGAATCTTCTGATCCCCGCCCGTCAAAGCATACAGCATTTCGTCGATCGACAAAGCCGACGCGTCGCCGATACAGGCCGCGGCGTCCTCCATCCTGACCGTTTTGGAATCGCCCATATAGGTCACGAGCTTCGCCAGTTCGGAACGCGACAACAATCTGTTCGCCCCCAAATTGTCGGCGATAAAGGAAACGACATCGCCGCTGGCGGTCAATCCGGCTTCAGACAGCGCTTGAACGACCAGCTTTTTAACGCCCGCGCCTTCGTCGGCATAGCACGGCAAAACGCCCGCGCCGACCGTCTTTTCAAACAAGAGCGGCAAGGAGTCTTTTGTTTTCAGCGCACCGGCCGTAACAATGATCAGCGCATCGCTTTTATAATCAGGCAGAAAATTTTTTAAGACGGACGTAAACACGTTGTCAGCACCGCGAATCATGATCACGCGCCGACCGCCCATCAGCGAAATCGCGTCCGCCTCCGACTGCAGAAGCGCCGGATCGTCGCGAATCTGCGACGGCGTCAGCTGAACGACGCGGAAAGGGTCCCTCAAATCGGAAACGACGGCCTTCGCCGCCCGTTCCCGACATTCTTCGACCAGACCTTCGTCCTGACCGTAAAACAAGACGGCTTTCAGCGTCGTCGCGCCGCTTTTGATAAAAGCTTCGAAAGACTCCGCCGTCAGCTTTGTCATGGATTCTGTTCCAAATAAGCGGCAATCCTTAACGAAATGCCTTCGCCGATGATCTTCATCAGACGCGCTTTGATGGTTTCTTCGGCCGAATCCGACGAATACGGCGACACCATGACGTCATAGCTCGCCCGTTCGGAAATGGAACCCTTTGTCAGTTGTTTGCCCGACGGATACGCCGTCAGAACATAGCTCGCTTTATATAACATCTGATAACGCGTGGCGAAGTTGTCTTTCCGGACGCCCTGCGACGAAATGACCGGCTCACCTAAAACGACCGCCAAACGATATTTCGCCGACGTCGTATTGCCATGCGGAGACAGGCGGTTCATCAGCGTTTCGCGCAGAAGCTGACCGACGTGTTCGGGAATCTCGTTGATAAAGACCTCCCCTTGCCGTCCGACAATCCCCGCAGCGTTTTTTCCGGCGTACATCGGGTGGAATCCGCAAGCCGTCAGACCTGCGAATCCCAAAAGAACGGTTGCTTTTTTAAACCACGATATTGACAAGACGATTCTTCACCACAATGATTTTGCGAACGGGTTTGTCGCCGATTTGCGCTTTAACAGCGGGAATCTGCATCGCCAACTGTTTCAGCGCTTCTTCGTCGCCGTCCTTGGCGTATTCGAGCGTGCCGCGCAGTTTTCCCTGCACCTGAACGGCGATCGTGACCGCGTCGTCGACCAGGAAAGCCTTGTCCGCCGCCGGCCATGCCGCAAGGGCGATCAGGTCCTTTTGTCCGAAAACCTCGTGCCAGATTTCTTCGCACGCGTGCGGCGCGACGGGAGCCAGCATACGGGTCAGACTTTCGAAAGCGAAACGGTACGCGTATTTTCCGGCGTCGTCGTCCGTTTTCATATCAGCGACGGCATTCGTCAATTCGCGCAACTTCGCCAACGCAACGTTGAACTGCAACTTTTCAAGATTTTCAGTTACAGCTGCGATCGTTTTGTGCGTCAGCCGGACCAGTTTGTCGGCCTCTTTCGTCAGCGTTTCGGGCTTTTTCGTTTCGGCGGGGCAAGTCTGCGCCAAACGCCACAAGCGGTTCACATAACGCCACGCGCCGTCGATGCCGGCCGTCGTCCATTCGAAATCGCGGTCGGGCGGCGTATCGGACAAAACGAACAAACGGGCGGCGTCCGCGCCGTAGTTTTTCAGAATGTCTTCGGGGTCGATCAGGTTGTATTTCGATTTGCTCATCTTTTCGGACCGGCCGACCGTGACGGGCGAACCGTCAGACACTTTGACCGCCGTTCCGTCCGGTTTCTTGTCGACTTCTCCGGGGAACAGCCAGTTGCCGTCCGCGTCCTTGTAGGTTTCGTGGCAAACCATGCCTTGCGTGAACAAGCCCTTGAAAGGTTCGCCGACGTTCAGATAACCGCAGTCGCGCAGAACTTTCGTAAAGAAACGGGCGTAAAGCAAGTGCATGCAAGCGTGTTCGATGCCGCCGACGTACTGATCGACCGGCAAAAAGCGGTCGGCAATGTCTTTGTCGAACGGCTTGTCGGCCAGCGTCGGCGAGCAATAACGCGCGAAATACCACGACGATTCGAAGAACGTATCGAACGTGTCCGTTTCGCGCAGAGCCGGCTTACCGCAAACGGGGCAAACGGTGTGCTTCCACGTCGGATGCTTTTCCAGCGGATTGCCGTTGCCGTCAAAGACGACGTCTTCGGGCAACAGAACGGGCAGGTCCTTTTCTGGAACGGGAACGATGCCGCAATGTTCGCAATGAACGACGGGGATCGGGCAGCCCCAATACCGCTGACGGGAAACGCCCCAGTCGCGCAGACGGAACTGCGTCGTCGCTTTGCCGCGGCCGATCTCCTCCAGCTTTTTGATCATGGCGGGAATCGCCTGTTTCGTCGGCAAGCCGTTCAGGAAAGCCGAATTGACGGCGACGCCGTCTTCGATATCCGCAAAAGCCGTGTCGGTAACGACGGGTTCGCCTTCGTCCTTGTGCGCGACGACGACGCGGACGGGCAAACCGTACTTGCGCGCGAAGTCCAAATCGCGTTGGTCGTGCGCCGGACAAGCGAAAATCGCGCCCGTGCCGTATTCCATCAACACGAAATTCGCGACATAGAGCGGCAGTTCCGGATTTCCGCCGAGCTTCTTAAATTCTTCGGCAAACGGATGTTCCACTTTCAGTCCCGTGTCGAAACCTTTCTTTTCCGCCGTTTCGACGGACGCCGCGCTGGTGCCGAGAGCTTCGCATTCCTTGATGAACTTGGCAAGGTCGGGATTCGTCTTCGCCAATTCCAAAGCGATCGGGTGCTGCGCCGAAATCGCGCAGAACGAGGCGCCGAACAGCGTGTCCGGACGCGTCGTGAACACTTCGAGCGTTTCGTTTTTGCCGACGATCGGGAAATACAGGTACGCGCCCGTCGACTTGCCGATCCAGTTTTTCTGCATCAGCTTGACCTTTTCCGGCCAGCCGTCGAGGTTGTCGAGCTCGTTCAGCAATTCGTCGGCGTAATCGGTGATCTTCAGCGACCATTGCGACAGCTTCCGCTTTTCGACCGGCGCGCCCGACCGCCACCCCTTGCCGTCAACGACCTGCTCGTTCGCCAAAACGGTCTGCTCGACGGGGTCCCAGTTGACCCAGGAATCCTTACGGTACGCCAATCCGCGCTTGAGCATATCAAGGAAAACGCGCTGTTCGTGCTTGTAATAATCGGCGTCGCACGTCGCGACTTCCCGGTCCCAGTCGATCGACAAGCCCATTTTCTTCATCTGCTTGCGCATGGCGGCGATGTTTTCCTTCGTCCACTTGGCGGGATGGACGCCGTGCTTGATCGCGGCGTTTTCGGCGGGAAGACCGAACGCGTCCCAGCCCATCGGATGGAGGACGTTGAAGCCCTGCATGCGTTTGAAGCGCGCCACGACGTCGCCCATCGCGTAATTGCGGACGTGCCCCATGTGGATCTTGCCCGACGGATACGGGAACATTTCCAATGCGTAGTATTTCGGTTTGTCCGATTTTTCGTCGGTTTTAAAGGCTTTTTCCTTTTCCCATTCGGATTGCCATTTTTCTTCGACCGTGCGGAAATTGTATCTTTCTTCGCTCATAACAGGACTTCCAGTTAAAAAGGTTATTTGTGTGACTGCCTTACAATATCATTTTTGATTTTATCTGCAAGCGTTTGGTCGTTTTTTTGAGTGATTCTGTCGCCGTTTTCGCCTTTGACGCGGCAAAGGACGGTAACATCGGCGTCCGAACCGTTCCGGACGACGTTGATTTTAAACTCTTTAGTTGCGTCATTATCTTCCGTAAACCAATCGGTTGAAACAAAAGAATCCGTCACGATCGAAACGGGATAAGCCGCCATCGCGGGCAAAACGAACCGCCAAAGACCCTTGTCATCCTTTTTTACCGCCAACGAAGGATCAGAGGCTGAGGCGGGAGAGGAAGCGGATACCTGCTCCGGAACATCCGCCTGTTTTGAAAAATTGAATTTGAAGGACAACGAATCGTCCAAAAGCTTACCCGTTTTTCCGGCCTCATCCTGCTCCGCCGGCGGCACATACCGTCCGTTTATCCGTTCGGGATAGCGGTAGCGGACCTCGTCCGACGAACAGGCGGATAAAACAAGAGCGGCTAAAACGGTTATTCTTTTCAACATTGTTTTTCCTTTCGACACACAGTTTTACCATACCGGAAAAGGAATTTCTAATCCTTATTTTCATATCCGGCTTCGACTGATTGCTATCTGATTTTCCCGCGCTTGTCATGCTAGCTTTCTTTTCATGTTTTCTTGAACGAAAAAGGAATTGAAAAATGAAAAAACAACTTATTGCGCTTGCTTTTCTGCCCGTCCTCGCTTCTCCCGCTTCGGCCAAACCGGCCATTGAATTGGAAACGGGCGGCTTCATGACGTTTTACGGCACTTATGCCAAACAGAAAAAACAAACCGAGGTCCTGACCGCCATCAACATCCCCGCCGCCGCTTACGATTCCCGCCCGATCGGAAAATATAACGAAGCCGACCTGATGGGAAACGCCGAAGTCTATTTTTCCGGTAAACACGAATTCGAAAACGGAACGGTCCTCGGTGCCATGATCCAATTGGAAGCCGGTACCGATTCCGATACGTCCAACAATGTCGTTGACGAAACGTATATGACGTTCGATTCGAAAATCGGCCGTTTCATCGCCGGCAATGTCAAGAACGTGTCCAATATGCTCGCCGTCCGGTCGCGAACGGTCAGCACGATCGGATTCCAGGAAACGGATTTCAAACGGATGATCGTCATTCCGGCTTTGTTCGCCTACAATAAAGCCACTTATTCCACGCTGGACGATATTTCGACGAAACTGTCTTACATTTCGCCCGAAATCGCGGGATTCACCTTCGCCGTCAGTGCCATGCCCGGCAACAAAACAAAAGGCAAAGACGCGGATAACCTCTTGATCCCGACGGATGGAATGAAAATTTTCAAATACGGTTTCGATTCGGTCGTCAAATACAGCCACGATTTCGACGGTTTAAAAATGGAAATCGGTGCCACTTATTCGACCTATAAACCGAACCTGCGGGCGAATGACCTGCCCGAAAAGGAGAAAAACACGAACGAATACGGCGGCGGCATCCTGCTTTCGAGCGACAACTGGAGCTTCGGCGGATCTTATCACTACGTCAACGCCACCGAAGGCGCGGGCGTCATGGCGGCGGTGACGCAATCGATGGGACCGCACGGTTGGGTTTGGGAAATCGGCGCGACTTACGCATACGGCGATTTTTCGGCATCCGTCAACTATATGCACTCGCTGGCCGATTCCTTCATCGACGAAGGGCGGAAAGACAAGTACGATCAATACCAGATCGCCGGAAAATACAAGATCGACACCGGCGTGGAGGCCTTCGCCGATTTTGCGTACCTGAAATACGACGCCGTCCGTCAGGACAAGGGACTGTCCAACAAAGGTTTCGCCGCGGCCGTCGGGGTCAATCTGTTCTTCTGAAAAACGCATGTTTCCCATATAGCCGGAAGATGTTTTCTGTTTACACCTTCCGGCTGTTTGTTTAATCTGTTCCCAGTTATTCAAAACAACGGGATACAGACTTAATGAAAAAAATCCTTTTGACTTCCGCCGCCTTTCTGGCTCTGACTTCACCTGCCGCCGCGGAAGATTTTGAATTCAAAATTTCCGGTTTTCTGAAATGGTTCGCGACGTACGCCAACCAAAACGACAATGTTTACGACGCGACGACCGGCACGCCGAACGCGTTCAATCCGCCCGCCGCCAGACTTGTCGGATACGATAAAACGTCGTTACAGACAAACGGCGAGATCGATTTTTCCGAAACCTACCATATCAACGAAAACACGACGCTTTCGTTTGTCATGCAACTTGATATGTACCGCGACAAAGTCGATGTCGATTTGAGCTATCTCAAACTTGATTGCACAGCCGGACGGTTCATCGTCGGCAACAGCAAAAACGTCAGTGCGATGATGGGCGTTCATGTTCCCGATGTCAGCACGTTCGCCCTGGAAGACACGGATTTCGTCAAAATGGTCCGCGTCCCGTTCGGCTTTGCCATGAACCACGCGACTTACGACATACTGGACGACGATACGGCGAAGGCGAGCTACATTTCGCCCGAAATCGGCGATTTTTCGTTCGGTGTTTCCGTTATGCCGTCCGGATCCGGCATGACGCCCAGGAACGCATACTACTCGGAAACGACCCGTTTTGAACGGGGGGCGAACGCCGCTGTCCTGTACAATCACGATTTCGGCAAAGTCGAATTGTCCGTCAGCGCGGATTACGCCTATACGAAACCGACGTTCAAAGGAACGCCTTACGCCGCCATTCCCGTCAAAGAAAAGGACGTCCACCAGTACGGCGGCGGGATCAAAGCGCGATTCGGCGGTTTTGAAATCGGCGTGGCGGCGCATGCCGTCAACACGTCGGACGAGGTCGGACGTCATTTCAGGCTGACGGGCGTTTACGCGACCAAAGGCGTTACATGGGCTCTCGGTGCCTCTTACAAAATCGGCCCGTTCAAAACGTCGGCCTCCGTCCTGCAATCACGGGCGGACAGCCTGACGACGGCGGGAAAGAAAGACGTTTACACCCTTTCGGTGGCAAGCGTCGTTTACACCGTCATGAAGGGTGTTGATGTGTTCGCCGACGCGGGATACATCGATTTCAAAGCCGCGGCCGCCGACAGGGATCTGTCGAACAGCTCACCCGTATTCCTGACGGGCGCCGCGGTTCGTTTCTGATAACGGAGAACAAAATCCATGACTTCTTATTCGCAAGTCAAAGAACAGCTTGTTGCCGCGGCGAAAGATTGCGGTCGCGACCCGTCGGACATCACCCTTATCGCCGTTTCGAAAATGCACACGGTTGACGAGATCCTGCCCGTTCTGGAAGCCGGCCAGCGCGTTTTCGGCGAAAACCGCGTACAGGAAGCCAAAGAAAAATTTACCATTTTGAAAGAAAAGTATCCTAATCTGGAATTGCATCTGATCGGACATCTGCAAACAAACAAAGTCAAAGACGCCGTTGCGTTGTTTGATGTCATCGAAACGGTTGACCGCATCGAAGTGGCGGAAAAACTGGCGGATGAAATGAAGAAACAAAACCGTTTTCTGCCTTGTTTCATCGAAGTTAACACGGGATCTGAAGTTCAGAAATCGGGGATTGTTTCACGTGAAACATTAAGTTTCGCCGCTAAGTGTCTGGAATTAGGACTGAATATCGTCGGATTGATGTGTATCCCCCCTGTGGACGATGAACCGGCACCACATTTCGCACTGTTAAAAAAGCTTGCCAAACAGCTGAATTTAAAAGAACTTTCAATGGGAATGAGCAATGATTTCCCGATTGCCGTCCAACTGGGCGCGACATACGTTCGCGTCGGGACGGCGATTTTCGGACAACGAAATTACGCATAAAAAGGCGGGGACAGACCCCGCCTTTTCTTTTGTTTCAACCCTTTATTTCATCGACTTCACATAGCCGAGGATCGCCGTCACCGCCGCCGGTGTCACACCTGAAACGCGGGATGCCGCGCCAAGCGTTTCCGGTCTGAACTTTGACAGCTTGATCCGGATCTCGTTCGACAGACCGCCGACTTTTCCGTAATCTATATCGGCGGGGATCTTCATCGCCTCGTCTTTGCGGAAAGCGCGGATATCCGATTCCTGCCGTTGGAGATAGCCTTTATATAAAGACGCGATTTCCAACTGTTCGGCGACGTCCGTCCGCGTGCCTTTCAAAACGGGAAACACTTCGGCTAATTTATCCCACGTCACGCCTTCGTAGGAAAGCAGGTCTTCCCCCGTCCGCCGGGCGCCGTCGCGGTTGACCGTGAAGCCGAGTTTTTCCAATTCGCGCGGCGTACCGCCGACCGAAAGAAGTTTTTCGTGCGCCTCCTCCAACCGATTGCGTTTGTCGTAAAAAGCGTCGCGACGGGCTTTGCCGACGCAACCGATGTCGATCCCTTTTTGCGTCAGCCGCATATCCGCATTGTCCGAACGCAACAGCAACCGGTATTCGGCACGGGAGGTAAACATGCGGTACGGCTCATCGACGCCTTTCGTCGTCAAATCGTCGATCATCACGCCCAGATAAGCGTCCGCCCGATCGAGGGTGAATTCGCGGGAATCGTTTGCCGCCTTCAATGCCGCGTTGACACCCGCCAGCAATCCCAGAGCCCCTGCTTCCTCGTATCCGGTCGTGCCGTTGAGTTGTCCGGCGATAAACAGATTTTCGACCTTTTTCGTTTCAAGCGTCCGCTTCATTTCGACGGGATCGACATAATCGTATTCGATCGCGTAGCCCGGCCGGATAATCCGCACGTTTTCCAATCCTTTGATCGAATGGATCATCGCGTCCTGCACGTCTTCGGGCAAGGACGTCGAAATTCCGTTCGGATACACGGTGAAATCGTCCAATCCCTCCGGTTCCAAAAATACGTGGTGGGAATCGCGGTCGGGGAATTTGACGAGCTTGTCTTCGATACTGGGACAATAGCGGGGACCGACGCCTTTGATCTGACCTGAAAACAGGGGCGCCCTGCTCATGTTCGCGCGAATGATCCTATGCGTTTCGATGTTCGTCGCCGTGATGTAGCAGGGGACCTGCGGCGTCGTGATTTCCTTGTCCAGATAAGAAAACGGTTCGATGACCGCATCACCGTCCTGCTTTTGAAGTTGCGAATAATCGATCGTCCGGCCGTCCAGACGCGCGGGCGTTCCCGTTTTCAACCGTCCGACAGTCAGCCCCAAAGCCGCGAGCGAATCCGAAACGTGTTCGCAGGAAATCTCGCCGACACGTCCGCCGACGGTTTTCCGTTCGCCGACATGCATCAGACCTTTCAGAAAAGTCCCCGCCGTCAGAACAACGGTTTTTCCCTTATAAACGGTGTGATCCGCCGTTTCGACGCCCGTGACGGTCTTCCGGCCGACGGTTTCTTCGAACAAAAGCCCTTCAACGGCGCCTTCGATAACGGTCAGGCCGTCGTAATGCAGCAATTCCTCGCGCATGGCATCGCGGTAGAGCTTCCGGTCCTCCTGCGCGCGCAAACCGCGGACAGCCGGCCCTTTCGACGCGTTCAGCATGCGAAACTGAATGCCGCCTTTGTCCGCGATCCGCCCCATCAGCCCGTCCAGCGCGTCGATTTCGCGGACCAAGTGCCCTTTGCCCAGCCCGCCGATCGCCGGATTGCACGACATTTCACCGAGCGTCGCGATCTTATGCGTCAAAAGCAGCGTGTTCGCTCCGGTCCGCGCCGCCGCCGCCGCCGCTTCGCAACCGGCGTGGCCGCCACCGACAACTATAACGTCATACATGTTCATTTCCCTATGCAAAAATCCTTAAAAATGATATCCAGCAATTCCTCGACGCGGACGGCACCCGTGATTTTTCCCAAAGCCCGCATGGCAAGGCGCAGATCCTCCGCCGCCAATTCGATTTCAGGTGCCGAAAGCGACCGTTCGAGATAATCGCGGTACTCCTCCAAAGACTGTCTGTGCCGCACGCGCGTCAGAGACGGCTCCTCCCTCATCGAAAGGGCGTTTTCGACAAAGCCGGCGATCCTGTCGAGCAAAGCGTCCGTTCCTTCCCCCGTTTTGGCGGAAATCCAAAGCCCTTCGCCCGAACAATCGGACACCTTGTCCTTCTTGTTCATGATTTTCAAAACGTTGCCGCCCTGAAAAGCCTTCGTTTCGGAGTCCTCCACCGGTGCGGAAGCGTCGTAAACGGCCAGAATCAAATCGGCCTCCTTCGCCCGCTTTTTGGCGCGGCGGACGCCTTCGGCCTCGATTACCTCGTCCGTTTGCCGTAATCCGGCCGTATCCGCGATGACGACGGGATATCCGTTGATGTCCATGCGGACCTCGATCACGTCCCGCGTCGTTCCCGCCGTTGACGACACGATCGCGACGTCGCGGTCGGCCAACCGGTTCATTAGGCTTGACTTGCCGGCGTTCGGCGCGCCGACGATCGCGATCTGGAACCCGTCGCGCAACCGTTCGCCCCGTTTTCCGTTTTGCAGATGATTTTCAACGGCGGCTTTCAGCTCCGTGATTTTTCCCCTGATTCTTTCGGAAACGTCGGCGGGGATCTCCTCTTCGGGAAAGTCGATGTAGGCTTCACTCCACGCCAAAAGGCGGACAAGCTCCTCCCGCCATCCGTCGTACAGCCGGCCGAGGTCGCCGTTCATTTGCCGCAAAGCCTGCTTCCGCTGTTGTTCCGTTTCGGCATCGACCAGATCCGCCAATCCTTCGGCGGCCGTCAGATCCATTTTACCGTTTTCGACGGCACGGCGGGTGAATTCGCCCCTGTCGGCGGGACGGAAACCGTCGATCAGGCTCAATTCGGCCAAAACGGACGACAAAACGGCGCGGCCGCCGTGAGTCTGAAGCTCGACGACGTCTTCGCCCGTAAAGCTGTTCGGTGCTTTGAAATAAAGGACGACCGCGTCGTCGATCGGCGTTCCGTCGGCTTTTTTCAGCTTCGCGAAAACGGCTTTGCGCGGTTCGATGTCTTTTCGGACCCCAAATCTTTCAAAAACGGCCGTGGCGTCCGGTCCGGAAACACGCACGATCGCAACACCGGCTTTTCCCGCCGCCGTTGCCGGAGCGAAAATCGTATTCTTCATGATTTGTCCTTTCTGCATCGCCGGAGCAGAACATAAAAAGCGCCGTCGCCGCCGTCACGGATCTGCGCCGGCGAAAAAGCCAGAATCAAACTGCGTATCTCGGGCGAATTCATCCAGTTTTGAAATTCCGCCCTGATCACGCCGCGTCCCGAAAAACCGCCTTTGCCGGTAATGACCAGCAGACAACGCGCATTGACTTTATTATAATGGTAAATAAAGTTCTTTAACGCTTCGAATCCCGTTTCAAGCGTGTGGCCGTGCAAATCGAGCCGTCCTTCAACGGGCATCTCACCCGCTTTCAATCGTTTGCCGTTCTTTCTGTCCAGAGCGGAAATATCCCCAGCTTCCAACGGAGCGTATGTTTTGACATCCAAATCTGGATCACGTCTTAAGGGCTTGATATTTAAAGATAATTTCTTTTCTAATGATATATTTTCCGCTTTTTCGGGATTTTTTTTCGAACCGAGAGGTTTGACCGTTTTGACGACGGCTTGCCAAAGATCGTCGTCACTCATTTTCTTTTTCCTCCGAATCGGCGGGAATCAGATCGGCAAAGTATGTCTGAACAAACGGTTTCCAATCGTCCAGCATGGCGCGGCATTTATAATTCGGATCCGCCGCCAGATAAATCGTAAAGCCGCCGAAACGCCATGCGATCAAAAATTTTTCGATTCTGGGAACGATTCTTTTAATAACTCTGTTTTTCATAAAAGGCTTTAAGAAATACGGCATCAGAAAAGCGTATCCCAAAGCCAGAAAAGCCAATAACACCGTCGCCGCCGCCATGCCGAACACAAACAACGTGGCAAAAAACAGAAAAACAAAAAACAACAGTGGCAAAATATTTTCCCACGGATTGAAAAAAGGCGATCCGAACCTGTTCAACCGTCTGAAATTGATTTCAATAAAGGCCTTGTCTTCAAGGATCGCTTTTTGCAATCCCTGAAAAATGAGCTTTTCTTCACGTGTCGGCGGTTTGATATTCAACATAATTTTTTCCTTCGGTCTGACAGGATACCGCCGCGACCGTTTCCGCGCAAGGACTTTTGATTTCAAACTTTATTCGTCGGGCAACAAAATAAAATAAGTCCCTTTGGACTTCATACGGCCGGCTTTTTCCAAAGCCTTTTGACCGCTTCCCCAATAAAAGTCGCCGCGAACGCGTCCTTTTATCGCGCTTCCCGTATCCTGCGCGACGACCAAACGGCGAAGAGGCCGACCGTCGGAATCGACCGTTTCCAACCAAACCGGCGCTCCCAACGGAACGAAAGCAGGATCGACGGCCATGCTTCTTTGCGCCGTCAACGCAACGCCCAAAGTCCCGATGGCATCCGTTTCCCTATCCGTTTTGAAATAAATATAACGCTTGTTCAAATGCATGAAGGCGTCGGCTTTTTCCGGATGATCGATCAGCCAACGCCTGATTTTTTGCATATCATGGATCCCCTTTTTCGCCATCACTTTACCTATTCCGAAGAAAGGGTGACCATTGTTTCCGGCATAATTCAGCGATATTTTTTTGCCGTCGGGAAGATTTAAAACAGCGGATCCCTGAACCTGCACGATAAACAAATCGGCCTTATGTTCGATCCACGCTATCGGTTCGGCGTCCGACGCCCCTTCGTCTATTTCCTTACGCGTCAGATTTTTTTTGCTTTCGGACGGCATACCGTACACGGGAACTTTGAATTTTTCCGTTTTTGATAAAGCACCGTCCAGTTCCGGTTTATAATATCCCGTAAACAGTCCCGTTTGACCGAAAGAGTACGGTTTCATCCGTTCTTTTATAAAATCGGCCAGATCGGCAGACGTTTCAAATTTCTTATTTTTCAGCGCGAAACAAAACTTCTTCCACCGCCGCTTTTTTTTAAGGACCGTGCAACTTTTTTTCAAAGCCGGTAAGGCTTCAAGAACGTTATCTTTTGAAAAACCGTTCAAACGCTCAAAACCGACAAGCGCCAACTCTTTATCAACGATTTCCTTTTCGGACCCTTTTTCAAAAAAGCAAACGGTCAGACAGAACGAAAGGGCAAAAACGGCGAAATAAACAAGCTTCATGCTTTACGGTTGCTTATGATGTGTCGCAGTCAAAATCCAAACGGGCGTTTTTTCCGTCATTTCTTTCCGCAAAGTCCATACATCCGTTACCGTTTCGATATAGGTCGGATCACCCATGATGATATCGCCGGCCGCGTTTTTGACGATATTCGTCTGCTCCGTTTCAAATTCGACGGTCATTTCCACCAGATCGCCTATTTCCCCAGCACCTACCAATTTGACATTCTTAAATCCGATCAGGGAAAATTCAGCCGTTTCGCCTTTGCTTTTCCGTTCATCAATGACTTTTTCGAACCGTTTGTAGATATCATGGCTCAACAACGGAAGCAGATCCTGCTTGTTTCCGTTCGCGAAAGCCTGCGCGATATATTCGAAAGCCCGCGTCGCCTTGCGCATAAAATCGGAAAGGTTGAATTGCGGATATTTTTCCGTGATCCGACGAACGGTTTTTAAAACTTCCTCGTCTTTGTCCGTTATGTTTTCAACGGGAATGTCTTGCGTTTCGTTATCGTTTTTAACGGTACGGTATTCTGAAATATCAACGATTTTAGATTTAAAATTCTGTTTGCGGACATCATTGTCCGGGCGTGTTCCCAAAACGCCGCGCAGCCGTATGACAAGAAGAAGAACGACGATACCCAAAAAGACGATATCCATAAATTGCAACTGCTGTGACATAATTTTCAAACCTTTCTCTTTCTTTTTAGGACAGTTTAAGTTAAACTGCCCAAAATTTCAATTCAGGAGTTAACCATGACCGAAAAAAACAACGAAGCGGCTCAACAACCGCAACAAGCCATCACGATCAACGCCCAGTTTGTCAAAGACGTTTCTTTTGAAGCGCCCCATGTCCCGCAAATTTTCACCGAACTGAAATCAGCGCCCGAAATTTCCGTCAATGTCAACGTCGAAGCCGGAAAAGTTCAGGAAAACCTGTTTCAGGTCAGTCTGAAAATTAAAGCCGAAGCCAAAGTCGAAGACAAGGTGGCTTTTTTGTGCGAAGTCGATTACGGTTGTTTGACGACGATCGCTCTGCCGCCGGAACACGTCGAACCGATTTTGCTGATCGAAGTGCCGCGTTTGCTGTTCCCGTTCGTTCGCAACATCATTGCGGATATGACTCGTGACAGCGGATTCCCGCCGCTCATGATCAATCCGATCGACTTTGTCGGCCTGTATCATCAGCGTTTGGCCGAATTGAAGAAACAGCAGGAAGAGCAAAACAAAGAAAAGCTCAATTGAGCCAAAGCGGTTTTTTCAGCTTTTTAACGAAAGCCTCGTGATTATCGAGCTCGCCGTCGCAAAAAACGGGCGGTCTCGGTTCGATCCGGGGCTTTTCCGGCATTCGGAGCGCTTCGTTCGCCGCTTTGATTTCAAGGACCGTCTGCTTTTTTTCCTCAAACAAAGACCCTGTTTCATGGCCGCCGAGCAATTCGAAATAAACGTCGGCCAATAATTCGGAATCCAACAAAGCCCCGTGAGTCGTTCTTTTTGAATTATCGATGCCGAAACGTTTGCAAAGCTCGTCCAAACTGACGCGGCTGCCGGGAAATTTGCGGCGCGCGATCAGAAGCGTGTCTATTGCCCTTTCCATCGGCAAAACGGGCTTTCCCGCCATCGACAGTTCGGCGTTCAGGAATTTCATATCGAATTCCGCATTATGAATGACGAGCGGAGAATCGCTTATAAAAGCCAAAAATTCATCGACGATATCCCTGAACGGCGGTTCTTTATCAAGGATTTCGTTGGTTAAACCGTGAACTTTGACGACTTCTTCGGGAACGTCGCGTTCGGGATTGATCAGACGGTAATACTTTTTTCCCGTCGGCCGGTGATTTTCCAATTCGACGCATCCGACGGAAACCAAACGGTGTCCCGAATACGGGTCCAATCCCGTCGTTTCCGTATCTAAAACGATTTCGCGCATAACTCGTTCCTTATTTCGATCAGCCGTCTTTCAACGGGTTCAAGTCCTTCATCGGTAAAAATGATATAATCGGATTTACTTTTTTTCAAATCCGTATTCCAAAAACGGGCACTCAAAGCTTTATATTTTTCTTCCGTCATTCCCGAACGGGCGAAAACCCTTTGACGCAGTGTTTCGGGCGACGCCGTCAGAAAAACGATTTTATCGCAGTATTTGTCCCATCCCGCTTCAAATAAAAGGGGAACGTCCAGAACGGCGGGATCGTTCAAATCAAGAAATTTATCCAACTCTTTGATCAAAAAAGGATAAATCAGTTTTTCAATGATTTCCGGAGTCGTTTTTCCTTCGCTGATTAAACGGCTCAAAACGGTCCTGTCGATTCCGTTTTCGGTGACGGATTCTTTAAATTTTTCCTTAAATATATCTTTTAACTCTTTGTTATTTTTCATTAAAAGATGAACTTGCTCGTCGGCGTCAAAAACGGGCAATCCCGTTTTTCTTAACATTTGCGCGGCCGTTGATTTTCCGGCGCCCATTTCGCCCGTCAATCCTATGATCATAAGACCAAAGCCCTTAATTCGTCAGTGATTTCCGGAAAAACGCCGAACCATTCCTTAAAGGCGGGTCTGGCCTGTTCAAGCAGCATTCCCAATCCGTCGGCCGTTATAAAACCTTTCTTTTCGGCCTGTTTCAGCAAATCCGTTTTCAAAGGGGCGTAAACAAGATCAGAAACAACGGCCGTTTTTTTCAAAGGCGTCAAATCTATTTTAAGCGGATCAAATCCGTTCATGCCCAGAGTCGTAGCGTTGGCCAGCAAATCGGCATCGGATAAAACGTCCTCTTTATCCGCCCACGGAATCAAAACAATGTTTTCACCGACGGATTCCTTTATTTTTTCGGCCTTTTCAAGAGTTCTGTAAACAAGTCTGACCTCTTTGGCTTCCGTCAGGGCCGCACAAACACCGCGGGCCGCACCGCCGGTCCCGAGTATGACGACGACAGACTCTTTAATATTAAAAGAAGGATCAGCCCTTTTTACGTTGGCGACGAATCCCGCTCCGTCCGTATTATGACCGTAAAAGGAACCGTC
This sequence comes from Alphaproteobacteria bacterium UBA3864, assembly GCA_002393065.1. Taxonomy (GTDB): domain Bacteria; phylum Pseudomonadota; class Alphaproteobacteria; order CAAGCB01; family CAG-977; genus UBA2903. The sequence continues at coordinate 70,953 of DGGW01000004.1, read as the reverse complement.
CGAACGAACGACGACCGTATTGACGGCGCCGGCTTTTTTTGCCTGATCCGACAAAACGTCCATAAACGGCATTATATCCGTTTTAAAAGGAACGGTAACGTTAAAACCCGTGTATTCTCCGGCGTTTTTTATAAACGAAGCGATATCATCCGCTTTGATTTTTTCATACGAAGCCTCTATTTCGTACTTTTTAAGCCAGTACGAATGGATCAGCGGCGATTTTGAATGGGCGACCGGATTTCCGACGACTCCGGCTTTTTTCATTTTTGAAGCTCTCCGCACGAACGCAGACAGTCAAGCAACGGCAAAAGCGGCAACCCGAGAACGGAAAAGAAATCGCCGTCGATCGATTTGACCAGTTGAGCACCTAAATCCTCAAGATAATAAGCACCGACGGATTCGCAAACTTCCTCCCCCGCTTCGGCCAGATAATCGTCCAGGAAATTGTCCGAAAAATCGCGCATCGTCACTTTAACGACGCTGTTGTCGCACCAAATCACCTTTTTATTTTTGACGACCGCGATGCCGTTGACCAGCAAATGGCTCTTATTACGCAATTTTTTCAAATGCTTGTGCGCCATACTTAAATTTTCGGGTTTGCTGAACCATTCCCCGTTCAGATCAAGGATCTGATCCGCGCCGATGACGTACGCTTCCGGATACTGTTCGGAAACGGCCATCGCTTTGGCCAAAGCCAGTTTCATGCTCGCTTCTTTGGACGTATCCCCTTCGGCGCGGGAACGGTCGCGGACGGCGTCTTCGTCAATACCGGCGGAAACGACCGTGAACTCAACACCTGCGGCGTCAAGCATTTCCTGTCTGCTTTTGCTTTGCGAAGCCAATATCAACATGTTTAGCCCTCCTTGTGTATAAGTATGATAAAAAAGCGCCTGTTTCCTTTTTATCCCTTTTGCGAACAAAAGTCCTCTTTTTTATGTACTCTGAACAGATTTTTTTGCTCAAACCGGTCAAAAAAGGGATAAAAAGTTATCAAACTTATTCACAGACAAAGGTTTTCCGCCCGTTTTGACGGAGTCGTTCCCGATTGTCAACATCGTCGGAAAGAATAAAAAGCTTTTGACTCCTTATGTGCAAAAAGTGTTGATAATATTGCGTCATACTTATCAACAGGGAATAATATCAAACATCATCTTTTTAATATTTATATTTTTAGAAGGGAAAACTCTTTGTGCTTGACGCCGATGCTTTTTAAGCATACAAAAAATCGTGCGGCACGGTTCTGATGCCGTTTTCTCCCCCTCTTACGATAAATATTATAGTGCGGTTTCCATGCATTTAAAAGAATTAAAGAAAAAATCCCCTGCCGAATTGTTGAATTTAGCCGAAGAACAAGGTATCGAAAACGCATCCATGTTGCGGACGCAAGATCTGACGTTCGCCGTTTTGAAACAACTGGCCAAAAACGACGAAATACTCATTGATGAAGGCGTCATAGAGGTCATGCAGGACGGATTCGGTTTTCTGCGTTCTCCGCAGGCAAACTATCTGGCCGGTTCCGATGATATTTACGTTTCGCCCAGCCAAATCAAAAAATTCGGTTTAAGAACCGGCGATACCGTCGAAGGGGAAATCCGCGCCCCGAAGGACGGCGAACGTTATTTTTCTTTGACGAAGGTGTTGAAAATCAACTTCTGCGATCCCGAATCGGTCCGTTATCGTATCAATTTCGACAACCTGACGCCGCTTCATCCGACGGAAAAAATCAAAATGGAAGGCGATGTCGACAGCAAAAACATGACGTCCCGCATCATCGACCTGATTTGTCCGCAAGGCAAAGGACAGCGCGGCATGATCGTCGCGCCGCCCAGAACCGGTAAAACCGTCATGTTGCAGAACATCGCTCACGCCATTACGCAGAACAATCCTGAAATGTACCTGATTGTCCTGTTGATCGACGAACGCCCCGAAGAAGTTACGGAAATGAGCCGGTCGATCAAAGGCGAAGTCATCAGCTCGACGTTTGACGAACCGGCGGCCCGTCACGTTCAGGTCGCCGAAATGGTCATCGAAAAAGCGAAACGCCTTGTCGAACACAAGCGCGACGTCGTCATTCTGCTCGATTCGATCACGCGTTTGGCACGCGCTTACAATACGGTCGTTCCCAGCTCCGGAAAGGTGCTGACCGGCGGCGTCGACGCCAACGCTCTTCAAAAACCGAAACGCTTTTTCGGCGCCGCCCGCAATATCGAGGAAGGCGGTTCCCTGACCATTATCGCGACCGCCCTGATCGACACCGGTTCCCGTATGGACGAAGTTATTTTTGAAGAATTCAAAGGAACGGGCAATTCGGAAATCATTCTTGACCGCAAAGTGTCCGATAAACGCATCTTCCCCGCGATCGACATCACCCGTTCGGGAACGCGCAAGGAAGAATTGCTTGTCGATAAGAACACTCAATCGAAAATGTGGGTATTGCGTCGTATCCTGATGCCGATGGGACCGGCGGACGCAATGGAATTTTTGATGGAAAAACTCAAACAGTCAAAAAACAACCACGATTTCTTTGAAGCGATGAACTCTTAAAAACAAAAATCCTCTTTAAAACTTAAAGAGGATTTTTTTATCCGTAAGACGCGATTTACTTTTTTTTCCTTTCCTCTAAATTTTTTTTATCAAACTGAAAGGAAAAAAAATGAAGTGTATCAAAGGTTCTCAAACGGAAAAGAATTTAATGGCCGCTTTCGCCGGCGAAGGCCAGGCCAGAATGCGCTACACTTTTTGGGCGTCGCAGGCGAAAAAGGAAGGATACGAACAGATCGCCGACATTTTCAGATTAACGGCCGATCAGGAAAAAGAACACGCCGAACGTTTTTTTAAATTTCTGGAAGGCGGCGAATGCGTTATCGAAGGGACTTATCCGGCCGGCGTTATCGGCACGACGCTTGATAATCTGACGGAAGCCGCCGCCGGCGAACATCACGAAGCCGAAGACTTATATCCTTCTTTTGCAAAAACGGCGGACGAAGAAGGATATCCCGAAGTTGCCGCCGCTTTCCGTGCGATCATCGTCGCCGAAAGAAATCACGAACAGCGCTATCTTGATTTGGCCGAAAACATCAAAGAAGGCCGCGTTTTCAAACGAAACAAAGAAACCGTGTGGCAATGCCGGAACTGCGGTTACACCTATGTCGGCGAAGAACCGCCGGAAATGTGTCCGGCATGTTTGCACGCCAAGGCTTATTACGAATTGAAAATGAACAACTGGTGATAAAAGCTCCCTTCGTCAACCGAAGGGAGTTTTTATTCGGAAGAACGCATTGATTTTTAACTTTTGTTCCGTCAAAATCTTTTCAAAGCCGAATCGGAAAAGGAGGTTTTGACATGGACGATTTAAGAGGGACGACAATCCTTTGCGTGCGCAAAGACGGCGATGTCGTCATGGCCGGCGACGGTCAGGTGACGTTTGGCAATACCGTTTTGAAAAGCAATGCTAAAAAACTTCGCCGTTTGGGAAAGGGCGACATCGTAACCGGATTTGCCGGTGCGACGGCGGATGCCTTTACGCTGTGCGAACGGCTGGAAGAAAAAATCGAAAAGCATTCGGGACAGCTGACCCGCGCCTGCGTCGAACTCGCCAAAGACTGGAGAACGGATCGGTATTTAAGAAAGCTTGAAGCGATGATGATTGTTGCCGACAAGGAAACGATTCTTGTCCTGACGGGAAACGGCGACGTTTTGGAACCTCAAAACGGCATCGTCGGCATCGGTTCGGGCGGGTCGTTCGCGCAGGCCGCCGCTTTGGCTTTGGCGGATTCCGATCTGACGGCCGAACAGATCGCGATGAAAGCGATGACGATCGCCGCCGATATCTGCATTTACACCAATCATAACATCATTATGGAAAAACTATGACTTTTTCACCCAGAGAAATCGTTTCCGAATTGGATCGCTACATTATCGGTCAAACCGATGCCAAGCGCGCCGTTGCCATCGCTTTGCGCAACCGGTGGCGGCGTCAGCAGCTTTCGCCTTTTTTACGCGAAGAGATCGTTCCTAAAAATATCCTGATGATCGGACCGACCGGCGTCGGCAAAACGGAGATCGCCCGTCGGCTGGCAAAACTGGCACAAGCCCCTTTCATCAAAGTCGAAGCGACGAAGTTCACCGAAATCGGCTATGTCGGCCGCGACGTCGAAAGCATCATTCGCGATTTGCTGGAAACGTCGATCAACATGACGCGCCAAGCCATGCGCAAGGAAGTTCGCGTCAAAGCGGAAGCCCGTGCCGAAGAACGCGTCCTTGATGCTTTGGTCGGCGAAAAGGCGTCCGACGAAACACGCGCCAAATTTAAGGAAATGTTGCGGAACGGTTCTCTGGCGAACAGGGAAATAGAAATCGACATTCGCGATAATAAAAACAATGCCATGCCGACGTTTGACGTTCCGGGAATGCCCGGCGCGCAGATGGGGATGTTTTCTTTGAGCGATCTGCTCGGCGGCAAGATGGTTTCGTTCAAGAAAAAGAAAATGACGGTGGCGGATTCGTACGATATCCTGATCACCGAAGAAAGCGATAATCTGATCGACGACGAAAAAGTCGTTAAAGCCGCCATTGAATCCGTTGAAAACAACGGCATCGTTTTTATCGACGAATTTGACAAAATTTGCGGGCGTAGCGAAAGCCGTGGACCGGACATTTCCCGCGAAGGCGTTCAGCGCGATTTGTTGCCTTTGATCGAAGGGACGACCGTTCAGACAAAACGAGGCGCCGTTAAAACGGATCACATTCTCTTTATCGCTTCCGGCGCTTTCCATGTATCGAAACCGTCGGATTTATTGCCGGAACTGCAGGGACGTTTGCCTATCCGCGTCGAATTGGATTCATTGAAACAAGAGGATTTTTACCGAATCTTAACCGAACCGGAGAATAATTTGATTCTGCAGTACAAGGCGTTGCTGAAAACGGAAAACTTTGATCTGGATTTCGACGACGACGCTTTGAAGGAAATCGCTTCTTTGTGCACGGAAATCAACGAATCCGTTGAAAACATCGGCGCGCGGCGGTTGCATACGATATTGGAAAAGCTGTTGGAAGACATCAGTTTTGAAGCACCGGACAAAAGTGGTGAATCAAAAGTGATTACGGCGCAAGACGTTCGCGAAAAGGTCGGCAAATTGTCGAAGCGTACAGATTTGTCGAAGTTTATTTTGTAACGTTTTGTTTAGCTTTCTTATTTTCAACGGCGTCGGGATTCTGTCGCCGTTTTTGTTTTAGCGGAGCTATCTGTCTGTTTTCTTTATATTCTGTTTTATGTTTCACGTGAAACATTTTGAAAATGTAAAATTTTTCTTGTCCTATCCCCTTAAGCAAGCTATTTTAGCCGTAACGGTTTCTTAAGAAATCGGTTTAAGGAGTTTGCATTGTGATTTCCGATGAACGCGAAACGGTTTTGAAGCGTTTGAATTTGTCCGAGGATGTCGTCGGCAAATTGGATGTTTATATTTCTTTTCTTGAACAAACCCAGTCCGTTATGAATTTGATCGCCGATTCGACGTTACCGGTGATATGGACGCGTCATGTTTTGGATTCGGCGCAGTTGTCCGGTTTGTTGAAGACAACGGATAAAACGATTTTGGATTTTGGAAGCGGCGCCGGTTTTCCGGCTTTCGTTCTGGCGCTGATGAATCCGGACAAGATTTTCCATTTAACGGAAAGCGAAGGGCGTAAAAGTGATTTTTTGAAAGAGGCCGCCTTGAAGTGCGGGGCTGACAATATTATCGTTCATAACGGCAGAATCGAAAAAATGACGCCTTTCAAAGTCGATGTCATCACGGCGCGAGCGTTGGCTTCGCTTGATAAATTGACGGCTTACGCTTTGCCGTTTACGGATAAACATACCCGTTGTTTGTTCATGAAAGGGAAAAAAGCCGAGGAAGAAATTAAAACGTGTTTGAAAAAATTTGATTTTGACCTTAAAAAGGTTCAAAGTCAGACCAGTGAAGAAGGCCGTATTTTATGTATGGCGGAGGTTCGTAAGAAATGAATGTCCTGAATAAAAAACCGTACATCATCGCCGTTTCGAATCAGAAAGGCGGTGTCGGCAAAACGACGACGGCAATTAATGTGGCGACCGCTTTGGCGGCGGCCGGGCGAAAAGTTTTGCTGATCGATCTGGATCCGCAGGGAAACGCGACGGTCAGTCTGGGCGTCAGCCGGGTCAAGGCCGCCAGAAACGCTTACGATGTTATGATGGGTGACGCGACGATTTCGTCCGCCATCATTTGGACGAAGATTCCGAACTTGTCCGTTATCGCGGCGTCAAAGGATCTGGCCGGTGTCGATTTCGAACTGGCGCAAAAAAAGAATCCGCAGTTTTATCTGAAAAAAGCTTTCGATCAGGAATCGCTGGCATATGATTACATTTTTATAGATTGTCCGCCTTCCGTCGGGATGCTGACAGTCAACGCTCTTGTCGCGGCCCGCGGCGTCATGATTCCCGTCCAATGCGAATATCTGGCGCTGGAAGGTCTGGCCGATCTGATGAAAACGGTCGAACTGGTGCACAGGAATTTCAATCACGATTTGATCATTCAAGGGCTGGTTTTGACGATGTATGACGGCCGGACGGGGCTTTCCGAGGTCGTTGCCCAAGACGTGCGAAGCTATTTCGGGGACAAGGTTTATAAAACCGTCATTCCCAGAAACGTTCGCGTTTCCGAAGCGCCGTCGCACGGCAAACCGATTTTGCTGTACGATTTCAAAAGCAGAGGATCGCAGGCTTATATAGGTTTGGCGGCGGAAATATTAAAACAAGAGGTGAAAAAATGAGTAAAGGTTTGGGTCGCGGTTTAAGCATGTTGCTCGGCGCCGAAGAAGAAAATACGAACAGATCGACGGGATCCGTTTCGTCTTTGCCCGTTTCCGACTTGGAACCCAGTCGGTTTCAGCCTCGACGGGTTTTTAACGAAGACGCTATTCGGGACTTGATCGAATCCGTTAAAGTCAAAGGGATTTTACAGCCTTTGATCGTTCGCAGGATTCCGAACGAAGCCGAAAAATACGAAATCATCGGCGGCGAACGGCGTTGGCGCGCGGCGCAGGCGGCGGGATTGACGGAAGTTCCCGTTTTGATCAAAGACTTTTCGGACAAGGAAGCTCTGGAAGTCGCTTTGATCGAAAACCTGCAGCGGCAGGATTTGAACGCTTTGGAAGAAGCCGAAGGCTACCGCCGTCTGATGGAGGAATTTGCCAATACGCAGGAAGAACTGGCGCAGGCTGTCGGAAAAAGTCGCAGTCATGTCGCGAACACGATGCGATTGCTCGGCCTTCCGCAACCCGTCAAAGAATTGTTGGAAAGCGGAAAACTGACCGGCGGCCACGCCCGCGCGTTGCTGACGGCAAAAGATCCCGTCGCTTTGGCCGAAGAAGTCGTTTCAAAAGGATTGAGCGTCCGTCAAACGGAAAAGCTTGCCCAAAAAGGCATTCCCGAAAAGAAGCAAAAGAAATCCGTCGATAAAACGAACAAGAAAAACGACGAATGGGAATTTTTGGCCAACGAATTGTCGCAAATGCTCGAATTGAAAGTTTCCATCCGTCCCAAAGCCAAAGGCGGGGAGTTGGTCGTTTCGTATGCTTCGCTTGAAGAGCTCGATTTCATCATCGGACGTTTGGGAAACAATCATGCGGAACCTGAAAAGCCGGCCGTTTCCGAAGATACGATTATCGGCAGCGACGCGGTTACGGACGATGTCATCCAAATGGAAAAGGACGATGTCGGCGATGTCGTTTTTGACGATTCGTTCGATAAAAACGACGATGTCATTTCCGGTCAATAAGAATTCTACATACTGAAATGGGGAGAAAGCATGAGTAAAATTTCTGTCATAGGAACTGGATTCGTCGGATCAAGCATCGCTTATTCGCTGATGTTGACGGAAATCGCCGAAGAAATCGCTTTGATAGATATCAACGAAACCGCCGTTAAAGCGGAAGCCGCCGATATCCGTCCGGGCTTTTCCTTTATCAGTCCGACCCGTGTTTTCGCCGGCAACTGGGCGGATACGGGCGACAGCGATCTGATCATCGTTACCGCGGGATTCAACCGTAAAGCCGATGAAAGCCGTCTCGACCTGATCGGTAAAAATTCGAAAATCGCGATCAGCGTCGCCGATTGCCTGAAAGCAAATAAGGCCAAAGCGCCCGTTATCGTCGTATCCAATCCCGTTGACGTGATGACGCGCATTATTGCGGAAAGGCTGAATGAAACGGACGGTCATGTTTTCGGAACCGGTTGTATGCTTGACGCCGCCCGTTTTACGTATGTGCTGGCCGACTTTTTGAAGTTGCCTGAAAAAGCCGTTTGGGCGATGGTCGCGGGCGAACACGGCGCGGGACAGGTTTTGTTGTGGAGTTCCGTTGAAATAAAAGGACTGCCGCTTAAAACGTATCTGGCGGAAAACGGACTGACGATGACCGACGCGGATAAGGAAGCCATCGCGAAACGCGTTGCCGGCATGGGCGCCGAAATCATCAAAGGCAAAGGCCGCACGCATTACGGTATCGCCGGATGCACGGCGTATCTGGCTTCCGTCGTTCTGAACAATCAGACGGCGATCGTTCCGTTGACCCGTCCGCTGAAAGGCGAATTGGGCTTTACCGGTCCTTGTGTCAGTCTGCCGTGCGTTCTGACCGGCAAAGGCGTTCGTCAAAGCATGACGGATTCCCTTTCGCCCGAAGAAGAAGACGCCATCAAGCAGGCGATCGTCAAACTGGACGAAGTCAGGATATAAGCGACTTTAGGCTTTTATTCGCAGATAAAAGCGTTTTTGATGTGGACCGGAAATTTTTTCGGGGCCATCAGTACGACGTCAAAGCGTTTATCGTGTTTTTCAAATTCCGGATGCAGGGCCAAAAAATACTCCGCGCCGCGGATGCGTCGCCGTTTGACGGTTTCGGAAACGGATTCGGCGGCGGTATCCGTCGTTTGGCGTAATTTGACTTCGACAAAGACGACGGTCATGTTCTTTTCGACGATCAGATCGATTTCGCCGGCGCCCGTTCCCCTCGGCGGTTTGAAATTCTTTTCGACGAGCTTGTATCCTTTAAGGCGAAGGAACAAAGCGGCGATCGTTTCCGCTTTGTGTCCGTTCCGAAAAGCCTTTTGACCGCTTTGTTCTTTATTTGTCATTTTTTAAAGCCAACGCTTTTTGATACAGCTCTTTTCTGGACAATCCGGTTTGTTCCGCGACGAAAGCGGCGGCGTCTTTGACTTTCATCGTTTGCAACGATTGTTTGAGTAATTCTTCTATATTTTCTATTTTTAATACTTTTTCTTTGACGGGAGCGACAGTGATGACGATCTCTCCTTTGGGCGCGCCTTCGGTTTCGTATTTTTCGATCAGGAAATCAAGATTCCCGCGGACGGTTTCTTCGAATTTTTTGGTCAGTTCGCGCGATACGGCGGCTTGCCGGTCGCCCAAAACGGCGCGCATGGACTTCAGCGTTTCGGTCAGACGGTTCGGCGATTCGTAAAAAATCAGCGTTGCGGGAATCTCTTTCAGCAGATTCAGCTCTTTTTCTTTGGCGGCGGTCTTCGGGGGCAAAAAGCCTTCGAAAAGCCACCGGTGCGACGGCAGCCCCGACAATTGCAAAGCCGTCAGAACGGCCGAAGCCCCCGGAACGGCGGTCACATATACGTTTTCCGCCAGACAAGCCTGAACGAGCCGGTATCCCGGATCGCTGACGATCGGCGTTCCGGCGTCGGAAACCTGCGCGATCATATCGCCGTTTTTCAGCCGTTCCATCAGTTTGGGCAGGGCTTTATCGGCGTTATGTTCGTGATAAGGCGTCGTTTTTGTCGCGATTCCCCAATGGGAAAGCAGTTTTGCCGTAACGCGCGTGTCTTCGCACGCGATCAGGTCGGCGGCTTTTAAAACGTCGACGGCGCGGGCGGAAAGGTCGCCCAAATTGCCGATGGGTGTGGCGACAAGATACAATCCTTTGATAAAAGTTTGTTCAGACATTTGCACTCCGGAATAAAAACGGTTAGTATGCATCTTAAACCCATTCTTTTATCGGGAGCAAATCCTTTGCGATACTTTTTTCGACAGTTCTTTACGGCGGTTTTAATTCTTGCGGCGGCTTCTTGCGGAAGAACGAGAGTTCCTATCGACAAGAGCGTATTCAACATATCGGACGCGGATCTGGCGGAGCAGAGCCCCGTTGCTTCCGTTGAACAGCCGACGGAAAGCATCGTTCTGAAAAAACCGGTCGAACGTTACAGAGTCGGTGTTTTGGTCCCGTTGTCCGGACCTTCCGCCAAATTGGGCGAAAATCTGCAAAAATCGGCGATGATGGCGTTGTTCGATATGAACAATCCGAAACTGATTTTGCAGTTTTACGATACGGAAGGAACGCAGGAAGGCGCGCGCAAAGCGGCGGAAACGGCCGTTTCGCAAGGAGTCGAGCTGATTATCGGCCCCGTTTTTTCCAAAGAGGTTCACTCCGTTCGTCCCATCGCGCGCGACGCGGATATCGGCGTCATCACGTTTTCGTCGGATCCGTCGAATTTCGGAAAAGGCGTTTACACCATCAGCACGCTGACGTCGCAACAGGCGGAAATGATCACGCGGTACGCCTGTGAAAAAGGATATAAAAGATTTGCGATTCTCAGTCAGGACAACATGACCGGGGATATTATTTCCTACGCTATCAAAAAGGCGACGGACGAATGCGGCGCGAAAATCACCAAGGCGGGCTTTTACGATCCGAAAATCGACAATTTGCAGCCTTCCGTCGCGTCGATCATGCCCCGTATGATGGAAGATCTGGAAAAAGAACGCGATGAGGAAATAAAGCGGCTGGAATCGTCGATCGAATTGGTTTATGCGGGCAAACCCGTTCCGATGAAGGACGAGGAAACGGGCGAATGGAAAGACGTCCACATGACGGAAAAACAGCTGGATGAAACGATCGAAGCGCTGAAAACGAAAGAGTTGATTCGCGATCCGTTCGAATTTGACGCGATTTTCGTTTCCGATGACGGTTCGCGTTTGCGTTCTTTGGGAGCTTTGTTCTCGTATTACGATCTGCCGAAGGAAATCCGCGTTTTGGGAACGTCGCAGTGGGCGGAAGCCAAGCCTGCGCGCGAATCGTCGTTGATCGGCGGCTGGTTCGCCAATTTGCCGACGGCGGGATTCCAGGGATTTGCGGCCCGCTTTAAAGAGATTTACGGTGAAAAGCCGTTAAGGATCGCTTCCCAGGCGTATGACGCGGTGGCTCTGGCGTCCGTTTTGACGGATATGGGCGGTTTTTCGTATTCCAATCTGACGACGCCTTCGGGGTTCAACGGTGTGGACGGGCTGTTCCGTTTGTTGCCGAACGGCGAATCGGAACGCGGTTTGGAGGTTTTGGGCGTGGAGCGGCGCGGTTTCGTTACTTTGTCGCCGGCCATTGAAAAATTTGAAAACGATCCCGTCCAGGCGCCGGAAGTTTTTATCGGCGGATTCCGTTTTTCGCCCGCGCTGATTTATGTGCCGGAAGCGGAAACGGTCATTGTCGACGAAACGACGGACAAGGAAATCGTTTTAACGGAACCGGCGGAACAAAAAACGGATGAAAAAGCCGTTCAGGAACCGGTTATTGAAAAACCGGTGCAGAAACCGGTCGTTGAAAAGGCAGTGCAAAAACCCGTTATCGAAAAACCGGTGCAGAAACCCGTTATCGAAAAAGCGACGCAAAAGCCTGTCGTTGAAAAGGCGGTGCAAAAACCGGTCATCGAAAAAGCGACGCAGAAGCCCGCCGTGAAAAAAGCGGTCCAGAAACCCGTTATTGAAAAACCGACGCAAAAGCCCGTTTACCGGAAGGCCGTTCAAAAGCCGGTGATTTCAAACTAACAGCGACGGAAACAGCGCGTTGAGGATAAGAAGGCCTTTCGCCGTGGTGCGGAGGCCTTTTTTATCGCAGACGAGAAAACCGTCCGTCTGATAGTCCTGCAATACGCCCGCGTCTAAAAAGTTTTCGAAATCCGAACCGACAAGGGCGCGGAAAACGTCCCGGTTCAGTCCGTCTTCCGTGCGCAGGGCGGTCAAAATCAGTTCTTCGGCTTTTTCTTTTTGCGTCAGGACGTATTCTTCGTGCCCGCGGCGATTGATGAAATCGTCGGGCAAGGGGCTTTCGGCCGTCGCGACGAAGCGTCCGTTTTCCGTAAAGCGGCCGTGCGCGCCCGTTCCGACGCCGATCCATTCGCCGCCCTGCCAATACAGCTGATTATGTCGGCAGTGGTGCGCTTTATCGGCATGGTTCGACACTTCATAGCGCGGAACGCCCGCCAAACGCGTTTCCCTGTCGGTCAAATCGAACATATCGGCGCAAAGACCCTCTTCGGGCGGTTCGACGCCTTTTTTGTGAAAAAAAGTCCCTTCCTCAATCGTCAGCTGGTAAAACGAATAATGAAGAAGATTCAGATCGAGGATTTGACGCAGTTCGTTTTTCCACGCCGCAAGCGTTTGATCCGGACGGGCGTAAATGAAATCCGCGGACACGACGGGAAAAACCGCTTTCGCCGCTTCGATCGTTTTCAGAGCGTCTTCGGCCGAATGGAGACGGCCTAAAAATTTCAGATCCCGGTCGATCAGGGATTGGACGCCGACGGAAAGCCGGTTCACCCCCGCTTTGCGCCATGAAAGCATTTTTTCTTCGTTGGCGGAATCCGGATTGGCTTCCAAAGAAATTTCAACATCGTCAGATACTTTAAACGATTTTTTAATTGTTGAAATCAACTTTTCGATCAACGCCGGATCCGTCATCGACGGTGTGCCGCCGCCGAAAAAGACCGATCTGACGGTCTTGTCGGGCAGACGCGCGGCGTAGCCGGTCAAAGAGTCTTCATACGCTTTTTCCCAAACGTTAAGGTCGACCGTTTTGGCCGGACGGCTCGGGAAATCGCAATACGGGCACTTCGACCGGCAAAACGGCCAATGGATATATATACCGAAGCTCACAGGCACGCCTTGACGAGGGCGGTCGTCGCGCGGGCGCGGTGACTGATCGTGTTTTTAACGTCGGCGGGCAGTTCGGCAAAAGTTTTGTCGTATCCGTCGGGAACGAACATCGGGTCGTATCCGAACCCTTTTTCACCGCGCGGCGGCCAGCAAAGCGTTCCGTCGACGCGGCCTTCGAAAACGTTGACCGTTCCGTCGGGCCAGGCCAGAACGACGGCCGACGCGAAATGTGCCGACCGGTCGGTCGAATCGCCGAGCTCTTCGTTCAGCTTTTCCATCGCATAGGCGAATCCGTTTTTTTTCGGTTCGTTGTAGCGCGCGGAATAAATGCCGGGACGCCCGTTCAACGCGTGGACGCACAGTCCCGAATCGTCGGCAATGGCGGGACGTTCGGCTTCGAACGCGGCGGTGACGGCTTTGATTTTCGCGTTTTCGGCGAAAGTTTTGCCCGTTTCCTCGGGTTCGGACAATCCCAAGTCGTCGGAACACAAAACGGTGATCCCGTACGGTTCGAGCAAAGCCTGCAGTTCGGCGACTTTGCCTTTGTTGTGCGTGGCGAGGACGACTTCCTTTTCGGTCAGTTTCCGCATGGATCAGCCTCCGAACGCCTTTTTCTGGATTTCGGCGATTTCCGACGTTCCTTTGCGCGCCAGAGCGTAAAGTTTCAGGAACTCCTCTTCGGTGAACGGCTTGCGTTCGGCCGTTCCCTGGATTTCGACGATGCCGCCTTTGCCGGTGATGACGAAGTTCGCGTCCGTCTGCGCCGTCGAATCCTCCAGATAGTCGAGGTCCAGCACGGGTTCGTCGTTGCAGATGCCGCAGGAGATCGCGGAAACCGTGTCGAACAACGGCAGGGAGGACAAGCGGTGTTGGTCGACGAGTTTTTGCAGGGCCAGCCTTAACGCGACAAAGCCGCCCGTGATGGAGGCGGTACGCGTGCCGCCGTCCGCCTGAATGACGTCGCAGTCGATCTTGACGCACATTTCGCCGAGCGCTTTCAGATCGACGACGGAGCGCAGCGCCCGTCCGATCAGGCGTTGGATCTCCTCGGTTCTGCCGCTTTGGCCTTTTTTGGCTTCGCGGTCGGTGCGGACGCCCGTGGCGCGCGGGATCATGCCGTATTCGGCTGTGACCCAGCCGCGGCCGGAATTGCGCATCCAGACGGGGACTTTGTCTTCGACGCTGGCGGTGCAGATGACGTGCGTGTCGCCGCATTTGATCAGGCACGACCCTTCGGCGTGCTTGTTGACGTTCGGTTCGATGGTTACGGGACGCAGTTCGTCGGCTTTTCTTTTGGACGGTCTTTCCATGCTCTTTTCCTTTCGGCAAAATAAATAAATTTGAGCTGTTGACGTTTGTTTTTATGATTACTACATTGAAAGGCGATGAACAAGAAAAGAACAGCGTCGGCTCAATTAAATCAGCGTTCCTGCGATGTTTTCAGGGCGCTGGTCGATTCGTATCTGGAAACGGGGCTGCCCGTCGGATCGAAAACGGTGGCGGGACTGCTTGATTTTCCGCTATCGTCGGCGTCCGTCCGCAACATTATGGCGGATCTGGAAAAAGCCGGATTGCTGACGTCGCCCCACACGTCGGCCGGCCGCGTCCCGACCGAGCGGGGATTGAAGCTGTTCGTTGACGGATTGCTGGAAATCGGAGTCCTTGAATCGTCGGAAAGACAGGCGATCGAAGCGCGTTGCTCCGTCGAAGGCGTCAGCATCGAGGATATGCTGACGCAAGTTACGGCGACACTGTCCGGCTTGTCGCAGTGCGCCGGTCTCGTCATCGCGCCGAAGCTTGACCAAACGCCGCTGAAACATATCGAATTCGTGCCGTTGAGCGCACGGAAAGCGCTGGTCGTCACGGTCGGCACGGACGGAACGGTCGAAAATAAAGTCATCGAAGTTCCCCCCGGCACTCTGCCGTCTTCTCTGATCGAGGCGGGCAATTATCTGACCCGCCGGCTGCAGGGGCGGACGCTCGACGAGGCGCGCGCGGAAATCGAATCGGAAACGCGGTCGAACAAGGCTTTGCTGGATAAAACGGCGGCAAACCTCGTGTCGCAGGGAATCGCGGCCTGGAGCGGGGAACGGAAAAACGCCCTGATCGTCAAAGGCCGTGCGAATTTGCTGAACGACGTTCAGGCCGTTCGGGATCTGGACAGGATAAAAGTTCTGTTCGACGAATTGGAAAAGCAGGAAACCGTGTCGAACCTGCTGGATTTAACGAAATCGGCGGACGGCATACAGATTTACATCGGCGCGGAAAACGCGCTGTTCAGATTGTCGGGGTGTTCGGTCATCACGGCGCCGTATCGCGACAGTCGGGAAAAAATCGTCGGCGCGATAGGCATCATCGGACCGACCCGCATGAATTACGCCAGACTTATTCCTCTGGTGGATTACACGTCTCAAGTCATCAGTAAACTGATAGGGTGAAATTATGAGCAAACATCATCATCGTCATGACCATATCGAAGAAAACGAAACGGAACAATCCGTTGACGAAATCGCGGCCGAAGAAGAACCGCGGGAGGATTTCGCCGAAGAGAGCGCGCCCGAACCCGCAAACGGCGACGAAATCGCGGCTTTGAAGGAAGAGGTCGAAAAATTCAAGGATTTGTACGTCCGTTCGCAGGCGGAGATGGAAAACCTGCGCCGCCGGACGCAGATCGAGCTTGAAAAACGGTCGAAATTCGCCGTTTCCGCTTTCGCCAAGGATCTGCTGACCGTCAACGACAATCTGTCGCGCGCGTTGGACGCGATGACGCCGGAAATGCGCGAACAACAGCCGGAAGTCGTCAAAAATCTGCTGGTCGGATTGGATCTGACGCGCAAATCACTGGATTCGGCGTTGGAAAAGAACGGCGTTACGCCCGTCGACAGCGTCGGGAAAGTTTTTGATCCGAATGTTCACAAAGTCGTTCAGGAAATCGAAGACCCCGAAAAACCGTCGGGAACGATCGTTCAGGAATGGCAGAAAGGCTATATGATCGGCGGCGACCGCGTCCTGCGCGAAGCCATGGTCGTCGTCACGCGCGGCGGTCCTATGCCCGGCAAGGAAAACGCTGAACCGGTCCATATTGATACCAGCGTTTAAAAACATCCCGCAAGATTTTGATCTTGCGGGATTTCTTTGTTTCAGGCTTTACCGAGTTCCTTCGATCGCCGTTCCGCGGCTTTGACCGCTTCGGTCATCAGCGGGACGAAACCGTTTTTATCGTTCATCAGAATGTCGAGCGCGGCCGCCGTCGTGCCGTTCGGCGTGGTGACGTTTTCGCGCAGACGGGCGGGGGAATCGGCGCTTTGTTTCATCAGGGCGGCCGAACCGCATACCGTCGCTTTGGCGAGTCTTTCGGCGCTTTCCCTGTCGAAACCGAGCTTTTCCGCCGCCGCCGCCAGCGCTTCGGTCAAAAAGAAAACGTAAGCGGGACCGCTGCCCGAAACGGCGGTGATCCCGTCGATTTTCGCTTCGTCGTCGACCCAAACGACTTCGCCGCACGCCCGCAAGATTTCTCCGACGGCTTGCTTCTGTTGCGCCGAAACCGCTTTTGACGCGACGGCGCCGGTGATGCCTTCGCCGACGGCGGCGGGCGTGTTCGGCATGGCGCGCACGATCGCGGCGGCGCCCAGATGCGCTTCATAGAAGGATAGGGGCTTCCCCGCGACGATCGTCAAAAGAACGGCGCCTTTGTCCGTAAAGGGTTTGAACGAATCGACGACGTCGGCGATCTTGAACGGTTTGACCGCCGAAAAGACGACTTCCGGCGAAAAACCGGCAAAGGCGGCGGGCGTTTCGGCGGCTTCTATTCCTTTCTTCGATAAAGCGGCGCGGATTTCGGCCGACGGTTCGACGACGCGAACGTCTTCGGCTTTCAAACCGTTCTTCAAACATCCGCGCAACACGGCGCCGCCCATTTTGCCGCATCCGACGATCAACAAACCTTTTCGTTCCATGAGATTTCCTCCTGACAAGACGTTTTTCCGGTAAAATAAACGCAAAAGGCGGTTTTTGAAAGGAAAATGTCGGAAAAGTTCGCTCTTCGGATAAAAAAGTTTTGGATTGGACGCGTTTTATCGTATAACAGAAAAAACGCTTTAAACTCTCGGGAGTTTTTGTATGTTCGTTATCACGGGCGGAGCCGGCTTTATAGGTTCCAATATTTTGGCCGAGATCGAAAAAAGGCAACTCGGCGAAGTCGTCATCGCCGACAGATTGTTCGACACCGCGAAATGGCGCAACGTTTCGAAACGGTATTCGTTGCGGGACATCATCTTTACCGAAAACCTGATTCCGTATCTGAACCGCCATGCCAACGAAGTCGAAGCCGTTCTGCACTTCGGCGCGATGTATAATTCGGAAGCCGGACACGTCGACGCGATCGTTCATTCGAACATTCATTTCACCGACGATTTGTTTTCGTGGTGTACGGAACACGAAAAGCCTTTGTTGTTCGCGTCGACCGCCGGGGTGTACGGCGACGGGGCGTTCGGGTTCAAAGACGACGATTCCCGCGACGCTTTGGCCAGACTGAATCCGCTGACGCCGATGGCGTGGACGAAGCTGTTCGTCGAACGACGCATCATCGAATACGAAATCCAGAACAAACCCGTTCCGCCGCAATGGGTCAGCCTGCGCTTTTTCAACCTCTACGGTCCGAACGAATACCATAAGACCGGCCATCAAAGCGTCATTCCGCCGATTTACAACTGCGCTAAAAACGGCAAGCTTTTTCCGTTGTTCCGTTCGGAAAATCCGGCGTATAAAAACGGCGACCAGATGCGCGATTTCATGTGGATCGAAGATTGCGCGGACGTCGTTTTGTGGTTTTTGGAACACCGCGACGTGACCGGCGTGTTCAACGTCGGAACGGGGCTGGCGCGGACGTATGCGGACGTTTTGCGCGCCGTTTACGCGGCCGTCGGCGAAAAACCGGAAATGGACTTTATTGATTTGCCCTCCGATCTGAAAGGCATTTATCAATACTTTACGCAGGCGGATGTAACGAAACTGCGCGCCGCCGGCTATACAAAATCGTTCACGCCGCTTGAGGAAGGCGTCGAACGGTATGTCAAAGACTGGCTGTCCTCGTCCGATCCGTACCGTTAAGGAGAACTGAAATGACCGTTTACAGCGGAATCACCTTTCCGACAATCGATCCGGTGGCCGTTTATATCGGCTCTTTCGGTTTGCGTTGGTATTCGTTGGCGTATCTGTTCGGCATTCTGGCCGGATGGTGGCTGATCCGCCGCATGATCACGCGTTATCCGTCGGCCGTGACCGTTCCGATGTTGGACGATGTCTGTTTCTGGATAACGCTCGGGATCATTCTGGGCGGGCGAATCGGATACGTTCTGTTTTATAATTTCAATTATTATATGGAAAATCCGTTGCAGATCCTTGAACTTTGGCACGGCGGCATGTCGTTCCACGGCGGACTGTTGGGCGTTATCGTCGCGACGTGGATTTTCGCCCGAAAGGTCAAAGTCGGGTTTTTCGAAATCGCCGATCTGATGGCTTGCGTCGCGCCGATAGGTTTGTTTTTCGGCCGTCTGGCGAACTTCGTCAACGCCGAACTGTACGGTCGCGTCACGACCTCCGTCCCGTGGGCGGTGATTTTCCCGAACGGCGGTCCGATCCCCCGTCATCCGAGCCAGCTGTACGAAGCTCTTTTCGAAGGCGTTCTGCTGTTTGTCCTGCTTTATACGTCATGGACGAAAAGCGTGTGGATCCGCATCCGTCCGGGCTTTACGTCGGGGATGTTCCTGACGGGATACGCCGTCGCGCGGTTCATTTTGGAAAACTTCCGCGAACCGGATCCGCAAATCGGATTTTTGTTCGCGCGGGTCACGATGGGGCAGCTGCTGACGTTGCCGATGCTGCTTATCGGATTGATCATGATGCTGTGGAGTGCGAAAAAGGTTTAGACTCCGGTGTCAAAGTCTGTTATCAGTAAAGCGGTGATTTAACGAGGCGTCCATGTCGTTCAGAAGAAGGGGTCTTTCAAAAACACTTGTTTTGCTGTTTCGGGTCAAAGTGATCGCGCCGATGGTCCGGTCAAAGGAAAAACCCGAAGTCATCGCGCGCGGTTCCTTGGTCGGAATGGCGGTGGCGATGACGCCTTTGGTCGGCATACAGATGTATCTGACCTTTATGATTTGGCTCGGCGCCCGAAAGCTGTTCAAATGGCGGTTCAGTCTGCCCGTCGCGATCGCGTGGAACTGGGTGACGAATGTTTTTACGATGCCGCCGATTTATTACACTTTTTACCTGACCGGCAAACTGATGACCGGTTCTTTCGAACAAAGAACGGGATACGCCAAATTTTACGGCATGATTAAAAACGTGATGAGCGAAGAAGGCTTGTGGGAAGCGACCAAGGCTTTATGCGCTTTTCTGGTTAAGGATTGGGGCGTCGCGATGTCGATCGGCTGTGTGCCGTGGATGATCGTGTGTTCCTGGGCGTCGTACGCCTGGACGATTCGTTTCTTGAAACACAGACGGGCCACGTTGGAAAAGCGGTTGACGGAAAAACAGCGGCGAATCGAACGGAAGATCGAAAAGATCGGGGAAAAACAGGAACGGCTCGAAACCAAGTTGATCGAAACGGTCGAGGAACTGAAAGAAGCGGTTCGTTCGAAAGAGGAGGGCGGATCATGACGCGGATTCATTTTGCCGAAAATGTCAGGGCTCGGTTCTTTACGCGGAAAAACGGCGTTTCCGAAGGCGATTTCGCCTCTTTGAACTGTTCGATCAGAGCCGGGGACGATCCCGCCAAAGTTCGCGAAAATATGCGCAGGGTCGCTAAACACTGCGGTGTCACGGTCGAAAAGCTGTTCGTCCTGCACCAGCATCATTCGACCGACGTCGTCGTCATCGACCGTAACGAACCTTTTGCCAAAACGCCTTTTGCCGACGCTTTGGTCACGAAAGTGCCGAACGTGTGTCTGGGCATTAAAACGGCGGATTGCGCGCCCGTCTTGTTGGCGGACGAGGAAGCCGGCGTCGTCGCGGCGGCGCATGCGGGATGGCGCGGCGCTTTCGGCGGGATTTTGGAAAACACCGTCAAAACGATGCTTTCGTTGGGGGCGGATGCTTCGCGGATCACGGCGCTGGTTGGTCCGTGCATCGCGCCGCAGTCCTATGAGGTCGGCGAAGACATGCGCCGCGAATTTTTACAGGCGGATCTGAAATCCGACCTGTTTTTTGTTCCGGTCGGATCCGGAAAGTACCGATTTGACCTGCCCGGTTTCGTTCTGGCGCGGCTGGAACGGCTGGGAATCGGCAGCGGGGAGTGGGTGAACGAAGATACGTACGCTTTGGAAAGCGAATACTTTTCGTATCGCCGCTCGTCGCAAAAAGGTCGCCAATGCGGACGGCAGATATCGGTCATCGGTCTGTTGGACGACAGGTTGTTTTAACTTTAACCATGGGGAAAGACATGAAAATTTTTTCGGGTAACAGCAACATTCCGTTTGCGCAGGCGGTTGCGAACTATATGGACACGACGCTGTCAAAATGTTCCGTTCGCCGGTTCGCGGATAACGAAGTGTTCGTCGAAGTTCAGGAAACCGTGCGCGGACAGGATGTTTTTATCGTTCAGCCGACCAGCTCGCCCGTGAACGACAACCTGATGGAGCTGTTGATCATGCTCGACACGTTCCGCCGGTCGTCGGCACGCCGGATCACCGCCGTCGTTCCGTATTTCGGTTACGCCCGTCAAGACCGCCGTTCCGCGCCGCGCACGCCGATTTCCGCTAAACTGGTGGCGAACCTGATCGTTTCCGCCGGCGCCAACCGCGTTGTGACGATGGACCTTCACGCGGGACAGATTCAGGGATTCTTCGACATTCCGGTCGACAACCTGATGGCGGCGCCCGTCATCGTTAAAGACATTATGTATCATTTCCGCGACAAAACCCCGATGATCGTTTCGCCGGACGTCGGCGGCGTCGTTCGCGCCCGCACGATCGCCAAGCGTCTGCACGCCGATCTGGCGATCATCGACAAACGCCGCGAACGCGCCGGCGTTTCGGAAGTCATGAACATCATCGGCGACGTCAAAGGTCAGGACTGTATTCTGGTCGACGACATTGTCGATTCGGCGGGAACGCTGTGCAACGCCGCGATCGCGCTGAAAGAAGCCGGCGCCAATTCCGTCCACGCTTATGTGACGCACGGCGTCTTGTCGGGCGAAGCGGTGAACCGCGTGACGGCTTCCCCGCTGGAATCGCTGGTCATCACGGACACGATCGCCGCGAACGAAGCGGTCAAGAACGCGCGCAACATCCGCATCGTTTCGGTGGCGGAACTGGTCGGCGAATCGATCCTGCGCATCAGCGAAGAACGCTCGGTCACCAGCCTGTTCTATTAAGTTTCAATCTTTCCCGAAAAGCCGCTTTTCTTTCTGGAAAGCGGCTTTTTTGTTTGAAGCGCGAAAGCTCATCGGATATCATCATACGGTCATAGGCAAAGCGGCGGAAGCCTGACAGCCCTCGTTTTGTCGGCGGATGACAGATTTTAATAATTTCCGATGGGAGGAAGAAACTTATGAAAAAATCATGTTTGGCGGCCGCTTTGCTGGTCTTGTGCTCCTGCGCCGCGGATCCGGTCATGCTGACCGAAAAATTCGACGCGGAACAGGCCGGAAAACAAATGAAGGAAGGAAAAAACACGATCGAAGGTTCCGCCCTTTGGCGTGAAAAGAACGGTCACGTTCAGACCTGCGCCGGTTATCAGGTCACCCTTTATCCGGCGACGAAGTATGCCGAGGAACGGATCAAACATCAGTACGGCAACGCCGAACGCGGCGGTCGGGAAATCACGAAACAGCTGGCTTTCATTCCCGATGAAGAGCAGTTTTATAAATTGAGCAAAAAAACGTTCTGCGACGTTGAAGGGAAATTCCTGTTCGAAGACGTCGCCGACGGCGATTACTATGCGGTTACGAAAATCGTTTGGGGCAATCCGGACGATCCGGAAGACCAGACCGAAGGCGGAACCGTCATGTCGAAGCTTTCCGTCAAAGGCGGAAAGAAAATCAAAATCGTTCTTTCCCAGTCCTTGTGATGAAAACGGAAAAGCGCTCCTTCGGGGGCGCTTTTTTCATATCTGCGGAAAAGCTTGAAAAAGTCGATAAAACCTGTTGATTTCGATAAAAAAATGCTGTAATAACAAAAACGCGTGTCGGCACCCCTGGAGGCCGGCCGCTTGTGATTTTAAAATAAAGGATCAAAAAAATGGCTAAAACAGCTTCTATTCGCGTTAACGAACGCAAAACGGCAGGTAAGGGGGCGGCTCGTGCCGAACGTCGCGCGGGGTTCATTCCCGGTGTCATTTACGGCGAAAAAGAAACGCCCGTGATGTTCTCCATTTCCGCTCTGGATCTGGATGCTCAAATGCGGCAGAAGGGTTTTTGGACCCGCTTGTTCGAAATTAACGTCGGCAATCAAAAGGTGCACGCGATTTGCCAGGACATTCAGACCCATCCGATCACGGATCGTCCGATTCACATCGATTTCCTGCGCGTTTCCGCCAACACCGAACTGCAGATCGAAATTCCGGTCATGTACGATAACGAAGCCGCCTGCCCGGGCATGAAGATGGGCGGCGTGCTGAACGCGATTTATCGTGAAATCATGGTTTCCTGCAAACCGAAGGACATTCCCGAAGTTCTGACGGTCGATCTGTCCGGATTGAACATGGGTGACGTCGTCAAGATGGGCGATGTCAAGTTCCCCGCCGGTGTCAAACCCGTCGAGGACGAAAGCGTTACGATCGCGGCGATCGCGGCTCCGGCTTCCGACGAATCTGAAGCGGCTTCTGCGGCTGAAGCGGCGCCCGCCGCCGAAGCGGCTCCTGCGGCCGACGCGAAGAAATAAGGCTGTCGCGGATGTTTTTGCTGACGGGTCTCGGCAATCCCGGGACGGAGTACGAAAACACGCGGCATAATGCCGGATTTATGGCGGCGGACGAATTCGTCCGTCGCTATAATTTTTCCGGTTGGAAAAAGCGTTTTAACGGCGAAACGGCGGAAGGATCGATCGACGGCGAAAAAATTGTCGTTTTAAAGCCGTTGACGTTTATGAACAACTCGGGACAAGCCGTTCGCGCCGCGATGGATTTTTTCAAACTGCCGATCGAAAAAATCGTTGTTCTTCACGACGACATGGATCTGCCCGTCGGCAAAGTCAAAGCGAAAACGGGCGGCGGCGCCGGCGGTCACAACGGATTGCGCAGTATCGACGCACATTGTTCGCCGGACTACGCGCGCGTGCGTTTCGGCGTCGGTCACCCGCAAAGCAGGGAGCAAGTCGTGAATTGGGTCTTGACGGGATTCGCCAAAGCCGATAAAGACATCATGAAAGAAACTTTTGAAGACGTCGCGGAAATACTGCCTGTCCTGTTTAAGGAAGGGCCCGCCGCTTTCACGTCGAGACTGGCGGTGTACAAGTCGAAAGGGAAAGGATGAGCCATGGGGTTTAATTGCGGAATAGTCGGATTGCCGAACGTCGGAAAATCGACGCTGTTCAACGCGCTGACGTCGACGCAGGCGGCGCAGGCGGCGAATTATCCGTTTTGCACGATCGAACCGAATATCGGACGCGTCGCCGTTCCGGACCCCCGTCTGGACGTGCTGACGAAGCTGTCCGAATCGAAGCAGACGATCTTCACCCAGCTTGAATTCGTCGACATCGCGGGGCTTGTCCGCGGGGCGTCGCGCGGGGAAGGGCTCGGCAACCAGTTTCTGGCGTCGATCCGCGAAGTCGACGCGATCGTTCACGTCTTGCGTTGTTTTGAAGACACGGACATCACGCACGTCGAAGGTTCGATTGATCCCGTCCGCGACGCGCAGACGATCGAAACGGAATTGATGCTCGCCGACCTTGATTCGCTCGAACGGCGGATCGTTCCTTTTGAAAAGAAAGCCAAATCCGGCGAAAAGGACGCCAAAGTCGTTTACGGCGTCATGAAAGACGTTCTGGACGCGCTGAACGCCGGAAAACCAGCGCGCGTCGTTTCCTATGCGGGCGACGAGGAACGGGAAAAGATTTACAAGCAGCTGTTTTTGCTGACCTCGAAGCCCGTCTTGTACGTTTGCAACGTGGACGAAGCGTCGGCGGCGACGGGCAACGATTTTTCGAAGCGCGTTTTCGAATTGGCGGAAAAAGAGGGCAATCAGGCCGTCGTCGTTTCCGCGGCGATCGAAGCCGAAGTCGCGCAACTGACGGATCCCGCCGAACAGAAGGATTTTCTGGAAACGCTCGGCTTGTCGGAAACGGGGCTGAACCGTGTGATCGCGGCGGGCTACAAGTTGCTGAATCTGAAGACGTTCTTTACGACGGGACCGAAGGAGTCTCGCGCCTGGACGATCAAAGACGGCATGACGGCGCCGCAGGCAGCCGGCGTGATCCACTCCGATTTCGAACGCGGCTTTATTCGCGCCGAAATCATTTCTTATCAGGATTTTATCGAATGTAAGAGCGAGGCGAAGGCCCGCGAATGCGGGAAACTCCGCGCCGAAGGAAAGGCTTATGTCATGCAGGACGGGGACATTTGCCATTTCTTGTTTAACGTATGAGGATTTTTCAGTGTGCGTTTAGCACTTTTTGAACCCGATATCCCGCAGAATGCGGGAACGTTGTTAAGACTGGCGTCGTGTTTTGACGTGCCGGTCGACATCATCGAACCGTGCGGTTTTATCTTCGACGACCGGCGTTTGCGCCGCGCCGGCATGGATTATCTTGATTTTGTCAGGGTAACGCGCTGGGATTCATGGGAAAAATTTTACGCCGCGAAAACCGGACGGCTTGTTTTGCTCACAACACACGGAGCACAGGCTTATCATAAATTTATTTTTAACCAAAATGACGTATTGATATTAGGACGTGAGAGTGCAGGCGTGCCCGATAAGGTCCATTCGGCCGTTGATGCGCGATTGCGTATTCCGATGCGTTCCGACGCGCGATCGATCAACGTCGCTTTGGCGGGGGCTGTCGTTTTGGGCGAGGCATTGCGCCAAACGGGCGGATATGACGGCTTGACCGTGTGAGGTAGAGAGATGAAACTGTTCTTTTCCGTATTGATTTTGGTCATGGGAATCGCTTCGTCCGCTTTTTCAAGACCCACTTACAATGATTACGATTACGCGACGTACTTTTCGGCAAGAACGGGTTATTCCCGGGGAATGACCAGACTGCGTTTGAACAAAGACAAGGCAAAAATTTTCCATACGGACAATTCCGTTGTTGAAGCGGCCATCGGCGTGCAGGGCGCAATGCTCAGAACGGAGCTGGAGTTGAGCGTTTTGGAAAACGATCCTTATCCGGCGAAATTCGGCGAAACGATTTATAAAACAAAAGTTCGTGTCAAAACCTATCTGCTCAACGAATATATTGATTTCCGACCGAACAGGAACCTTCGGCCTTATTTGGGGATCGGCGTCGGTGTGGCGGATTTGGAAATCAAATACGACAACGATCTGTTGGAAGAAAGAAAGCCGACGGTCATGGCTGCCAGCGCGAAAGCGGGATTGGGGATTCGGGTGGCGCCGACTTCCTGGCTGGATATCGGATATAAATTTTTGATACTGAATAAAATTGATTTTCAGGAAAAGGCCGATGCCGTTCAATATACCGACCGGCGCGATCATATGTTCCACGAAATAACCGTCGGATTTCGCTTTATTTTTTAAGAAAACAGCATAACACCTTGAATTTTAAGGATTCTCTTTCCGATGGCAGGGAAGGGATGCGGTCGGTAAAAAATTTTCGCCCAACTGCTTTTTTTACTTGAATTTTGTTTATGAAACTTATAAGTTTGACTAGTCAAACAAAAAGGACGAAAGAGATGACGAACGAAGTAAAAACACCGGAAGAAATCGAAAACGCGTATGACCGTCACGGTCATTACAAGGAAAACGGGGTTATCAAATATACGGCGCACGCCGTCCGGTTGGAGGAAATGACCGGATTGACGGGAATCGCCGGACGATACAAGTTTTTGGACGGTAAAACGCCGGCCGAAGCCGAATACGATTATCGGAAAGCGTTTTTAAAGTATTCGATCGCGTCGTCTTATCTGCAATCGGACGATCCGGTCAAAGCCCGGTCCGCCCAAAAGTTCGAAGCGGAAATCCCGTCGGCTTTGGTTGCCGTCAACAAGGAAATCGACAAGCTCTCCAAGCTGAATCCCGAATTGAAAAAACTGGACTACGACCGAAAGGACTTTATTGAAAGCTATCGGGCTTTGATCGGCGTCACATCGCAGTATAACGTCGATGACATCAACGATTATCTGCGGGTCCTGCGAACGGGCGTTAAAAACACGCAGGCGCAGCAATCAATGGAAAGCCTGAAAAAACGCTACGGATTGCGTTTCGGGTGGCAACCGGCGGTATCGACGCTGAAACGGATCGAAACGGGAATGGCCGTTTTGGAAAAAGCTCGCGCTGCGCGTTCGGAACGGTAAGAATTAAAAAAACGGATGATTTTCCGCCGGACGTTTCTTTTTTTTGTTTAAAAACGTTATAGTGAATAAAATGACGTCCGTGGCTTTGTTTGTTTCTTTGTCTTATGTCGCGTTGCAACTGATTTCAAACATCAGCAGCATTAAAGTCGGATTTATTTTCGGCTATGCGGTCGATATGGGCGTGTTTCTCTATCCGCTGACATTTACTTTGCGCGATCTGATGCATCGCGAACTGGGCAGAGAAATGACGCGAAAATGCATTTATTTCGCCGTTTTTCTGAATTTGCTGATGTCCGGTTATTTCGCGTTCGTCGCTTTGTTTCCGTCCAATCCGTCATCGTCGGCTTCGGTGGCGTTCAACGATTGTCTGGCGCCGGTTTGGCGTATCGTTGCTTTTTCCTTATTGGCTCAACTGGTCAGTGAACTGGTCGATACGGAAGTCTATCACGTTTATGAAAAGCGGTTTGGTGAAAGGCGTAAATGGGGGCGTGTTTTTGTCAGCAACACCGTCAGCATTCCTGTCGATAACGCGATTTTTTGCGTCGGCGCCTTTGCCGGAACATACGGTTGGGACATTATTTGGCAGATTTTTATGTTCAACTTTATCGTTAAGTACGCCATTTCCCTGATCAGTATCCCGTTGATTTATCTGCATATTCGACGGTGATTTTACCGTATTTCCGCCGTTCCCGTATCGGAAATCAGGCCGGAATCGCACAGCGTTCCCCGGCTGAACACCTTATAATAATTATTTACGAACAAACATTTTATATTGACAAAGATTTTTAATATCAAATACTTATATCAAATATAATAAATAAAAAAGGAAAAATATACGTGATAAATAACTATATACATCATTATCAATCACCGCTTGGTGGTATAACAGTGGCAAGCGAGGGAAGATACCTAATCGGTTTGTGGTTTGATGGACAGAAGTTTTTCGCAGATACAATAGATGAAAATGCGCCAGAAAAAGATTTGCCTGTTTTTGAAAAGGCTGATAGGTGGCTTGATATTTATTTTAGCGGTCAGACACCTGATTTTACGCCACCGCTTAAAATACTTACAACACCTTTTAGAAAGAGAGTATGGGAAATTATGCTTACAATTCCATTCGGGCAAACGATGACTTATGGACAGATTGCCGATAAAATCGCCAGAGAAAAAGGCATTAAACAGATGTCGGCGCAAGCGGTTGGCGGGGCTGTCGGGCATAATTCTATTTCATTGATTATTCCCTGTCATCGTGTCGTGGGAACGAAAGGCAATCTAACAGGTTATGCGGGTGGAATAACAAAAAAAATCAAACTACTGGAGTTAGAAAAAGTGAATATGTCCGGCTTTTTTGTGCCGAAAAACGGGACAGCATTGTAAATTTTATAATAAAATAAAGATTTCAATACGCCAAGGCTAACCACATGGCTTTTTTACGAAAAAAGCCTTTTTTACCTCATTTTACCTTGGTAGGCTCCTGAGGAACGGATATTGATTTTAAAGGATTTTTCGCTTCAAAATTTCGTAAATTCAAAAAAAGGACCAATTTTAACATAGGGACATTCAAACTCTTATAAGCGCTTGTAAAATAAAGGATATATATTATATGTATCAAGAGGAATTACTGCTGATACGGATTTGCGGTTGATGCGTTGTTTCGGGCTGACGGAAGGATTTTTCCTGCGCTATCAGGACTCGGTCAAATTGGTCAAAGCCGGACAAAAAATCCACACTCAACTAGACAATATTATTCCGTTCCGCCGTCTCGCTTTCACAGCCATAAAACGGCGGCGAAAACTTTCCGCTTTTACCGATTCGATGTGAAATTTTTTTTGAGCCTGTAAAAGCCCCCGTTGTGTGTTACCTATTTGTTACCTTGTGGCTGTTTCAGAGCTGTTTTCCGGCAAAAGAAAAACCCTTGAAAACACATCGTTTTCAAGGGCTTATATTGGTCGGAGTGAGAGGATTTGAACCTCCGACCCCTACGTCCCGAACGTAGTGCTCTACCAAGCTGAGCTACACTCCGATTGCATAAGCGAACTTATAGTGCTATATTAAAAAAACTGCAAGAAGTTTTTTTGATTTTTGATTTTTTTAGGTGTCGCCTATGAACAAAAAGGTCCTTTCCGTTTCGATTGCCGCAATATTAATTGCCGGAATCGCCGTGTTTTTCACAGTTAAAAACCGTAAAAACGTCCCTGTCCCCGCCAACGCCGAACCGGCGATTTCGCAAACGGCCGAAGCGGTCGCCGATGAACCGGCCGTCGCCGCCGCGTCGTTTGACGTCGTCAGAGTCGACGATACCGGCGTTCTGGTCGCGGCCGGACGGGGCGAACCGGCCGACAGCATCAACCTGATGGACGGCGACGACCTTTTGTCGCGAATCATTGTCAACGACGACGGCGAATGGGTCTATATCCCCGCCGACCCGCTGGATCCCGGATTGCATGAGTTGTGGTTGCAGACGTCCGCCTGCAAAACGAAGGATTGCGCCGAAACGGTCCTTCTTTCCGTCGCGGAACGGGCGCTTCCCGCCGACACGATGGCCGTCAAGCTTTCGCCGGACGCCGAAAACGTCACCGTTTTACAGGTCAAAGAAGAAGAAATCGTCGAAACGGATATCGACATTCAATCGGTCAATTACGCCAAAGGCCTGTTGACTGTCAGCGGAAAAGTGCTTTCAACGGGAAAAATCAACGTTTATATCAACAACGATTTTGTCGGCAATATGTTTGCGGACAAAGCCGGCGATTGGAAAGTCAAAGCGACGCGTAAGATGAAAAAAGGCGTCAAATACATGATCCGCGCCGATAAAACGGATGCTTCCGGCCGCGTTTCCGGCCGCGTGGAAGTCCCGTTCGAAATCGAAGAAGGCGCGGACATAGATAAAACGAAGCGGATTCGCGTCGTCAAAGGCGATTGTTTGTGGAAAATCGCCAAGTACCTGTACGGCGACGGCCAAGCCTATGTTACGATTTACAAAGCGAACAAAAAACAGATCAAGAATCCTGATTTGATCTATCCGAATCAGGTTTTTGTCGTTCCCGCAAAGGCCGCAAAATAAGCCGTTTACAAAAAAAGGCTTTTCGGATAAAAAAGAAAAGCTTGTTATCATAACGAGGAGCTTTCACTATGGTTGATTTGTCCTGGCGTCGTTTCGTCATGCCGCCCGTTCATCCCGAAGGATGGCGGTTTATCGCCGTTTTTGCCGCTGTTACGTTGCTGATGTTCACTTTGAGCAAGCCTTTTGGATTTTTATGCCTGATCGTAACGGTATGGTGCTACTTCTTTTTCCGCGATCCGCCGCGCGCCGTTCCCGCCGGTGAAACGCTCGTGTTAAGCCCTGCGGACGGCATCGTCAGCAAAATCGCGAACGTCGTTCCGCCGAAAGAACTTGAAATCGGCGAAGAGCCGATGACCCGTATCAGCATTTTCATGAGCGTGTTCAGCGTTCACGTCAACCGTGCTCCGATGAGCGGAAAAATCACGAAAATGTACTATCGCCCAGGCGCCTTCGTCGATGTTTCGCTGGATAAGGAAAGCGAAAACAACGAACGGCAGGAGTTGGCCCTTGAAACGAAAGACGGTAAAAAAATCGCTTTCGTTCAAATCGCGGGACTGATCGCGCGCCGTATCGTTACTTTTGTTAAAGAAGGCGACGAGGTTCAGGCCGGACAGCGTTTCGGTCTGATCCGTTTCGGATCGCGGCTGGACGTTTATTTGCCCAAAGGCGTCGCGCCCATGGTCATTGAAGGACAAACGGCCGTTGCCGGCGAAACGATTTTGGCCGATATGGCCGGTAAAGGCGAACCGCGTAAAGGGGAAATTTTCTGATGCTTAAAACAACCGGAAAACGTATCAAAGACTTGCCGTTGAACCGTATCGCGCCCAACATGGTGACCATGATGGCGCTTTGTTCGGGCGTTACCTCTCTGCGTTTCGGAATGGAAGGCAATTTCCAGATGGCCGTTTTGGCCATCGTCGCCGCCGCGTTTTTCGACGCTTTGGACGGCCGCGTCGCCCGTATGCTGAACGGATCGTCGGATTTCGGCGCGGAACTGGATTCCCTGTCCGACGTCATTTGCTTTGGCGTCGCGCCCGGAGTGCTGATGTATCGCTGGGCTTTGACGTCCGCCGATTCCGCCGGATGGGTCTTCGCTTTGTTCGTTCCCGTCTGTTGCGCGTTGCGTTTGGCGCGTTTCAACGTTATGCTGGACGAAGAACCGCAACCGTCCTACTGGACGCATTTCTTTGTCGGATTGCCGGCGCCGGGCGGCGCTTTCGTCGCGATGACACCCGCCATGCTTTATTTCCAAACGGGGATCGAGGCGTTCAAGAGCGGTCCCGTCGTCGAAAGCTTCCTGCTGATCAGTGCGTTGCTGATGGCGTCCAGATTGCCGACGATTTCATTGAAGCATATCCGCATTCCTGTTCATTTCGTCGTGTTGGTGATGGCGTTGGCGGGATTTTACCTCGGCGCCATGCTGTACAGGCCTTGGTTGATTTTCAGCCTGACGTTCCTGTTTTATCTGGCAAGCGTTCCCGTTTGTTCGATTATTTTCCTGCGATTGAAGAAAAAAGCGGAAGCCCCCAAAACGGAAGCGAAATAAAACCGAAAAGGCTTGATGTCCGGTCAAGCCTTTTCTTTTACGAAAGGCAAAACGATGAAGCTGACGGGAAAGAAAGTCGTTCTGATCGACGGTTCCGGTTATATTTTTCGGGCTTTTTACGCTCTGCCGCCGATGACGCGTCCGTCCGACGGAACGCCCGTCAACGCCGTGTACGGTTTTTGCGCGATGATGATGAAGCTTTTGCGGGAAATGCCGGCGGATTATCTGGCCGTCGTTTTCGACGCTGCGCGCAAAACGTTCAGACAGGATATTTACCCCGCCTATAAAGCGACGCGCCGCGAAACGCCCGAGGATCTGATTCCGCAGTTTCCGTTGCTTCGTCGGGCCGTCGACGCTTTCAACATCGCGCAAACGGAGGAAAACGGATACGAAGCCGACGATTTGCTGGCGACATACGCGCGTCTGGCGCGCGAAGCGGGAGCGGCTGTTACCGTCGTGTCCGCCGACAAAGACCTGATGCAGCTGGTCGGCGGCGGAACGGTCGTATTCGATCCGATGAAAAACCGCGTCGTCGGCGAAGAGCAGGTCTTTGAAAAGTTCGGCGTATCGCCCGATAAAGTCGTTGAAGTCCAATCTTTGACGGGCGACAGCGTGGATAACGTTCCCGGAGTTCCCGGAATCGGGCCGAAAACGGCGGCGCAACTGATCACCGAATACGGTACGTTGGAAAACCTGTTGGCTCACGCGAGCGACATCAAACAGGAAAAACGCCGGCAGGCGTTGATCGACAACGACGAACTGGCGCGGATTTCAAAGCGGCTCGTAACGCTGAACGACCATGCTCCCGTTTTGAAAAAGTTGGAAGATTTCGCCGTTAAATCGCCCGATGAAACCGTTTTGACGGACTTTATGACGGAAATGGGTTTCAGGAGTCTGGTTCCGAAAATAAAAAGCTTTTTGTCCGCTAACGAAAAACAGGTTGAAGACCGGCCGGTCGAAAGTGCCGTTCACAGCGTTAAAACGACGATCGTCCGCACGAAAGAAAACTTGGCAAACGTAGCGGAAAAAGCCGTCGAATCGGGATTGCTGGCGCTATCCGTTCCCGAAGACGATTTGCCGCCGCCGAAGAGAATCCCCGTCGGATTGGCGTTGTCTTTCGCCGCAGGGGAAGCTTTTTACGTTCCGTTCGGACGATCGGAAAAAAAGCAGATATCCCTCTTTGACGCTCCCGCCCCGTCGGAGGAAAAGCTTTCCGCCGCCGAAGTTTTATCGTTGTTACGGCCCGTTTTCGAAAACGCCGGCGTATTGAAAATCGGACACGATATCAAAAGCGTTTGGCACGCCTTGTCGAACGTCGGTCCCGTTTCGATGGAACCGGTAACGGATACGCGCGTCATGGCTTATGATTTGGACGGAACGGCGTTCCCGTCGGATGAAAACAATGTTGCGGAACGGTATTTGACAACGGTTCTGCCCGAATTTCAGACCGTTCTTAAACAGGAAAAGCTCAAATCGCCGAAGGATTTGTCCGATGAAACCGTCGCGGATGTCATCGGACGGCGCGTCGAAGCTGTTTTCCGGCTGTATCCTTTGTTGCGCGGCCGTTTGCTTGAGGAAAAACGAACGGAGTTGTATGAAAAACTCGATCGCCCCGCCGTTTCCGTCCTGTATCGGATGGAACGCGCCGGCATCAAAGTCGATGTCGCGGCGTTGAGTTCTATGAGCGCGGAATTCGGTTCCAAAATGGCGGAAGTCGAAAACCGGATATGCGAAGAGGCGGGCGAACATTTCAACGTCAATTCTCCGTCGCAGATCGGTAGGATATTGTTTGAAAAAATGAACCTTTCCGGAGGGAAAAAAAGCAAAACGGGAACGTTTTCGACCGATGTCAAGGTCTTGGAAACGCTGGCGGAACAAGGCGTTCAAATCGCCGACGACATTCTGACCTATCGCCAATTCGCCAAACTGAAATCGACTTATACGGACGCGTTGCAAAATCAAATCAATCCGGCGACGGGCCGTGTCCACACGACGTTTATGCAAACGGGGACGCTGACGGGACGGTTGTCGTCCGCCGATCCGAATTTGCAGAACATTCCCGTCCGTTCCGAAGAAGGCCGGATGATTCGTCGCGCTTTTACGGCGGAAAAGGGAAAATTGCTGTTGTCCGCCGATTATTCGCAAATCGAATTAAGGCTGATGGCGCACGTCGCCGACGTCAGGCATTTGAAGGAAGCTTTCGCGCGGGGAATCGACATTCACGCGGCGACGGCGTCCCATGTGTTCGGCGTTCCTGTCGAAGGGATGGACCCGATGATCCGCCGCCGCGCCAAAGCGATCAATTTCGGCATTATTTACGGGATCTCCGCATTCGGACTGGCCCGACAAATCGGTGTCGAACGACGGGAAGCGCAAGCTTACATCGACGCCTATTTTGAAAAATATCCTGAAATCAAAGCGTATATGGAACGAACGGTCGCTTTCGTCCGTCGACACGGATATGTCGAAACGCCGTTCGGACGGCGTTGCCCGATTCCGACGATCAACGACAAAAACGCGGCGATTCGGCAATACGCCGAACGTTCGGCCATCAACGCGCCGATTCAGGGCGGCGCCGCCGATATCCTGAAAAAAGCGATGGTACGCATGCCGGCCGCCCTGACGGAAGCCGGATTGAACGCCGTCATGATTTTGCAGGTGCATGACGAATTGATCTTTGAAACGCCCGAAAACGAAGCGGAACGCTTAAAGGAAACGGTCAGGAACGTCATGGAAAATGCCGTTTCGCTGACCGTACCTCTGATTGCCGAAGCCGGAATCGCGTTCAGCTGGGCCGACGCGCACTAGGCTTATGCTTAAAGCTTTTATTTTTTAAAGGCTTATCGAAACTTTTTCGACCTGTTTGTTCGTTTTCCTTTTCGGGACGGGATTTTTTGTATCCTGTCTGTTTGCCGTCAAACTTTTTATCGTTGCGCGGTTTTCTTTCCGTGTTGAAAGAGTCTTTTTCAGCCCTGTTTTCAGCTGAACGGCGAACGGGTTTGTCAAAGGCTTGTTTCCGTTTCTTCGTTTCGACCGGCTTTTCGATTTTTTTGGCGTCGTTCCGTCGGGCGGCCTTACGCGCTTTGCGTTCCGTCTTGATTTCGCGAATCCGTTGTTTCCTGCTTTTCTTTTTTTCGACGGAAAAGCCGAATTTACCGAGTTTTGCGCCGATTTTCCTGTATTCGCCGTGGCAGAAAGCGACCAGATCGCTTTTTTCCAACGCGAGCCGTCCCGTTTCGTCCAATAGGGAATCGTCGACGTTGACGGCAAGGATTTCAGCCAGAAAAAGGTCGTGCGACCCCAACCGTTTGACTTCGACGACCCGACATTCAAGACTGATCGGGCTTTCTTCGATTTGCGGCGCTTTAACGAACGCGCACGGCGCTTTGGTCAGACCGGTCTGTTCGAATTTATCCGTGTCTTTTCCCGAACGGACGCCGCAGAAATCGGCGGCGTGCAACAGTTTTTCGTTCGTCAGGTTGATGACGAATTCTCCGCTTTTCGAAATCAAAGCATGGGAAAAGCGTTCGGGACGAATCGAAACGTAAGTCATCGCGGGTTCGGAATTGACGATTCCCGTCCACGCTGCCGTAAAAATATTGGCTTTTTCCATCGTTCCGCTCGTGACCATGACCGCGGGCAGGGGATAAAGCATCGTTCCGGCTTTCCAAGTGATTTTTGCCATATATGAAACTCCTGTAAGAAAAAGCTCCGACGGAAAGCGGAGCTTTTTAAAAATTATTTTTTCGATTCGCTTTCCCGTGTTATCAGGGGCGTTGCCGGCGACATCTCGGCTTCCCACGGGAAGAGGACCCATTCGTTTTGATTGACGGCGACGACGTATTCGTCAACGACTTCCTGACCTTTCGGTTTGGCGTACAGCGTAACGAAGTACGCTTTCGGCATGATTTTGCGGATGATCCGTCCCGTCCGTCCCGAATCGACCAGATCGTCGACGACCAGAACGCCTTCGCCGTCCGTTTCGGGAACTTTCAGCAACGAAGCCTCGCTGCCGCGGGTTTCTTCGTCATAACCGACAACGCAGATCGTATCGACCCATCGGATTTCAAGCTCGCGCGCCAGAATACCGGCGGGCAAAAGCCCTCCGCGCGTAACGCAAACGATTTTTTTCAAATCTTTGCGATGAATCAATTTCGCCGCCAAAGCGCGCGCGTCCTCATGGAATCTTTCCCATGAAATCGTTAAATAGCGTTGTTCGGACATAACCGACTCCCCATCTGATTACGGAAAGCTTTTTTTTAAACCTTTTAACACGAGAATCAAGCTTTTTTCTTTAAAGCAAGGAAATATCTATTTTTTAAACCAGCTGTTGAAATCGGACGATCCCGTTTTGGCGGGCGGTTCCGAAGCGGGCGACGGAGTCTTTTGCAGTTTTTGCGCTTTTTCCGCTGCGGCTTTGTTTGCGGCGCTTTCGTTGATCAGCTGGCGTATCTGCGCTTTGATTTTCGGGCTCGTCCAATCCGATATGCCGCGGATCCGGCCGCGTTCGTACCCGCTCGCGTCAATCAGGAACGTCGTCGGCAGACCTTTGACGCCGGCCGCTTTGGAATAAGAGGCCATGCTGTCGGTATAGATGCGCAGATCCGTCAGACGGCGCGCGTCGAACAGTCGGCGGATGACGGGAACGGCCTCGATACCGGAAGAAATCGCGATGACCTGAAAATCCGGACCGCCCATTTCGCGCTGAAGCCGGTCGAGCATCGGCAATTCCAGCAAACATTGCGTGCAGTTCGTCGACCAGATGTTCACGATCAGGACTTTTCCGCGAAAGCTTTTGATACCGACCGGTTGTCCGAATTCGTTTTGAAACGTCGCGGACGGCGTTTCTTTCGGATAAGACATCGGAAAAACGGGCGGAACGTTCGCGCCGGAATACGTGACCTGCGCTTTTGTCTGCGACGCGAACAGCAAAAAAATCAAAAAGAAAGCTTTTTTCATAAGGACAGCATACTCAAAAAGAGTGAAAAAGTTTTTAAAAGCTGATACCATCCGCAAAAAAGAGGTGGAAATGAAAAAAACGATATTGGCGTTAGGCTTTTTTTTGGCTTTGACGGCGTGCGGCAAGCGCGGGCGGCTCGATTTTCCGCCGGGATCGCGTTTTACCGTGCAAACGTATCCGGCGCCGCACGACCCTGTTCAAAAGAACAAGGCGATCTCCGACGAAACGGAAGAAGACGATGCGCCGAAAAACGTGATAGGTATTTTTGAAAAGCTGGAAAGGGAAGCCGATGAAAAATAAGGACGGTTTTCGCATTGAAAACGTTTCCGCCGCTTCGATCGCCGAAAAAACGGGAACGCCTGTTTACGTTTATTCTCAATCGGCCATTGAAAAAAACTGGGCGGTCTTCTGCGACGCCGTTTCCGTTTTTCCGGAACGGACGGTCTGCTTTGCCGTCAAAAGCAACGCCAACATGGCCGTTTTACGCGTTCTGGCGCGATCGGGCGCCGGCGCCGACATCGTTTCGGGAACGGAGCTCGAATTGGCTCTGCGCGCCGGTATCCCCGCCGGAAAAATCGTTTTTTCCGGTGTCGGCAAGACCGAAGAGGAAATAACCGCCGCCGTTAAAGCCGGAATAAAACAAATCAACGCCGAATCGGCGGAAGAATTGGAAACGATCGCCGATATCGCCCGAAAAACGGGACAAAGACCCGTTGTCGGAATCCGCGTCAATCCCGATGTGGACGCGCATACGCACGCGAAAATCACGACGGGGACGAAAGGCGCCAAATTCGGTATCGATTGGACGGACGCCTGTCCGTTATATCGCCGGTACGCCCGTTCGGACGACATCGCGCTTTCCGGAATCGAAATCCATGT
This sequence comes from Alphaproteobacteria bacterium UBA3864, assembly GCA_002393065.1. GTDB lineage: Bacteria > Pseudomonadota > Alphaproteobacteria > CAAGCB01 > CAG-977 > UBA2903. Next base: position 34,075 of record DGGW01000004.1, on the reverse strand, counting down.
CGGGTCGCAACTGCTGTCGGAAAAGCCTTTTCGCGAAACGTTCAAAAAAACGGCCGCCATGTTGCGGGATCTGGAATCGGACGGCGTCCGGATCGACACCGTCGACGTCGGCGGCGGATTGGGCGTTCCTTACCGGAGCGGCGAATCCGCTCTTTCGCCGAAAACCTACGCGGCGCTGTTAAAAGAGGAACTTTCGTTTTTTCAGGGGGAGTTCGTGTTCGAACCGGGACGATTCATCGTCGCGAACGCGGGATGGTTGCTGGCGCGCGTCGTCCGGACGAAGCGCACCGGCGGTAAAAACTTCGCCGTTTTGGACGCCGGTATGAACGATTTGCTCCGTCCGGCGCTGTACGACGCTTATCACGACGTCGTCGCTTTGAGCGGAAAAGAACCGGACACCGTGTACGACGTTGTCGGCCCCGTTTGCGAAAGCAGCGACGTTTTCGGCCGCGACCGGACGTTGCCGGAACTCGAAGCCGGAGACTATGTGGCTCTCTGCACGGCCGGAGCTTACGGCGCGACGATGAGCTCGACGTACAACTGCCGTCCTCTGGCGCCCGAAGTGCTGGTCAAAGGCGATCGGTTCGCCGTCGTTCGCCGGCGTCAGACCGTCGAAGACATGATGGGCGTTCAGCTCGATCCCGATTGGATCAGCGGATGATTTTCGTTACTTTGGCTTCGATGCGAAGCGCTTTGGCGGGCCGACGCCCCAGCCGCAAAGAATAGGATTTCGTTTCGCCGGAATCGATCTTCAAATCGGAAACGTCCACCTTTTGCCTGATGATAAGACGTCCTTCCCCGTCGATAAAAGCGACTTCAAAACCGCCGACGATCAGGGAATCGGTCGTGTTGTTCTTCAAAACGGCGTTCAGGTGCAATTCTTCTGTCTGATTTTTTTCCACAAACTCCGGAGAAAGAGATTCGATCGTCAGATCGGGCAGACGCGGTTCATGAAAGAACAGCGTATAAACGGCAATGATCGAACAAAAAACGCCGGCGACATAAAGCGGGCGAAGCCATTTAAAATAAAAAGGCTTGTCTTCCGGTTGTTTGAAAATCGGTTTGAACGCGGACAAATCGGGCGTTTCGTTTTCGCAATCGGGATCTTCGACCGAAAAAACGGGGTTTTCAAAATCGTTCGCCGCCGCGTCAAGCGGGTCTTCCGCCGTATTTTTCGCCGGATTCGCGGACGATTCTGTCCGTTGTTCCCGATTTTTGAACGAATTTTCTTTAAAAACGGCCGTTTCGTCCGGAACGGAATACGGTTCCTGCGGATCGGAATAAGCCGGTTTCCAGACATGACCGCACTTGGCGCACCCGAATTTCGGCGCCAAAACGGCTTTGTCCGTCGGAACGTCGTAAACGGTGCCGCAATTCGGACATGTAAAAAACATCAGTCTGCCCTTTTATCTTTTTTAAAGTTTCTGATATAGTATATCGCAACAGTTTTTGAATCAACAAAGGATGTCACCGTGACGGGGCAAAATATTGTGGAATTTGACGGCGTCGGTTTGCGCTACGGCCAAGGAGCCGAAGTTTTGCGCGATATAGCTTTCGCTTTGCCGGAAGGGTCTTTCCACTTTTTAACGGGCGAAAGCGGGGCCGGCAAAACGTCGTTGTTGAGCCTGCTCTATCTGGCTCGGCCGCAAACGCGCGGACAAATCCGGTTGTTCGGATACAACGTTGCGGCGTTGCCTCGCGACCGGTTGCCGGAAATCCGCCGGAGCATCGGCGTTGTTTTTCAGGATTTCAGACTGTTGGACCATTTGTCCGCGACCGACAACGTCGCTCTGCCTTTGAGAGTGGCGGGATACCCCGAATCCGAAATCGCCAAAAGAGTCAACGAATTGCTGATCTGGGTCGGATTGGGAAACCACCTGAACGCGACGCCGCCGACCCTTTCGGGCGGACAAAAACAAAGCGTCGCCATCGCCCGCGCCGTGATCAACAGGCCGCGTTTGCTGGTCGCCGACGAACCGACCGGAAACATGGACGACAAATCCGCCGCGCGGCTGATGCGATTGTTCGTCGAACTCAACCGTCGGGGGACGACGGTCATCATCGCCACGCACAACGAAGGACTGATCCGTTCTTTTCCTTTCCCGCGTCTGCACTTAACGAACGGTCGCCTTGGCGTTTATCCCGCCGGCGCCGTCATCAGGGAGGCTTTCCGTGTTTAGAAAAACAAGCGATTTGCCTTTTTCGAAAGACGCTCTGGGCTGGTTTTTGCCGTTCATGGTGATGCTGATGGTCTTTTTCGCGACGCTGACGACGGCGGGAACATTGTCGCTGAACAGTATGCTGTCGCGATGGAGCCGTTCGTTGTCGGGGACGCTGACCGTCCAGATATTGCCGTTCGAAACGGACGGGCGGATCGACCGGAAAAGAACGATGCAGGAGGCGGAGGAGGCTTTGGCCGTTTTGCGCAAAACGCCCGGCATCGCTTCGGCCAACCTGCTGACCGACCGGCAAATGAAAGAATTGCTGAAACCGTGGATCGGCGGCGGCGCCGTGCTGGACGACCTGCCTTTGCCGTATCTGATCGACGTCAGACTGATGCCCGACGCCGAAACGGATCTGGACATGTTGCGCACGCTGCTGAAAAACAGAACGCCGAACGCCACCATGGACGTTCACAAGCTCTGGCTGGGCAAACTGATCGCCCTGACGCGCCGGCTGGACGGATTGGCGTCGTTGTTGCTGACGCTGGTCATCACGTCAACGTCGATCATCGTCATTTACGTTACGATTTCTTCGTTGTCGGTCCATAAACCCGTGATAGAGCTGCTGCATCTGACGGGCGCTCACGATTCCTATATCGCGGTGCAATATGCGCGGCGAATGGGCTTTCTGGCGTTTTGCGGGGCGTTGCCCGGTTTTTTGTTCGTTTTGCCGATTCTGATGACGCTTTCTTCCGCCGTTGCCGGTATCCAGGGCGGTCTGCTGGCGGAAGCCCGCTTTGATTTGGCGGCGAAAATGCTGCTTTGCATGATTCCTCTTCTGGCGACGGTTTTAGCCTCTTTAACCGCTTTTTGGACGGTGCGCGGTATGTTAAGGAGGCTTTTATGAAACGCAAAGCCGCTTTTTTCGTTTTGTATCTTTTTGTGCCCGCGTTGGTTTTATGGCTGGTCGGATTGTTTCTGTTTTCTTCAAAAATCAATACCTTGCCGAAAGATCTTGATGTTTCGACGGAAGCTCTCGTCGCTTTGACGGGCGGAACGGACAGACTGGCCACCGCGGTCGGACTGCTTAAAAACGGCAAAGCGCAGAAATTGCTGATTTCCGGCGTCAATAAAAACGTCGATTGGTCCTTGCTGACAAAAACCGTTGAAAATCTGCCCGACGAATTGTCCGAACGCATCACGTTGGGACATTCCGCCTGCAATACGGAGGAAAACGCACTGGAAAGCAAAGCCTGGATGGAAAAAAACGGTTTCAAATCGGTCAGGCTCGTCACGGCGGCGTATCATATGCCGCGCAGTTTGTCGGAATTTAAAGCTGCCATGCCGGACGCCGATATCCGCGTTTATCCCGTTTTTACGACGTCCTTTAAAAATACGGAATGGTGGAAATGGCGCGGATCCGCGGCTTTGTTGATTTCCGAATACACCAAATTCTTGATCGTTTCGGTCCGGCACGTTTTGCCGTTCAGGACGGTTCGTTTCGATATTGGGGAAGGATGTTTCGAATGACGCTGATTCGCAGTATTTTGTTTGATATTTTTTATGTTGCCGATACTGTTGTCGCCTGCTTGCTGGGGCTTGCTTTGTTTTGGACGAAAAAACGCAAGTTCGTTCTTTCGCGCGTGTTCAGCGTTCCGACGGTTTGGATGATGAAACACCTTGTCGGATTGGAATTGCGGGTGGAAGGGCTTGAAAACCTGCCGAAGGATAAAAAATACATCGTTGCGTCGAAACATGAATCGGCGTTGGAAACGATAGCCTTTCACTATATTTTGCCGGTCCCGGCCTATATTTTGAAAAAAGAGCTGATGTACCTGCCTTTGTTCGGCTGGGCGTTGGCGATGATGAACAGCGTTCCGATCGACCGTTCGTCCGGCGGGAAGGCGATGCGCAAGATGTTGGCGGGAACAAAGGAAAATCTGGCGAACGAACGTCCCGTCGTCATCTTTCCCGAAGGCACGCGCATGAAGCCTCTCGCTCCGACGAAGTACAATCCCGGCGTTGCGTTTCTGTATGAAAAATGCAACGTTCCAATCGTTCCCGTCGCGTTGAATTCCGGATATTTTTGGGGCAAGAACTCTTTTATCAAGAAAAAGGGAACCGTCATCATCCGCTTTCTGGAACCGATTGCGCCGGGGATGGAGCGCCGTGCATTTTTGGCGGAGCTGGAAAAACGGATCGAAACGGCGTGTCGGGATTTGGTCCCGCCGGAAGTCAGCGAATGATTTTTTGCAGGAAGACGCGGTCGTCTTTTTCATCGTCATAGAAAAGGGGCGTTTGCAAGCCCACTCTTTTCGGATTCGGATCGGCGTCGGCGATAATCTGATCTTCGGCAAGCCCGCATCGACGCAGGATTTTGATGATTTCGAGGATTCGTTTGGTCGCCAGCATCATTTGTTCGCGCGCGGAGCCGTGGCGGGACACGCTTCCGTATACATAAACGGCTTCGCTTTCGGAAACGTTCTTCCCGTACTCGCAAAGCCCTTTTTGTCCGTCCTGACCGACAATAGCGTTGTTCGGCATGAACAAAACGCTCGTCATGGAACCGGACGGCGGAGCGAAGACGGCTTCCGACGAACAAGCGTTGACAAGCAACAGGAAAAAAAACAAAAACAATCTTTTCATTATCATCGCCTTGTGTTAAAAACGAAAAAGACGCGGATATGGTGGAATGGTAGACACAACAGACTTAAAATCTGTTGAGGCTTGTCCTCGTGCGGGTTCGAGTCCCGCTATCCGCACCAATCGAAAAGCCTTGAGAAATCAGAGCTTTTTTATTGCCCGAAACATTCGCCGCAGAAAAAGCCTTTCCTTTGAAAAATCACCGTTGCAACCTCTTTGCAACCCGTTTCCGAATCCATTATTGTAAAACGCCTCTGTTTTTGCAACCGATTTCTGAAATCGAAAGGCGGGGTTTTTATTTGTTTTGTCCGCTTGTTAAAAACGAAATCCCGTGAAAAGAAACGGCAGGGAAAATCCCTGCCGTTCTCCGATCTTCCGCCTATCTGATTAAGACAGACAGAATCTCGATAATGCGCAAAGCCAGCCAATAAAGGCGGACTTTGATCTCATAAAAACGTATTATTCCTCCATTTTGCGGAAACATTACCGCGTTGAGAAGGAACCAACTGAAAATGCTTGACAAAAGCCTTACATTTTCATATCCTGAAACCGAGCAGAGGAATTAGGTATATTGATTCCTTGTGGGGTTTCAAAAGTCCGGCGGTTGCACCCACCGGACTTTTACTTTTTATACGATTCTTTTCATTTTGGCAATAAACTGTTGTTTATTACGTCGTGCTTCAAACGTAAGCGTTCGTATTTACCTTTCCCGTCCTATTGATTGTTCCCGTCCGTAATCTCTGGAACGGTTTTCCTGCGATCGGATCAATTCTTCACGTTGTCGCAAAAGCTCCTTTTTCCATTCCGGACGCGATTCAAGAAAGCTTTTGAAGAAAGAATAATTCTTGTTCGTCCGTTCGATGAAAGCGTTGTATTCCCGCCGCAACGGAACGTTTCTTATCCCGTTCAATAAACTGTTTCTTATAAAAGAAAAATACCGTAATCTTATGGGCAGAAACAAAAAGCATTGACCGGATATTCCGTATCAACCAGAGAGGACAAATGGAAATCAAATCGTTACGTTATTTTTTGACGATCGCCCGTATGGAAAATATGACAAAAGCGTCGGAAATTCTTCACGTCACTCAACCGACTTTGTCAAAAGCGTTGAAAGAATTGGAAGAGGAATTGGGTAAGAAGCTTTTCCTGCGTAAAAGCACTAAAATGGTGTTGACCGAAGAAGGACTTCTCCTGAAAAAACGCGCGGAGGACATTGTCGGTATGACGGATAAAACCATCGGCGAATTTAAAACGCTGAGCGATATGACCGGCGGCGACGTGTATTTGGGGTGTGCGGAATCGTATCAAATCCGTTATCTGGTCAAGGCATTGAAAAAAGTGCGGGAAACCTGTCCGAACATTCATTTTCATATGTTCAGCGGCGATACGGAACACGTTGCGGAAAAACTGGACAAGGGTTTTTTGGATTTGGCTGTATTCGTAGAAAATCCCAATCTATCGAAATACAATGTCGTCCGTGTTCCCGAAAATGATTCCTTCGGGGCGGTCGTTCTGAAAAATCACCCGTTGAGCCGTCTGGAAAGTGTTTCTTTTAACGATTTGAAGAAGTATTCCCTGATTTGTTCCGAACAGTGCTTTCATAAAGATTTACCGCGTTGGTGCGGCGAAAAAAGGGATGAATTGGATTTTATCGGCTTTAACACCCTGCCGTATAACGGAACGGCGTTTGTTCGGGAAAATATGGCGGTGATGCTGACGTTTGACAAATTGCTGTATTGCGGAAAAGACAGCGAGTTCAGCTTTATCCCGCTGAACCCGCCGTTGGAATGTCCGTTCTATTTTGTTTGGCGGAAGTATCAGGCTTTTACACCCGTTGCCGCTTTGTTATTGGAATGTGTCGAACAAGCCGTTCGCGTTTAAATATTCCTGCCCATATCATAAGCGGCTTTCAGCATTTCCGCGTTTTTCAGAACATCGTTCGGCGCGGTAACGCCGCCCGCGTTAAAGGCTCCGGCGAACTTTGCCTTTTCAAAGCATTCGATCCAGCCTTTTAAACCGGAAACGGCGCGTTCGGCGGCATTTTGCCCTTCCTCCGCAGAGGAACTTAACAGATAAACATCACGAAAAGCGTATACCTGCGGATAGATCGGATTGCACCGGTCGAGAAAAGTTTTCAGCTGTCCGCTCATTTCATAATAATAGATCGGCGTTGCGAAAATAACGGTATCAGCGTTTCTGACTTTTTCAATCATTTCCGCCATATCGTCTTTAATGACGCATTTCAGCATCTTTTGACAAGCCAGACAGCCGCGGCAGAAATTGATTGTTTTGTCGCGCAAAAGCAAAATTTCGACTTCATTTCCAGCGTCTTTTGCGCCTTTGGCGGCTTCAAACGCCAGTATTTCAGAATTGCCGTTTTTACGCGGCGAAGAAGAAACGATAACAACTTTTTTCACATCAAACTCCTTTATTTTGTAAAAGAGACGGATACTTTTCCGCGTTTCAGAATTTCAAAAAGATTTTCCGCATTTTCTATCCGTCCTATTTTTGTATAAGTGTAGGACGTTTTAAAATTCTGATAGAAAATCACCAGACAATCATCGCCGAACAACATCACATCTCCGGCTTTGATGTTTCCGACAGGCTCCGGATTTGACGGCAGGGAAAAAGGCAGATAAACGTATTTTTCGTTGCCGTTCAGCTCCGCCATATCAACGGTCAGCGGCAATTTTTCCGAAATCGCCGCCGCCGTCGGATTGTTTTCAAGCGCGACTGCCAACATTATGCTTCCGACAAGAATGTTCATTTTTTGTCCCGCCGTTTTTTCTTTATTTCAGATTTGTCTTGAAGAACCGCTCCATTTTATCAAACGGAATGACATCGGTTTTATAGTATAAATCCGTGTGGTTCGCGTTCGGAATAATCATCAATTCCTTGTTTTTTCCGGTAAGTTTTTTAAAAGCCCCTTCGCTGAAATAACGGCTATGCGCTTTTTCTCCGTGAATCATCAAAACGGGGCTTTTAATCGTGTTTGCGTAAGACAAAATCGGCTGTGTAATTAAAGATAAAGAGGAAGTCGTCTTCCAATGACCGTTGGAATTGATGGAACGGGAATGAAACCCTAACGGCGTTTTATAATACCCGAAATAGTCTTTTACAAACTGCGGTTCACTTCCCGTCAGCTTGTCCGGCAATCCGGCGGCTTCGGCGAAAGTTTCGTTTTTATAATCCCGTGTGCGTTGATTGTTCAAATTCTGCCGCATCTTATACAAATCGTCCGCAGACATTGAATCGTTGTATCCTCTGGCGGAAACCCGCGTCATATCATACATCGTCGACGTGACGGTCGCTTTAATGCGTGTGTCTGCCGCTGCGGCGTTCAAAGCAAAACCACCCCAGCCGCAAATGCCGATGATTCCGATTTTATCCGCGTCGACAAACGGCTGAACGCTTAAATAATCGACGGCGGCGGAAAAATCTTCGGTATTGATGTCGGGAGACGCTATGTTGCGGGGCTGTCCGCCGCTTTCGCCCGTATAGGACGGATCAAAAGCCAAAGTGACAAAACCGCGTTCCGCCATCGTTTGCGCATATAGACCGGAAGACTGTTCTTTAACCGCGCCGAACGGACCGCTGACCGCGATCGCCGCCGCTTTGCCGTTCAAGTCTTTCGGCAAATACAAATCGGCAACCAAAGATAAACCGTAGCGATTTTTAAAGGTCACTTTTTTATGTTCAACCTTATCGCTTTTCGGAAACACTTTATCCCATTCTTTAACCATAGAAACGGGCTTTGTCGGATCTTTTTTGCAGATTGAGGCGCACCCCATCGTAAAAAACACGCTTACTGCGGCAACAGATGTCAGCACTTTCTTCGTCAATGTCATTTTGAAAACTCCTTTGTTCGGTTGGTATTGATTTAACCTTAAAGAGTTTTCGATCCTATGTCTAATCGTTTGTTTTTATAGATAGCTATTCTAATTAGGAATAATACTACGATTTTGTCAGAAAGATGCCCTAATGTTATTACCGTTCCCGTCCGTAATTTCTGGAACGGTTTTCCTGCGACCGCGCCAACTCCTCACGCTGTCGCAGGAACTCCTTTTTCCATTCCGGACGCGATTCAAGAAAGCTTTTGAAGAAAGAGTAATTCTTGTTCGTCCGTTCGATAAAAGCGTCATATTCACGTCTCAAATCCGCCGTTTTCCTCTTTGCCGCCTCCGTTTCCGCCGTCGCTTTGCGGATTTCCGTTGCAACCTCTTTGCAACTTTTAACATCAATCGTGATGGAAAGATTTTAATTACGAAAAACGGAAGTAATCAAATAACTCTTTGATTTCATTATAGAATATGAATTACAAAGAATGTCCGTAAACAACGGTGAAAAATTCAAAGCTTTAACTTAAAATCTGTTGAGGCTTATCCTCGTGCGGGTTCGAGTCCCGCTATCCGCACCAATTTAAAAGCCTTGAGAAATCAGGGCTTTTTTTCGTTTCTGCCAATGAACAGGAATGATTATTAATGAATCGACCGGATTTTTCAAGTCCGTCATTGTTCACTTCGATTTGATCGTTTCGGTCTTTTAAGCAAACTCCCGTTTTTCAACGAAGCGAAGAAGCGGACGTCTCCGGACCGAGTTTTATCAACCCTTCGATCGTCAGGCAAAGCAGATTCGTTCGCGTCGTTTGCGCTTTTGTATAGTAAACCTCTTTGCCGTCGCGGCGGCTGACCAGCAATCCGCCGATTTTCAGCTGTTTTAAATGATGACAAACGGCCGGACAGCTCATTTTCATCAAAGCCGCTATTTCTCCGACGCTTTTTTCGCCGTCGCGCAACAACCAAAAGATCCGAAGCCGCATATCATCATCTAACGACTTGAAGGCGTTGGCAACGGCCGTCAAATTCGGCGTCGTTAATCCGTTTTCGTTCGAGGGAGTGTCGTTTTGCGATAGCGTCATAAAAACATCCTTTCACCGGAAACCATAACACAATTAAACGAGTAAATGAAGTTTTAATTTTTAATGTTTGAAAACAAAGGGAAAAACATTTAATTAAATACGTGCTTAATTGTTTAAGTGTTGAAACGACGATATCACGCCTTTCCCGCGATGGAACGAAAGCAATCCATTCCGGCGGGACGGTGTGTTTTACGTGAAACATTTTCTGGTGTGGAGCAAGAATTCGCGTCGTCAGCTTTTCGGCATGATTCGGGCGGGATTGCCCCCGACGATCGAATTCGGCGGGATATTCGACACGACGACGGAGTTGGCTCCGATAACGGAATTTTCCCCGATCGTGATCGGCCCGACGATGAAAGCGCCCGGATAAATGATGCAATTATCGCCGATGTGAGGATAATTTTTCGGATCGCCGTTTTGGATGAAATCGCGTCCGCCGATGGTCACGTTCTGGTAAATAACGCAATCTTTTCCGATGGTGGCAAACTTTGAAATGACGACTCCGATCGGCAGAATGAAATGCGTGCGCTGTTCTTTTAAAAGGGGCAGATCGCCGATATAGCACATTTCCTTTAGCCGCCGTTCGTCCAAAGGCGTTATAATATTATCCTTCAAGACCGAAGAGATTTTATCAAATAATTGAACCATTTTATTCCTTTCGGGATTTGTAAGGGACGGGATTTTTCCCGTCCCGTTTTTTTATCAGGACATCATCATGCGCTGCAAACGCTTCTGTTCGCGTTTTTCCATTCTGGCTTTGCGGCGTGTGTGGAACTTTTCACGACGTTTGACAAAGACGACGAACAGCATCGGCACGACAAGAATACCGAACGCCGTCGCAAAGATCATGCCGCCGAACACGGTCGTACCGATACAGCGGCGGGCGATCGCGCCGGCGCCGGTCGCGATGACCAGCGGCCACAATCCCAGAATGAAGGAAACGGCCGTCATCATAACGGCGCGGAAACGCAAATGCGCCGCCTGAACCGCCGCCGCTTCAGGTTCCATATTGTCTTTTTCGCGCAGTTCTTTCGCAAATTCGACGATCAGAATCGCGTTCTTGGACGCCTGCGCGATCAACAGGACCATACCGATCTGCGCGTAGACGTTGTTTTCCAGTCCCAGCGCGAACAGGAAAAACAGCGCGCCCAGCAACGCGACGGACACGGACAGCAAAACGGGATACGGGATCATCCAGCTTTCGTACAACGCGACCAGGAACAGATACGCGAACAGGAACGCCAGAAACAGAATGACGGGCATCTGGCCGGCCGCCGTCTTTTCCTGCAAAGACATGCCGGTCCATTCGTATTCGTATCCCGCCGGCAAAATCTGTTTGGACAGCTTTTCCATTTCGTCCATCGCTTGTGTGGAGCTGAAACCGGGGGCGGCCGAACCGTTGATCTTGACCGTCATCGAGTTGTTGTATCGGGTCAGGGACAAGGGGCCTAAAACGGGTTTGATCGTAACGAGCGAGCGCAACGGGACCATTTCGCCCTTGTTGTTTTTCACATACAGGCGCGAAACCGATTCGGCGGTGGAACGGGAATCCGCCGCACCCTGAACGTTGACCTGATAAACACGGCCGTTCAGAGCGAAATCGTTGACGTAAACGTATCCCAGCGTTGTTTGAAGCTGATAGAACACGTCCTTGATGTTGACGCCCAGCATTTGCGCTTTGACGCGGTCGAGTTCCAGGAACAATTGCGGCGTTGAGGTGTTGAACGTACTGTAAACCATTCGCAATTTGGGATCCTGATTGGCGGCCATCAGCATTTTGAACATGATTCTTTCCATGTTTTCGACAGCGTCGCCGTTCGCGTTCTGCAAGCGGTAATCAAAGCCGTTGGCGACGCCGACGCCCGGAATGGCGGGCAGGTTGAACGCGCGGATGTTGGCGCCCATCAGTTTGTTGAATTTCGGCTGGAGATCCGCAACGATGGCTTTGACCTGCATGGACGGGTCGCGACGTTCTTCATAAGGTTTCAGACCGACGATCGACATCGCCATGTTCGGACCGCTGCCGCCGATCAAACTGTATCCGGCGATCTGCATCGTGTTTTTGACGGCCGGATTCTGTTTGAGGATATCGTAAACCTGCTTTAAAACGTTTCTGGTTCTGTCGATCGCGGCGCCTTCCGGCAACTGGATGTCGATCATGAACATGCCTTGGTCTTCGTCGGGCAGAAAGCCGGCCGGCGTTAGCTTATTGAGTTGCCACGCGCCTGCGACGACGGCCGCGATGATCAGAATCGACAAAGACGAATGACGAACGAGCTTGCGCACGGTCGCGGTATAAACGTCGCGTCCGCGGTCGATCTGCCGCATGACCCACGGCACGAGGCCTCGCGTTTTCTGATCCTCTCGCCGCAGCAAAATGGCGCATAACGCCGGAGAAAGCGTCAATGCGTTGACGGCTGAAATCATCATCGAACACGACACCGTAACGGCGAATTGCTTGAACAGCTGTCCCGTGATGCCCGGAATGAAGATGACGGGGACGAACACGGACAGAATGACCAGCGTGATCGCGATGATCGGCGCGGTGATTTGCGCCATCGCCTTGGCGACGGCGTCGGGAATCGGCAAAGACGGTTCTTCGCTGATGACGCGTTCGGTGTTTTCAACGACCATGATGGCGTCGTCGACCACGATGCCGATGACCAGAACGATGGACAACAAAGAAACGGTGTTGGCGGAAACGCCGAACAAGCCCATGAAGATGAACGTGCCGATCAGGGATACCGGAACGGCGATGGCCGGAATCAGCGTCGCGCGCCACGTTCCCAAAGACAGGTAAACCGTCAGCAACACCAGAACGAAAGCTTCAAAAATCGTATGAACGACTTCGCTGACCGTCGATTCGATGAACAACGTCGTATCGAATATGATGACGTAATCAACGCCGTCCGGGAAAAACGCCTTCATGCGTTCCAGTTCCGTTTTTACGCCGTGAGCGACGTCCATCGCGTTGGCGCCCGGAGCCAGATTGATGACCGCGCCGGAAGCGATCCTGCCGTTGAATTGGGTGCCCGTGGCGTAAGACGTCGTTCCCAGCTCTATCGTCGCGACGTCTTTCAGTTTGAGCAGACCGCCGTCTTTGTTGGCGCGGATGATGATGTCGCCGAACTGTTCCGGCGTGCTCAATCGTCCCGACGTTTTGATCGTGAATTGCATCTGTTGATCGGAGGGGGCCGGCGGCGCGCCGACGGAACCGACGGCCGGCTGGATGTTCTGCGACGCGATCGCCGCCATAACTTCCGCGTTGCCGATGCCGAGGTTGGCGAGCTTTTGCGGATCCAGCCAGACGCGCATACTGAAGTCCTTGTCGCCGAACGTGTTGACTTCGCCGACGCCGCGCACGCGGGACAAAACGTCCTTGACGCGGATGTTCATGTAGTTGGCCAGAAAGTTGTCGTCGCGCGTGTTGTCGGGCGAATACAGCATGAAGCCCAGCAACATGTTCGACGTTCTTTTCTTGACCGTGACGCCTTGTTGCTGCACTTCGGCGGGCAGTTTCGTCGAAATCTGGTTGATGCGGTTCTGCACGTTGACCGTGTTCATGTCCGGATTGGTGCCGGATGCGAACGTTACCGTCAGGGAATAGCTGCCGTCGTTCGCGCTGCTCGATTCCATATAGAGCATGTCGTCGACGCCGTTGACCTGCGATTCGATGATCTGCGCGATGGTCTGTTCGATAACTTCGGCCGAAGCGCCGGGATAGCGCGCCGAAACCTGAACGGACGGCGGAACGACATCGGGCAGTTGCGCCACGGGAATGTTTTTCAGCGAGATCAGGCCGGCGATCGTGATGACCAGAGAAATGACAATCGCCAGACGGGGGCGTTTGATAAAAATACGCGAAAACATACGGTTTTATCCTTCAATATCGTCGATGCTTTCGACGGTGGCGGGGGCTGTATTTTCGACGGGCTTCGCAGGGGCGGGCATGTCGATGACGACTTCCTGTCCGGGGCGGACTTTCTGGAGGCCTTCGCGGATGACCAGCTCACCGGCTTCCAATCCGTTCAGGACGACGATGTTTTTGCCTTGTTCGACACCGACCTGAACCGGTTTGTTGACGACTTTGTTCTGGGAATCGATCACGTAAACGTACTTGGACGCGACGGAAGACATCAGCGCTTCCTGCGGGATGATGATTTTTTCGGTCGGCGCTTCGTATTCCATCAACAGGGAAACAAACTGACCGGAAACCAGCTGTTTTTCGGGGTTCGGGAAAACAGCGCGGAGCTTGATGGTATCCGTTCCGTCGTTGACGACGACGTCGGTGAAGTTGATCTGGCCGCTGTAACGGTAAACGGAGGAATCCGCCATGATCAGCGAAACGGAAAGATTGCCGTTGTTGTTGAAAACGCCGGCTTTCTGCATGGAAAGCAATTCCTGTTCGGAAACGGAAAAGATCGCGTTGATCGGGTTAAAGCTGACAATTTGCGCCAAAACGGTATTGGCGGGCAGATATTCGCCCGACGAAAAGGCAGCCAGACCGATTTTGCCGGTGAACGGCGCTTTGACGTTGGTGTAGTCAAGGTCCAGTTTCGCGATGTTCAGCGCGGCTTCCGCCTGCAGAACGGCGGCTTTGGCAACGGTGCTTTCTGCTTCGCGGGTATCGACGGTCGATTGCGATATGTTGCCCGTTTTGCGCAATTCGAGGGCGCGGTTGAAGTTCAGTTGCGAATTTTTAGCGTCGGCCTTCGCTTTGGCGAGGTTCGCCTCCGCTTCGGCGACGCGCGCTTCGAACGGTTCGCGTTCGATGGTGAACAGCAGCTGACCTTTTTTGACGATATCGCCTTCTTCAAACAGGCGTTCTTTCAAAAAGCCGGAAACGCGGGTTTTCAGCGTAACGGATTCGACGGCTTCCACGCGGGCGGGGAACGAAAAATGTTCCGTATAAGCGCCGTAAACGGCTTTGCTGACGGTTACGTGCGGTTTTTGCATGACGGGAGCGGCGGCTTGTTTCTGCTTCAAACAACCGCTCAATCCCGAAACGGTCGCAACGGCGATCAGGCAAAAGGAAAAACGACGAATATTTTGTAACATCGAAAGGTCTCCAAACACGAAAAGTCGCCGAAACAGCGACGATAACTAGACAAGATTTTATATCAAAAAAAGCTGGTCTTCTCAACGGCTTTTTATTCGTTTTGCCAAATTCGGAACCGTCCGGCGATATTTTCAGATCAAAACGCTCGGTTTCACCCACCAATCGGGATGGTTTCCGGCGATTTCAACGGCGGCTTTTCGGGCGTTTTCTTCCGTTGAAAACAGGGCGAAGCAGGTTCCGCCGCTGCCGGACATGGCTGAAAACAAGGCGTTATCCCGTTTTTCGAGCGCGGCCAGCACGTCGCGGACGGCCGGTTCGATGACGCAGGCGGCGTCCTGCAAATCGTTATGCCTTTTTTTCAGTTCGCGAACGAAAAGGTCTGCGTCGGCGAACGCTTCGGGCGGCAAGGGCGCTTTTTTGGAAAAAACAGGGCGGCGGGCTTTGAAAACGGCGGGCGTCGATACGGGTTTGTTCGGGTTGACCAGCAAAACGGCGAACGGGGGCAAAGCCGGCGCGGGCGTCAGGATCTCGCCGATGCCGGAAACGGCGACGGCCTTTTTTTCCAAACACGCGGGCACGTCGGCGCCGAGCTCTGTCGCTAACCGGTGCAACGCGGCTGGTTCAAGCCGTTTTCCCCATAAAAGCTGCAACGCTTCCAATGTCGCGGCGGCGTCCGATGATCCGCCGCCGATCCCCGACGCGACGGGCAGGTTTTTGCGCAAAGTTATCGCGGCTTTCGGTTCGATATCCAAAGCTTGCGCCAATTTGCGCGCCGCTTTCATCACGATGTTGTCTTCGCCGGCGCTCAAATCGGGGTTTGTGACCGTCAGCGTCAGATCGTCGCTGTTTTCGACGACGATTTCATCGCCGTCGCGCGTGAACGCGAAAAGACTGTCAAGCAAGTGATAGCCGTCCTGTCTTTTTCCGACGACGTGCAGATACAGATTGACTTTCGCGGGGGCGGAAACGGTGATCATTTTTTCTTTTTTTCCGTCATGACGACCGTGATTTTATCTCCGACGGCGTCCAGTCCCTTTTTGATTTTTTCAGTGACGCGATCCCGTCCTTCGGCGTCCAGATCATCATTGACGGACAAAGCTTTTTTCCATTGGAACACGGCTTCGCGTTTGCGGCCTATACGCCAGTACACGTCGCCGAGGTGGTCGTTGATGACCGCGCTGCCGGGGGAGGCTTCGACCGCTTTTTCCAGAATGTCGCAGGCTTTGACGTATTGTTTTCGCAGATAATAAGCCCAACCGAGCGAATCGGCGATATAGCCGTCTTCGGGCGCCATACGGACGGCGTGTTCCAGCATTTTTGTCGCTTCGGAAATATTTTTTCCGCGTTCCAGCCACGAATAACCGAGGTAATTCAGCGTCAGAGGCTGATCGGGCGAAAGCATCAGGGCGCGTTGCAGGTCTTCCTCCGCTTCGGACCACTTTCCGGCGCGTTCGTAGGCCGTTCCGCGGCTGTACAACAGCGTCCAGTCCGCGCGGGTCAGCACGTCCGTTCTGTTTAAGGCTTCGGTATAAGCGTCGACGGCGCGATCGTATTTTTTCGCTTCGATCATCACTTCGCCGAGAGTCGTCCACGGAATCGTGGAATCGTTGCGTTTGTCGGCCAAAGAATGCAGCCGTTTTTCGGCTTTTTCGATATCGCCTTTTTTGGCCAGCAGGACGGCGGCGCGAATTTGGCCGTAAAAATAGGTTTCGGACGTTTCGCTTTCCGCTTCGTAAAGTTTCAGGGCTTCTTTGTAGCGCCCCTCTTTTTCCAATTGCTCGCCCAGCAGGGAACGGGCCAGCGACAAACCGGAATCCAGAGCCAGTGCCGTCCGGATGAAAAAGATCGACGTTTCGGAATTTCCCTTTTCCGACAAACTGCCCGAAATGTCGAAGAACGCTTCGGCCAATCCCCGTTCGGGGGTGGAAACGGATTTGGGGATCTTCCTTCCGGCGAAGCGGGCGCCGGCCGTAAAGAACAGTTCGTCGATCAACGCGTACGTTTTCGGATTCTTCCGATAGGCTTTCATCAGGGCTTTGAATTTTTTGTCATCGCCTTCGCGAAGCAGAAAATTCCCGTACACCTGTGCGGCCCGCAAAGACAGGCCGCCCGGTTCGCCCAGCAAATTTTGGAAGTTTTCGCGGGCGGCGTCCGAATCGTTAAAGTAGTCTTTCAGCAAGGCGGTATGGAAAAAATAAAGCGATTCCGTTCCGCGGCGGTTCAGTTTCGACAAGGCCGCTTCGGCTTTCTTCCTGTCGTTCAATCCCGCGCGGATCCAAACTTCGAGCAACGGGAAAAGGAAAGCGTTTTCTTCTTTTTCGGGGTAGGATTCGATTTGTTTCAGCGCTTCTTTATAATCACCGGTCTTGGCCAGATAAGCGACGGAAATCAACGTCGGAAGCAACGATGCCGGATTGCGCCTCAGTTCCGCCTGCGCAAACGGAAAAGCCTCCTTGAGGCGGCCTTCGTATGATAAAAGCGCGAACATTTCCGTGTTTAACGAAGCGTTGTCGGGGTCTTCCTTTATGGCGGCGTGCAGAAAGTTGATCGCCGAAGGATAGTCCAAATCCTGTTTCGCCTGCAGATACAGCATATAGGAACCGACCGCCGCCGGTGTCGGTTTTGTCGGATTTTTCGTTTCCCCCGTCAAAACGGCTCCGGCCGGAACGGATGAAAAAAGCACCGAAAGAAACATTATGCAAACAGATAATTTTGAAAGCATAAAAACCGAACCCCATTAAAAAACTTTTATTATTTTGAGCGTTTCGGGCGAGAAAATCAAGTTTTGTTGCGAAAAAACTTCAATGCGGGCGGCCTGTTGTGATAAACTGACGCCATGACAGCGGAAAACGAAAACATTTTAGCGGATTTGGAATGGACGGTGGCGGCCGGCGCGGACGAAGCCGTCGGCGACGTTCCCGTCGATCGTTTTTCCGTTCGTTCGAAACCTCTTGCCGTTCCGGTCCCCGTTCCTGTCGCGACCATTCCCGCCGCTTCGCCGGAACCGGTGTCCGATCCGGCGCCTTCCGTCGTCAACGCCACAACGCTTGAAGAATTGCGCAACATGATGGCGAATTTTGACTGCGCTTTGAAAAAAACGGCGCAAAACCTTGTTTTTTCGGACGGGAATCCTTCCGCCGACCTGATGATTGTCGGCGAAGCCCCCGGCGCAGAAGAAGACAAAACAGGCCTTCCTTTTGTCGGGGCGAGCGGTCATTTGCTTGATAAGATGCTGGCGTCGATAGGATTGGACAGGACTTCCGTTTATATTTCGAACGTCGTTCCGTGGCGTCCGCCGCTGAACCGGAAACCGTCGGAAGCCGAAGTCGCTTTGCTGGCGCCGTTTATCCGCCGCCACATCGCCCTTGCGCATCCGAAAGTGTTGCTTTTGCTCGGAGGCAGTTCCGTTTCGGCTCTGCTCGGGATCGGCGAAGGCATAACGCGCGCGCGCGGCAAATGGTACGCTTATCGGGACGGACAACTGGAAATCCCCGCTTTCGCATCGTTCCATCCGGCTTTTTTACTGCGGTCTCCGGCGCAAAAGAAAGCGGCGTGGTTTGATTTTCTGACGATAAAAAGGGCGTTATCCGAATGATGAACAAAGCGGCAATCATTTCTTATGACGACGGCAAAAGGCTTCTGATCGCGACGCCGAAAAGCAAAAAGGAAAAAAACGCGACGGAAATTCCGTACGACGATATCAAACGCCTGAAAATCCGCGCGACACAATGGCGGAGATTCCTGATTATCGAACGGAAAAACGCCGAAAACATCACCTTTATCGTTTCGGACGATACGGAAAACGTCGTGTCGGCGGTGGACAGGACGTTGAGAGAACAAGACGAATCCTACAGACTTTATAACGAACGGCAGGATAAAAAGCACGAATTTGTCGTCGCGCTGTGCGTCATTGCCGTTGTTTTATTCGCGCCAGTTTCTTTCGCCGTTCTGTTGTTGCTGCCGGCGGTCGCGGGATGGAGCGTCTTTGCGGTTTTATCCGTGGTGCTGATCGGTTTGATTGTTTCGACCGCGCTGACCTGATTTTACAAAGAATTCAGCCAAACGGCGATTTTATTGTCCGTTTCTTTCGCGTATTTGTCGGAAAGATTGTTGAATTGCTCGCCTTTGAGTAAAACGGCGTTTCGGGCTTTGGCGGCGAAGTCGGCGAAGAACGTTCCGGCGTTGCTGCCCTGCGTTGAAAAAGGAACGACTTTTTTGCCGAGGAAATCCGTTTTTTTCAGATAAGACAAAACGGGCGTCGCCACGGTGTACCACCAAACGGGCGCGCCGACGAAAACGGTGTCATAGGACGACAGGTCGGGCAGTCCGTCTTTTAATTCGGGATAGTTTTCCGTTTTGATCTGGTCGCGGACGGCCAAATGGAGTTTCGCGCCTTTGGGCAAAGCGTCGGCCGTTTCGATTTCGTAAAGATCGGCGTTCGTCATCCGTCGGATTTTTTCCGCGATGTCGCGGGTATGGCCCGTCAGTGAATAAAAAACGACAAGGGTTTTTCCGAAATCCTTGTCGACCGCGACGGTTTGTCCGGCATAAGCGCTCATTTCCTTTTTGTTTCGGACGGCGACTTTGCACAGATGAACGACGGCGGACAAAAGGGCTGCAAGGAGGACGGCGCAAACGGCATAAGTAAAATATTTCATCGCAAAAACTTTTCGGGTGATAAAAAGCCTCGATGATACGAGGCTTTTGGAAATTAAAGGACGACAATCAGGCGGCGGTTTTTAAAATCCCCGTCAATTTGTCGGCGGCGGACACCGGATCGATTTTATCGACGGCGGCCAATTCGGTGACCAATCGGTCGAAAGCCTGTTCGTAAATCTGGCGTTCGCTGTA
>DGGW01000004.1:0-14338 GCA_002393065.1 Alphaproteobacteria bacterium UBA3864 | reverse complement strand
ATGGAAATCGGATCGCCCGAATTGATCTTCGTTTCGTATTCCTGCGCCCGACGGCTCCACATCGTCCGTTTGATTTTGGTTTTGCTGCGCAGAATATCCAAAGCGTTGTCGATGACGGATCTGTTGGATAATTTACGCAATCCCGAATTTTTGGCTTTAGCCATCGGAACGCGCAACGTCATCCTGTCTTTGTCGAAATGGACGGCAATCAATTCCAGTTCCTGTCCCGCGATTTTATCTTTGGTGATGCTCAAAACCTTTCCTACGCCGTGCGTCGGATAGACGACGAAATCACCGGCGGAAAACGTGTATTCTTTTGCCATTTACAAAAGTCCTGTTCAGTTGAAAATATCTTGAAATTCAACGAAATTCTACTGTTCGAAGCAAATTTCAACAAAACGTTTGTATCATATTTTTTTCAATTTTTCCAGCAAAGTTTGTCCTGAAAAGGTAACTTTTTTGTAACCTTTTGAAAAAACGCTTATTCGTCGCCGTCGTTTTCGTCGTCGAATTTTTCCCGATAATCGGAATGGCCGGCGGCTTCGGGATTGAGCCGTTGAAACTCTTTCATTCCCTCGGTCGAAAAAGAATAATAATCAACGAAAGCTTTTTTGTTCAGCGTATAAGCGTCGATCATCGCTTGCGGAACGCTCCACAACGGCGAAAGCACGACAATGGAAAGGATGTTGGCGAGCCCGTAAAGGACCTGATAAGAATCGCCGTCCTTGCCGTAAGCCAGATAAAAGTTGCCGATTCCGCCCAACAGGTTCAGTCCGCCGGCCAAAAAAACGTTTTTCGGCGCGGACAAAGGGACGGACAAGCCGTGTTCGCGCAATTCATCGACTTTACGTTCGTTCTGCGGCGACAAAGACACGCAAGCGGTCAGTAAAAGAGTACAGACAATCGCGGAACGCAACTTTTTCCCTCCCTGAAAACGGACGGCTTTTTACGCGCGCAAGGCGGAGAATTTTTCGTCCTTGTACGCCGCCCAGCGTTTCGCTTCGCCGGCGATGTCCTTTTCCATGCCTTCGCGCAGAACGGTCAGCGTCATGTTTTCGATTTCGGCGACGACGCGGCGCAAAGCCGTGCACCGTTCGTCGGAAGACATCGGCGTTTTTTCGATCTTATCAAAGATTTCTTCGGTTTTGAAGGCGTCTTCGACGACCAGAAAAGCTTTCAGGATATCGATGACCGGCGCGGCGCTTTCGTTGCGCATTTTCGTGATGAAGTTCACGCCGACGCGGTTGATCAGGTTGTTCGTGATGACCGTGCCGATGATTTCGCGGCGGAGCTGGTGTTTTTTGATGTATTCCGGCCATTCTTTCTGCAGTTTCTGCGGGAAGTATCCGAACAGGCGGCTTTCCATCGCCGGATCGTCGGGCAGGTCGCTGTTGAGCAGATGTTCCGACAACGTGAGCTTCGCGTACGCCATCAAAACGCACAGTTCGGGGCGGGTGAGCCCTTCGCCGCGGGTGAAGCGATCGTCCATGTCGGCGTCGGACGGCAAAAATTCCAGAGCGCGGTTCAGCTTGCCTTCCTTTTCCATGATGTGGATCAGCTTTTTGTTGCCGGGGATGCTCTTGGCGCCGCGGAAACGCATATAGGACAAAATCTGGTTTTGCAGGAAGTTGTCGCGCAGAACGAGCGCGGCGACGTCTTCGGACAGGCTGTTGAGCAGAGCGTTGCGTTCCGCCAGCGTCAGCTTGCCGTCCGCCATCGCGGCGTTGAGCATGATCTTGATGTTGACTTCGTGGTCGGAGCAATCGACGCCCGCCGAATTGTCAACGGCGTCGTTGTTCAGCCGTCCGCCGTTTTTGGCGTATTCGATACGCGCGTTCGGCGTCATCGCCAGATTGGCGCCTTCGCCGACGACTTTGGCTTTGATGTCGCATCCGTTGACGCGGTGGCCGGCGTTCGACGCGTCTTTGGCGTCCAGCTGCGTTTCGCCGGACGCTTTGACGTACGTTCCGATGCCGCCGAAATACATCAGATCGACGGGGGCGCAAAGGATTCCCTTGATCAGGTCGTCGGGCGTCATCGTCAGCGTCCACAGGCTGAGGACTTCGCGGGCTTCGGGCGACAACGTCAGCGTCGTTTCCTTGCGCGAATACACGCCGCCGCCCGCGGAAATCTTGGAACGGTCGTAATCGACCCAGCCTTTTTCGGCGTCGAACAGACGTTTGCGTTCCGCGAAGCTTGTTTCGCAATCGGGGTGCGGGTCAATGAAAATGTGCGTCGAGTTGAACGCGGCGACCAGCTTCATTTTCGAAGACATCAGCATCGCGTTGCCGAACACGTCGCCGGCCATGCTGCCGACGCCGACGGCGGTGAATTCCTGCGTTTGGCAATCCCGTCCCGTTTCGTTGAAGTGGCGTTTGACGCTTTCCCACGAACCGCGGGCGGTGATGGCCATCCCTTTATGGCTGAATCCCGCCGATCCGCCGGAAGCGAACGCGTCGCCCAGCCAGAATCCGTATTCCGCGGAAATCGCGTTGGCGATGTCGGAAAAGTCCGCCGTGCCTTTGTCGGCGGCGACGACCAAATACGGATCGTCGTTGTCGTAGCGGACCGTCTTTTTCGGCGCGACGACCTTTCCGGCAACGATGTTGTCGGTGATGTCGAGCAGGCCGCGGATCATCGTTTGATAACATTTGACGGCGTTTTCGACCAATTCCTTCTTCGTCGCGTTTTCGGGCGGACGTTTCGGATAGAAACCGCCTTTCGATCCGACGGGGACGATGACGACGTTTTTGACCTGCTGCGTTTTGACCAGACCGAGGATTTCCGTGCGGAAGTCGTCCTTGCGGTCGGACCAGCGGATACCGCCGCGCGCGATTTTACCGAACCGCAGGTGAATGGCGTCCATATCGTCGGAATACACGAAAATCTCGGCCATCGGGGTCGGCTTCGGCAATCCGTACACCAGCGGGGAAAGAATTTTGAACGAAACGTAATCCTTTTCGCCCTGATAATAATTGGTGCGGACCATGGCTTTCAGAACGGAGAAAACGGCTTTGAGCGCGATGTCTTTCGGCAGGACGGCGGAAATTTTTTCTTCGCGTTCGTCAAGCGCGCGGTCGCCTTTGAAAGCGGGATTGAACTTTGCGTCAAAGTAGCCCAGCAGCTCTTCCGTTATTTCGGGCGCGTGCGAAAAAGCCTCCATTACGGCGTCTTTGGTGGCGACGGTCGTCTGGCGGATATAGGAAGCCCAGGCGTTTAACAGAAAATCTTTGCGTAAAGCGGTCATCGGTCAATCCTTTTCAAATCGGAACATTCGTTTAGGAGTTTTCTCTAAAATATACTTATGTCGGACAAAGGCAAGCGTTTTTAGAGATGTTGAATATTCTTTGATTTTCGGTTAAAAAAAGCTTAAAAGAAAAAGAATCGTCGGATTTTTTTTATGCAGTTGAGCAAATTTTTATCGCCGAACCTTCTTTTCCGAACGGTCCTCCGCTTCGTTTTGCTGGCCGTCAATACGGCGTGTCTGGTGTTGATTGGCTATAATACGGTGCATTTGTGGACGGACAGCGCGTTCGATATGATAGAAACGGCGCGGAATTTTCCGGACGAAAGCGAATTCGCCGATTCGTCCCTGATTTATCAGATCTGGGGCGGGATATCCTGTGAAACGCTGATTTTCCTGTTCGGCGGGTTTTTGTGCTACGAACGTTTCGTTCGGGCGAAATCCTTGCCGCGCAATTTGTCGGCGCCGATCGTTTTGGCGTTCGTTTGGGCGTCGGGAAACGCCGTTGGACTGTTTTTGCCGGCTTTGGACAAGATTTCGCAAATCCGGACCTGTCTGTCGACCGATATCACGTGGAACGAAAAAGAACACGCCTGCAACGTGATGGATCTGGAAAAGCGGCGGATGGATAAGTTTCTGGCGGAACTGAAAGCGACCCGTAAAAAGGATTTCCGTCCTGTTTACGCACCCTTTTACAATCCGGCGGTCGTTCATAAACCGGTCGAACCGGTTGTCGAAACAGCGGACGATAAAACGGCGGAAAAACTTGCTCAACCGGTGAAGGAAGAAAAAAAGGAAACGGTAAAACCGGCGCCGTCGTCCAAAAAAATCCTGAAAAAAGTAAACGATAAAAAATCGAAAAAAGCGGTCGGGGGAACGATCATTAAAAAAACGCCCGAAAAAAAAACAGACCGATAACACGAAAAATTAAACCGGAAGGAGGTTTCCGATGAGCGAATTTTTCAGTCGTCATCTGCCGTTGATTTTAAGCGTCCTGTATAAAGTCCTGATCGCCGGCGGTTTGCTGGCGGGCGCGTGGGCGGTGTCGAAGCTTTTGGTGAAATCGTTGGAAAAAGGACTGATCAGACTGCCGCATTTCGACGAAACGTTCCTGCCCGTGTTGAAACTGATGGTCCGGTACGCTGTTTACGGCGTCGCGTCGCTGGTCATTTTGAGCCAGTTCGGCGTCAATACGGCGTCGATTGTGGCGTTTTTTTCAGTCGCGGGATTGGCGATCGGTCTGGCGTTGAGGGATTTGCTGTCGAACGTAGCGTCCGGTCTGGCGATCCTGATTTTGCGTCCGTTCAGGAGCGGCGACGGTATCGAAGCGGACGGCGTCAGCGGGACGATCGCGGAAATCGGGCTGTTCACGACGCGGCTTCAGACATGGTCGGGCGTTTACGTGTGCGTGCCGAACAATATCTTCTGGAAAGCGCCGATCATGAACTTTTCACGCAATAAAAAGCGCCGTTTCGAAATCGAAGTGCCTCTGACTTACTTTGATTCGCTGGACGACGCGATGAAGACCATCGCCGCGCTGTTGAAGGAAGAAAAGCGTTTGCTGCCCGATCCCGCGCCGGTCGTTTTGGTTAAAAAGCTGAATTTTTCATCGGTGGTTTTGGAAGTCCGCGGTTGGGTCAAAACGTCCGAATTCTGGGACGTTTATTGGGAATTGATCGAAAAACTGCGACAAAGCGTCGATTCCGGAACGCTCAAAGCTCCCGTCCTGCGCAAAGAAATTCATATCCGGCAGGAGTAATGTGTTTAATGATGCCGGCGGATTTTTACGGAACGGAACGCGGCCGGTTTTTTTTTGACGCCGTGTGCGCCGCCTGCCCGTTTGAAAAGACGGCTTCCGTTTTATTGCTCGGTTTTGCCGATCCTTACCGCGTTCGTTGGGACGTCGTCGCGTGTCCGACGGAAAACTGCACCGAATTCCTGCCGCACAGAGCGCTGTCTTTTTCGAACGTTCTTGTCGTTCACGCGCTGGAATACGTTCCGGATCCCGATCTGTTGATCAAAGAAATCAGCCGCGTCCTTGTTCCGAACGGTGTCGTCGTTACGGTCACGCCGCGCCGTCAGAACGATTTTCTGCCCTTTCAAAGTTTGTTTTCCGCGTCGGAAATCGCGGACGGACTGAAAGCGCGTGATTTGACGATCCGGAAACAGAAAACCGTTTTGTTCGATACTTTTCGAGACAGATTGCCTTGCGCCGCCGGCGGCCGTTTTGTCATAACGGTCGCGCAAAAGGATTCTTTATCGCCCGTTCCGGTCGGAAAAACTTATCCGACGCCGCGCGCCATGACCAAAGCGTCGATGGCTTCGTTGCCGCGCCGGTAATATTGCGGCCTTTTTCCGATTTGTTCAAAACCCGTGCGGCGATATAACGATATGGCGTGGGGATTATCGACGGCGACTTCCAGAAACACCCGATCGATGTTGCGTATTTTCAGAAAAGCAAACGAACCGTTCAGCAACGCGTCGGAAAAGCCTTTGCCGCGATATTCCGGAACGACGCCGAACGTGACGATGTCCGCCTGATCCCCGCCGTACGCGTAAATCAGAAAACCGGCGGGCGTTTCGGCGTCGTAAGCCATCAACCCGAGCGCGCCGGACAACAAAAGCGTTTGCCTCATCATGGATTCGTTCCACGCCTTTTTAAAGCAACGGGCGTGCAAAGCGGCGTAATCGGCGGCGTAATCGGCGTCGCGAATGACTATTTCCGGCACAGCGTAACCTCCGCGTCGCGCAGGTAGAGCGGTTCCGGATTTTTTCGTTCAAAGGTCTTCGTTTCGGCCAGACGGGCGAAATCTTCCGCCGTCGGCATGGCGATATCAAGCGTCGGCAGGTCGCCCTGTTCTTCGATCAGGCGGACAACGCCGTTGCCGGCGAAAACGGTATCCGTCAGCGTCGCCAGAATGACGCCGTCCGTGACGAACGGTTCCGTTTCCGGTTTCCCGCCGTTGAAGATTTGCGCGTAAAAATCGTCGCGTTTCGTTTCCAGAACGACGCAAAGCCTTTCTGCGAAGTTTGCTTTGAACGCTAAAGCCTCGGTTACGGAAACGCCGGCTTCGGGCAAACCGGCGGCCATCGCCAAGCCGTTGGCCGCGGCCAATCCGACGCGAACGCCGGTGAACGAGCCGGGGCCCGTCGAAACGGCGATCCCCGTCAGATCGGTAAAAGATTTACCGGCGTTTTTCATTGTTTCTTTAATCATCGGAATCAGGGCTTCCGCTTGTCCGCGCGCCATATCGACCGTGCGGGCGGCCAGAGTTTTTCCGTCGTCAACAACGGCGACGGAGCATGAATCATGGGAGCAATCCATCGCTAATATCATCAACTTTCTCCTTGAGCGAGTCCGCTTTATCTTTAAGCGAATCCGCCGTTTCGTCTTTGACTTTTTCGGCTTTTTCCTGAATTTTCTCCCCCGCGTCGGTTAAAGAGGACGGGGAAAACGATCCGAACCAGTCTTTGATTTCGTCGACCGTTTCCAGTATCGTCGGGAAAAAGCGGCTTTCTTTCGCCGTTTCTTTGGCTTTGTCGGGCGCAAGCGCCGCCAGGGCGAGCGCGAACAACACGACGAAAGCGTAGCCGCGCGCGATTCCGAAAACGCCGCCGGCCGCCCGATCGATTTGTTTGAAAACGCCCGTGCCGACGCACTCCTTGATTTGTCCGGCCAATACTCTGAAAACGCGGAACAGAACGTAGGATAAGACGCAGGCGGTAACGGTCTTTGCCGCCGGCGGATAAGGAATATACTGTTCAACCGTCGGCTGGACGCGAGGCAACAGCGACACGCAGCCGATTCCCGCCAAGACGTAAGCCCCGATTTTCAGCATTTCACCGATAAAGCCGTTCCGGTAAGCGAGCAGGAACGATATGAAAATGACAAGAACGATATAAATATCCGTTGATTGCATCAATCCCAATCCATCGGTTCTTCGGCGTCATCGCTGGTTTCCAGAAACAGCTTGTCCAGCTCTTCGCGTTCGCGTTTGTCGTATCCCGTTTTACCGGCGTTTTTGCTTTTGACGGCTGGATCGTTCAGGTTATCGAACAGCGACCGTTCGGGATCGACGGGTTTTTCCTGTTTTTCGGCGGCGGCCCGTTCTTTCTTTTCTTCTTTTTTCGGCGCCTGTTTTGCTTTTTTGCCTTTTTTATCCGGCGCCTGATTGAGCTTTTCGATCAGTTCGTCGATGTTGTCCGGCGTGTCGTCGCGTTTCGTCGGCGTGTCGAACAAAGCTTCGGGCAGTTGCTTCTTCGCGTTTTCGGTGATGCGTTCCAGATAGGGGAACAGCTTGCTTTCCTTTTGATAATCGGACAGCGTTTTCGGCGACAACGTCATGATGATGAAGTAAATCAGCACCAAAATCAGAACGCCGCGAATCAGCCCGAACAGAAAACCGAGAAAGTGATCCAAACGGTTCAGGGAGCTTTCTTTGACTTTCTTGCCGATTTTATGAAACAGCAAAGTCAGGATGATCAGCAGCATCAGACCGACGCTGAAAAAAATCGCCAGATTGGCCAGCAACGGTTTGGAAATGTAATTCGAAACATACGGCGACAGCAACGGCATCGAATAAAACCCGATTGTTCCCGCGACGAGCCAGGCGCCTATTCCCAGCATTTCCTCGGTGAATCCGCGGGCAAAGGACAAAATGGCGGACAGCAGGATCACCGCCGCAATAAAAATGTCAACACCGCCGATGGTTTCCATGTCAGTTCTTCTCCGCCAATCCGAACATACCCGTCAAAGCCGACAAATGTCCGACTTCGACGATTTTCAAGCCAGTATCCGACTCTTTTACTGATTTTTTATTAACGCGTTTCACGGGCGTCAGAGCGCGGGCGAATCCCATTTTGGCGGCCTCTTTCAGACGCAAATCGGGTTGGGGGACGGCGCGCACTTCGCCGGACAGCCCGATTTCGCCGAAAACGACGGCGTCGGCGGGGACGGGGATCTGCGACAGCGACGAGATCAGCGCGCTCGCCACGGCCATGTCCGCCGCGGGTTCGGTGACGCGGATGCCGCCCGCGACGTTCAGGTAAATGTCTTTGGACGACATCGGCAGGCCGCAGCGGGCTTCCAGAACGGCGCAAACCATGTTCAGCCGTCCGGCGTCCCAACCGATGACCGACCGGCGCGGGTTCGCGCCCGCCGGCGACACGAGAGCCTGGATTTCGACCAACATCGGGCGGGAACCTTCGATGCCCGCGTAAACGCAGCTGCCCGATATGTTGCCGCGCCGTTCCGCAAGGAACAATGCCGACGGGTTCGGCACTTCGTCCAGTCCTTTCTCCGTCATTTCGAACACGCCGATCTCGTCGGTCGCGCCGAAGCGGTTTTTGACGCTCCTTAAAATGCGGAAGTGGTGGCCGCGGTCGCCTTCGAAGTAAAGGACGGTATCGACCATGTGTTCCAGAACGCGGGGGCCCGCCAACGTGCCTTCTTTGGTGACGTGGCCGACCAGAAACAGCGCGAAACCGCGCCTTTTCGCCAGACGGATCAGCTCGTTGCCGCCGGCGCGCACCTGACTGACCGTGCCGGGGGCCGAATCGAGCGTGTCGATGAACATCGTTTGGATCGAATCGATGACGACGACGTCGGGCGCTTCTCCGGAATCGAGCGTCGCCGCGATGTCGCGGACGTTCGTCGCCGACGCCAGCGCGACGTTCGCTTTCGCCAGACCGAGCCGCGCGGCGCGCAGCCGCACCTGATCGACCGATTCTTCGCCGGAGATGTAAACGCATTTGACCGGCGCGCCTTTCGCGTTGCAGACCTGCGACAAAGCGCCCGTCAGCTGAAGTAAAAGCGTCGATTTGCCGATCCCGGGGTCGCCGCCGATCAAAATGACCGAACCGGCGACCAGTCCGCCGCCGCAAACGCGGTCGAGTTCCGAAATGCCGGATTTCAGACGGAACGTCGTTTCGGGCACGCCGTCCAAATCGACGAATTCGATTTTCCGGCCGCCTTTGCCGCCCGTCGATTGCGGCGATTGCGCTTCGGCGGTTTCCTCTTCGACGATGCAGTTCCATTCGCCGCACGCTTCGCACTTGCCCGCCCATCGGGGGTAGACGGCGCCGCAGTTCTGACAGACGAATCGAGTTGTTTTCTTAACCACGGATTTCCATTTGAATAGGGCCTTCGGCGCGGCCGTTGATGAATTGTTCGACGTACGGATCGCCCGAACGGTCGATGTCGCCGACCGGTCCGTACCAGATGATCTTGCCTTTGTAGAGCATGGCGACCTTGTCCGCGATCTTGCGCACCGAGCTCATGTCGTGCGTGATGGTCACGGACGTCGATCCCAAATCCGACACGCAACGGCGGATCAGGTCGTTGATGACGTCGGACATGATCGGATCGAGCCCCGTCGTCGGTTCGTCGAAAAAGATCAGTTCGGGATTCGTCGCGATCGCGCGCGCCAGCCCGATGCGTTTTTTCATGCCGCCGGACACTTCGTCGGGATACAGCGGCGCGACGTCGGGGGACAGACCGACCTGCCGGAGTTTTTCGATCGCGATCTCCTTCGCGTCGGCGCGTTTCATCTTTTTGCCCTGGATCAGGCCGAACGCGACGTTTTCCCAGATGTTCAGACTGTCGAACAGCGCGGCGCCCTGAAACAGCATGCCCGTTTGCGCGTTGACTTCCTCAAGCTCCCGTTCGCCCATGCCGACGATTTCCCGTCCGTCGATTTGGATCGAACCGGAATCCGGCTTGATCAGACCTTGGATGCACTTGATCGTCACGGACTTTCCCGTTCCCGAACCGCCGATGATGACCAGCGATTCGCCCTTGGCGACCTCCAGCGTCACGCCGTCCAGAACGACTTTCGGACCGAAGGCTTTGTGAACGTCCGTCATTTTGATTTTAGGTGTCACGTCAACCCTCCTTATTTCGCGAAAAACAGTTCGGTCAGCCAATAGTTGCTGATCAGGATCAGAATGGACGACGACACGACCGCGTTCGTCGTCGCGGCGCCGACGCCTTCCGCCCCGCCGTGCGAATGATAGCCGTTGTAGCACCCGAGCAACGTCACGATGAACCCGAACACGGCGGCCTTCGTCATGCCGGAAACGATGTCGACCGCCTGCATGAAGTTCCACGAATTACGCAGGAAGTTCACGCTGTTGAAGTCGAGCTTGTACACGCTGATCAGGTATCCGCCGTAAATGCCGATGACGTCGCCGATCAGAACCAATAACGGCAGCATCAGAACGCCCGCCAGCACGCGGGGAACGATCAGGTACTTGAACGGATTTGTCGAAAGGGTCGTCAGCGCGTCGATCTGTTCGGTCACGCGCATGGTGCCGAGCTCCGCCGCCATCGCCGCGCCGACGCGTCCCGCGACCATCAGCGCCGCCAGAACGGGGCCGAGTTCGCGGGTCACCGTCAGTTCCGTGACCGACGCGACGACGCCTTCGGACGAAAAGCCGGACAAGCCCGCATAGCTTTGCAACGCGATGACCATGCCCGAAAAGAGCGTCGTCAGCGCGACGACGGGCAGGGAATAAAAGCCGATCTCGACCATTTGCGACAGCAACGCGCGGAAATAGAACGGCGGCCGGACGCAGGCGGACAGCGTTTTCATCGTGAAAAGCGTCAGCCGTCCCGTCGCGCGGATGAAACTCATCGAAAAACTGCCGATTCGGGCAAAAAGGTTCATGATGTCCTTCCTTTATTGTTTATAGACGCGGTGAAAACGCCGGCCGAGGGAGGTTAGCGCTTCGTAGTCGATCGTTCCGGCCGCGGCGGCGTACTCTTTCAGGGAAATATGGTCGCCGAAGATTTCCGCCGTTTCCGCGTCGCGTAACGCTTCGTAAGGGATTCCCGTAACGTCGGCGACGGTCAGATCCATCGACACTTTGCCGACGACGGGGCGCTTTTCGCCGCAGATGAAGACGTGTCCGCGGTTGAACTGCGCGCGGGCGAACCCGTCCGCGTACCCGATGCCGAGCGTCGCGAACCGCATCGGCTTGTCGACCGCGAACGTCGCGCCGTAGCCGACCGTTTGCCCGGCTTCGGCGTCGGCCTTCTGCAAAATGCGGGCGTCGAGCCGGACGGCGTTGTCGTACAGAGCGATCCCCGGACGCGCGACGTCGAACCGGAACGCCGGATCGTTCAGACGGCATCCGTCGGTGGCGGACAGGCTTTTTCTGACGGAATATCCGAGCGCTTTTTCGACGGCGGAGGATTCCTTTTCGAACAACGCCAACTGTTCGGCGCTTTTCGGATTTTCCGGATCGTCGGCGCACGCCAGATGGCTGACGATCAGGTCGATTTTCAAATTCTTCGGCGGTTTCGCGCAGAAGTCCGCGACGTTTTTCCGCGTGAGCCCGAAACGGGTCATGCCCGTGTCGATGTGCAGACCGACGGTTTGCGGTTTTCCTGTTTTTTCGGCGTACGCCTCCCACGCCTCGAACTGCCGGAGCGTGCCTAAAACGGGGATCAGCGCGTTGTCCGCGCAGATTTGCTCCGTTCCTTCCCACGCGCCGTGGAGCAGATAGATTTTCGAATCGTCGACATACGGACGCAAAGCCGCGCCTTCGAACGCGTAAGCGACGAAGAACGTCCGGCATCCCGCTTCGTGCAGGACGGGCGCGATTTTATCCGCCCCCAATCCGTAGGCGTCCGCCTTTAAAACCGCGCTGCATTCGGTCGGTTCCAAACGGCTTTGAAGCGACCGCCAGTTGTCGGCGATCGCTTTCAGATCAATGGTCAGAAAAGCGCCGGCTTCGATCGGTGTCATAAGCACCCCTCGACTGCGGCGAGGGCGTCCGCGACTTTGCTTGTGTCGGAACCGCCGGCCTGCGCCATATCGGGACGGCCGCCGCCGCCTTTGCCGCCGCACGCGCCGGAGGCCGCGCGGACCAGATCGACGGCGGAGTATTTGCCCGTCAGATCGTCGGTCACGCCGACGACGACGGAAACTTTGCCGTCGGCCGCGCACGCCAGAGCGACGACGCCCGAACCGATCTGCTTTTTCAGTTCGTCCGCCATGCCTTTCAGTTCTTTCGCCGGAACGTCGGCAAGCGTTTTACCGATGAAGGAAACGCCGTTGACTTTTTTGGCCGCGTCACCGCCGGAAGCGCCGCCCGCCGCCATTTTCTTGCGCAGGTCGGTCATGTCGCGCTCCAGCTTGCGCTTTTCTTCCTGCAACGCTTTGATGCGGGCGGGCAGGTCGGCCGGAGCCGCCTTCAGTTCCGCCGAACACGCCGCGATCAGCGCGTCCTGCGACCGCGCGAAGTCAAGCGCCGCCAATCCAGTGACCGCTTCGATACGCCGGACGCCGGCCGCCAGAGAGCTTTCGCTCAAAATGCGGAAGCTGCCGATGTCGCCCGTGCGGGAAACGTGAGTGCCGCCGCACAGTTCGACGGAAACGCACGATTCGCCTTCGCCCATCGACACGACGCGGACCTCGTCGCCGTATTTTTCGCCGAACAGCGCCATCGCGCCGGCTTTGACGGCTTCCTCGGGCGTCGAAATGCACGTCGAAACGGGCAGGTTCTTCAAAATGTTTTCGTTGACTTCGCGTTCGACGGTTTTCAGCTCTTCGGGAGTGATGGCGCGCGGGTGCGAAAAGTCGAAACGCAGTCCGGTCGCCGAAACGGCCGAGCCCTTCTGCGTCACGTGGTCGCCGAGCGTTTTGCGCAACGCCGCCTGCAGCAAGTGCGTCGCCGAATGGTGGCGCGCCGACGCCAGCCGCTGCGCGCGGTCGACGCTCATCAGCACGGAATCGCCCTTTTTCAGCGTGCCTTCGGTGATTTTGCCTTCGTGGACGTACAGCGTCGTCAGCTTTCTTTGCGTGTCGGTCACGGCGATTTTCAGACCTTTGCCGGTCATTTCGCCGATGTCGCCCGCCTGACCGCCGCATTCGCCGTAGAAGGGCGTCTGGTTCGTCAGAACGGAAACGGTGTCGCCGGCGTTCGCCTGTTCGACTTCTTCGCCGTTCTTGACGATGGCGGTAACGACGCCTTCGGCCTCAAGACCGGTGTAGCCCAGAAATTCCGTGCCGCCGAGCTTTTCCTTCATGTTGAACCAGATCGTTTCCGTTTTGGATTCGCCGGAACCCGCCCAGGCTTTGCGGGCTTCCTCCCGCTGCCGTTTCATCGCGTCGTCGAAGCCCGCCGTGTCGACCGTCATGCCGCGGGAACGCAAAGCGTCCTGCGTCAGGTCGAGCGGGAAACCGAACGTGTCGTAGAGCTTGAACGCGACGTCGCCCGACAGCACGCCGCCGGCGGGCAGTTTTTCGGTTTCGCTGTCCAAGAGCTTCAGGCCGCGGCCGAGTGTCGCTTTGAAGTGCGATTCCTCAAGTTTCAGCGTTTCGGTGATCAGCGATTGCGCGCGCACCAGTTCGGGGAAGGCTTCGCCCATCAGACGGACGAGCGTCGGGACGAGCTGCCACATCAGCGGGTCTTTGCATCCCATCAGGTGGGCGTGACGCATCGCGCGGCGCATGATGCGGCGCAGAACGTATCCGCGGCCCTCGTTCGACGGCAGGACGCCGTCCGCGATCAGGAAGCACATCGACCGCAAGTGGTCGGCGACGATGCGCAGCGACGTTTTGAATTCGCCGTACGGTTCGACGCCGGCGACGCCCGCCGCCGCCAAAATCAGGCTTTTCAGGATGTCGGTTTCATAGTTGTCGTTCGTGCCCGCTAAAACCGCCGCCATGCGCTCCAGTCCCATGCCGGTGTCGATGCACCGGTGCGGCAGGTCGGTCAGCGTTCCGTCTTCGTGCATTTCGTTTTGCATGAAAACAAGGTTCCAGATCTCGACGAAGCGGTCGCCGTCCTCGTCCGGCGAGCCCGGAGGGCCGCCTTGGATGTGTTCGCCGTGGTCGTAGAAGATTTCGGAGCACGGACCGCACGGGCCGGTGTCGCCCATCATCCAGAAATTGTCCTTCGTCGGGATGCGGATGATGCGTTCGTCGGGCAGACCGGCGATTTTCTTCCACAGGTTATAAGCGACGTCGTCGGTGTGGTACACGGTGGCGGTCAGCTTTTCCTTCGGCAGGCCGAATTCCTTCGTCACGACGTCCCACGCGAACGAGATCGCCTCTTCCTTGAAGTAGTCGCCGAAGCTCCAGTTGC
>DGGW01000040.1 GCA_002393065.1 Alphaproteobacteria bacterium UBA3864 | reverse complement strand
GCACGAAAGGCGTGCGGACGACGGCGTGCTCCCATATCCTCGACGGCTTCGTGCCGCCCTACGAATCGACCGTGTCGCAAAAGCTTGAGGACAACGGTTCCGTCATGCTCGGCAAAACGAACATGGACGAATTCGCGATGGGGACGGCGAACCTGACCAGCTGGTACGGTCCCGTCCGCAATCCGTACAGAAGCAAAAAAGACCCCGAAAAATTCCTGATCCCAGGCGGATCGTCGGGCGGTTCCGCCGCCGCCGTCGCCGCCGGTCTGTGTATGGCCGCGACCGGTTCCGACACGGGCGGTTCGATCCGCACGCCGGCGTCGTTCTGCGGCATCGTCGGATGCAAGCCGACCTACGGTCGCTGCTCGCGCCGCGGCATGGTCGCGTTCGCGTCCTCGCTCGATCAGGCGGGAACGATGACCCGCACCGTGCGCGACACCGCCATCATGCTGGAAGCGATGGCCGGTTTCGATCCGCTCGATTCGACCAGCGTCAACATCCCCGTCCCGCATTATGAAAAGGCTTTGACGGGCGACGTCAAAGGGTTGAGGATCGGCATCCCCCGCGAGTACAATCCGGACAAGGGGCTGAACGCCGACGTCCGCCGCGTGTGGGAAAAAACGGCGGACAAGTTGCGCGAAGCGGGCGCGGAGATCGTCGATATCTCCCTGCCGTCCACGCAATACGCTCTGCCGACGTATTATCTGATCGCACCGGCGGAAGCCTCGTCCAACCTGGCGCGCTACGACGGCGTCCGCTACGGACTGCGCGTCGACGGCAAGAGCCTTGACGAAATGTACGTCAACACCCGCACCGAAGGTTTCGGCAAGGAAGTCAAGCGCCGCATCATGATCGGCACGTGCATCCTGCTCGAAGGCTACTACGAAACCTGCTATCTGAAAGCGCAGAAAGTCCGTCGCCTGCTGTGCCGCGAATTTGCGGAGGCGTATGAAAAAGTCGACGTGATTCTGGCACCGGCCGCGCCCGAAACGGCATTCGGCAAGGACGACGACAGCACGGCCGATCCGCTGAAAATGCAACTCTACGACGTGTTCACCGTTCCGTCGTCGCTGGCGGGACTGCCGTCCGTGTGCGTTCCCGCGGGAACATCGGACGACAACGGCTTGCCGGTCGGCCTGCAGGTCATCGGCAATACGTTCTGCGAAGAAACGATTTTGCGTGTCGCCGGCGTGATCGAATCCGTGTCCGGCATGCCGTACAGACCTTTGCGCGTGGGAGGAAAATAAGATGTCGTATATTATCAAAGGCGAAACGGGCGATTGGGAAGTCGTCGTCGGCTTGGAAGTCCACTGCGAAGTGATTTCCAAAGCGAAACTGTTTTCCGGCGCGGCGGTGACGTTCGGCGCCGAACCGAACACGCAGGTCGATTTCTTCGACGCGGGTTTCCCCGGAATGCTGCCCGTCCTGAACCACGAATGCGTCGAACAGGCGATCAAGACGGGTTTCGGGTTGAACGCGACGATCAACAAAATGTCGATCTTCGCGCGGAAAAACTACTATTACGCCGACTTGCCGAACGGATATCAGATCTCGCAGTCCGACCATCCGATCGTGTCCGACGGCCATATCGACGTGACGCTTGAAAACGGCGAAACGAAGCGCATCGGCATCGAACGCATGCACATCGAACAGGACGCGGGCAAGCTGATCCACGACCAGCATCCGTCCAAGTCGTTCGTCGATTTGAACCGCGCGGGCGTCGCGTTGATGGAAATCGTGTCTCGTCCGGACATCCGCTCCCCCGAGGAAGCGGGCGCTTACTTGCGCGAACTGCGTTCCATCGTGCGCTACATCGGATCGTGCGACGGCAATATGGACGAAGGGTCGATGCGCTGCGACGTGAACGTGTCAGTCCGTCATCCGGGCGAACCGTACGGCACGCGCGCGGAAATCAAAAACGTCAACTCCATCCGCTTCGTCATGCAGGCGATCGAATACGAATCCAAGCGTCAGGTCGAAGTGCTGGAGGAGGGCGGCCGCATCGTTCAGGAAACGCGCAAGTTCGATTCCGTCAAAGGGATCACGAAAACCATGCGGTCGAAGGAAACGGCGATCGACTACCGCTACTTCTACGATCCCGATCTGATCCCTCTGCGTCTGGACGACGAGCTGATCGAACGCCTGCGCAAGGAAATGCCCGAACTGCCGGCGGCGAAGCGCGAACGCTTCATTCGCGATTTCGGCGTCACGCCGTACGACGCGGAACAGCTGGTCGCCGAAAAGGACACCGCCGCTTACTTTGAACGGGCGGCGAAAGGCCACGACGCGAAGAAAGTCGCCAACTACATTTTGGGCGATCTGTTCGCGGCGCTGAACAAGCTGGGCAAGCCGATCACGGAATCCCCCGTTTCGGCCGAAAACCTGGGCAAGATGGTCGATTTGATCGTGGACGGCACGATTTCCACGCGTATCGCGAAGGACGTGTTCCAATTCATGATCGACGAAGGCAAGGATCCCGAAACCATTGTTGCGGAAAAGGGACTGAAGCAGGTCACCGATACGGGTGCGATCGAAAAGATCGTCGACGAAGTGCTGGCCGCCAATCCGGACAAGGTCGCCGAATACAAATCCGGCAAGGACAAGCTCCTCGGCTGGTTCGTCGGCCAGACGATGCGCGCGTCGAAAGGCAAAGCGAATCCCGCGATGCTGAACGACCTTGTCAAAAAGAAACTGAGCCTTTAAATCGGATAAAGGGGAAACGCGGCGATGGCGGAACGCGAAGGTTTGTACGACGTGGTGCGGAACAGGGACGGCGAGTTGCTGTTCTGTATCCGCGCGCGCCGCGGTTCGCCCGCCCAGCCGCGTTTCTTTTACGACGGCAATATGACCGGACTTTTGATGCGCGACGCCGCTCACGCGATCCTTTTGGAGTATTTGTCACCGTTGGCGGTCCTGTCGTTGCAGAAAGAGGAAAAGGTCTTGATCGCCGAAATCCTTGACGACGAACTGGAACGCGAATATTATGTTCCCGTCAGCAAAGTGAGGAAACTGCCCGTATGAAAAAACTGAACGAAAATTCTTTGGTCAAAAAATTCGCGAAAGGCGAAGCGGTCACGGTCGATTTGGGCGGAACGCCTGAAAACGCGCCCGTCATCGAAAAAATGCGGTCGTCGATTTTGCGCGACAGGGAACGGGCAGGCGAAGATTTCCGCACGTCGTCGCATTTGTCCGACGCTTTGGCGTACCAGCGCTGAAAAAGCCCTGAAAATTCTTTTAAAACACGGATGGCTATCCGTGTTTTTTTTATGTTATTTAAAGAAATGATATGATACTATCGCCGTAGAATTAATATTACCGAGGATTGTATAATGAAGGGCATTATCCTTGCGGGCGGTTCGGGAACACGCCTTTATCCCGCGACGATCGCGGTGTCGAAACAAATGATTCCCATTTACGACAAACCGATGATCTACTACCCGATGTCGCTGTTGATGCGGGCGGGGATTCGCGACGTGCTGATCATTTCCACGCCGACCGATCTGCCGGGGTTCAGACGGTTGTTCGGCGACGGGTCGCATTTGGGCATGAACCTTTCCTATGCGGAACAGGCCGTTCCGAACGGATTGGCGCAGGCGTTCGTCATCGGCGCCGATTTCGTCGGCAACGATCCCGCGGCGCTGGTTCTGGGCGACAACATCTTTAACGGTCCCGCTTTGTCGCAACAACTGCAGACCGCGGCGAAACTGGAAAAAGGCGCCGTCGTCTTCGGATGCTGGGTGCAGGATCCCGAACGCTACGGCGTCGTCGAATTCGATGACGATTTCAACGCGGTCAGCATCGAGGAAAAGCCCGCTTGTCCGAAATCGAACTACGCGGTGCCGGGGTTGTACTTCTACGACAACGACGTGATCGAGATCGCGAAAAACCTGAAGCCCTCCGCGCGCGGCGAATACGAAATCACCGACGTCAACAAGGAATACCTGCGGCGCGGGACGCTGAAGGTCGAAGTGTTGAGCCGCGACGTCGACTGGTTCGACACCGGCACGCACGACAGCCTTTTGCAGGCGTCGTCCTACGTCGAAGCGATCGAAAAGCGCAAAGGCATCAAGATCGCGTGTTTGGAGGAAATCGCTTTTCACAACGGCTTCATCGGCACGGACGAACTGCAGCGCCGCGGCGAGGAAATGAAAAAAACGGGGTACGGTCAGTATCTGTTGAAATTGGCCGTCGGAGAAATCAAAACACCGAAGGTTTGAAAATGGCTTTTATTCAAACGGACATTGACGGCGTCGTTATTTTCGAACCGCGGGTTTTTCCCGATTCCCGCGGATACTTTTTTGAAACGTACAACGAAAAACTGTTCCGCGACAACGGTATCAATGTTGTTTTCGTGCAGGACAACCAGTCCAAGTCGTCCTACGGCGTCATTCGCGGTCTGCACTTTCAAAAGGGCGAACACGCGCAGGCGAAGCTCGTTCGCGTCATCGAAGGGACGGTGCTGGATATCGCCCTTGATCTGCGAAAGGCTTCCCCGACGTACGGCAGTCACGTCGCCGTGGAGTTGAGCGCCGAAAACAACCGGCAGCTTTTCATCCCGCGCGGGTTCGCGCATGGCTTTTCCGTGTTGAGCGAAACGGCGGTTTTCGCTTACAAGTGCGACAATCTGTACTGCAAGGACGCGGAAGGAGGCATCAATCTGAGCGATTCCGATTTGGGAATCGATTGGAAAGTGCCGGCCGAAAAACGGCTGTTGTCCGACAAAGACAAACTGTGGCCGTCGTTTAAGGATTTTGAAACATGCTTTTGATCACCGGCGCGAACGGACAACTCGGGACGGCGTTGCGGGAACTGTATCCGGACGCTCTCGCCGTTGATGCGGACGTTTTGGACATCACGGATGAAAAGGCCGTCCTGACGTTCGCCAGGGAAAACCGTATTGACGCGATCGTCAACGCGGCGGCGTACACGGCGGTCGACAAGGCCGAGGACTTTCCCGACCTGTGCCGCAAAGTCAACGTCGACGGCGTGCGCAATCTGGCGAAGACGGGCGCGAAGATCGTTCACATCTCGACGGATTACGTGTTTGACGGAAAGGCGTGCGCGCCTTATGTCGAAACGGATGCGACGGCGCCGCAAAGCGTGTACGGTCAAACGAAGCTCGAGGGCGAAAAGGCGTTGTTCGAAACGGCGGAAAACGCCGTCGTTTTGCGGACGGCTTGGCTGTACAGCCCGTACGGGAACAACTTTGTCAAAACGATGCGGCGGCTGGGGGCGGAAAGGGAAAAACTGTCCGTCGTTTTCGACCAGGCCGGAACGCCGACCAACGCGTTCGATCTGGCGGCGGCGGTCAAAGCCGTTCTGCCCGACGTTTCCGGACACGGACTTTATCACTTTTCCGATGAAGGCGTGACCAGCTGGTACGATTTCACGGTCGCGATTTTGCGGCTGTCGGGCCTGACGAAATGCAAAGTCCGCCCGATCCGGTCGGCGGAATATCCGATGAAAGCGGCAAGGCCGTCGTATTCGGTTTTGGATAAAACGAAAATCAAAAAGACTTACGGGATCGACATCCCTCATTGGCAGGAGAGCTTGGAAAAATGTCTGACACGATTTTAATCACGGGCGGATGCGGTTTTATCGGATCGAACTTCGTTCCGTATTTTCTGGAAACCCATCCCGATCTGACGGTTGTCAATCTGGACGCGATGACCTACGCCGCCGACGAACGCAATCTGGCCGAAGTCCGCGACAACCCCCGCTATATCTTCGCGAAAGGCGACATCGCCGACAAGGAGTTCGTCGAAAGCCTGTTCAATAAATACGATTTCAAAGGCGTCATTCACTTCGCCGCCGAAAGCCATGTCGACAATTCAATCAAAGGGCCGGAAATCTTCGTCAGAACAAATGTTTTGGGGACGTTCACGCTGCTCGAAACGGCGCGGCGTCATTGGATGGACGCGCCGAACGTCGTGAAAGCCGGCTATGAAAACTGCCGATTCCACCACATTTCGACCGACGAGGTCTACGGCACGCTGGGCGCGACCGGATTCTTCACCGAAACGACGCCTTACGCGCCGAACAGCCCGTATTCCGCGTCGAAAGCGTCGTCGGATATGCTGGTGCGCGCGTACCGCCACACCTACGGCATGAACGTGACGACGTCGAACTGCTCGAACAACTACGGGCCGAAGCAGCATCCCGAAAAGCTGATTCCTCACATCATTCAGAGCGCGTTGGCGGAAAAGCCCCTGCCGATTTACGGCGACGGCAAGAATATCCGCGATTGGCTGTACGTTCTGGATCACTGCAAAGCGATCAACCTTGTCTGGACGAAAGGACGGGCGGGCGAAACGTACAACATCGGCGGGCGCAACGAACGCGACAACCTCACGATCGTAACGAAGATCTGCCGTCTGCTGGACGAAAGACGCCCGCGCAAGAACGGCGGAAAATACGAGGAGCTGATCACCTTCGTCAAGGACCGCGCCGGCCACGACCGCCGTTACGCGATCGACGCGACGAAGCTTGAAACGGAACTCGGCTGGAAAGCGGACGAAAATTTCGAAACGGGCATTCTGAAAACCGTCGACTGGTATCTGAACAATCAGCGGTAAGCATTTTTCTTTGTACAAAAAGCCGACGGTTTCAGCCCGCCGGCTTTTTTTTCGTTTAGTGAAAGACAGGGCTTTTCCGTCGCTTTCGGATAATTATTTTTTTGAGCTTTTTTGACAAAATAGGGCTTGAGCTTTGCGTCTATTTTCGATAAAATTCCCTTAATAAAGTATTAGCAAAGGAGTCTATCCTTATGTCTTCCGAAAAAATTTTACCGGGCAACACGGAAAAACTGGGCGCGACGTATGACGGAAAAGGCGTGAACTTCGCCGTTTTTTCCGAAAACGCGACGAAAATCGAGCTTTGCCTGTTTGACGACAAGGACAACGAAACCCGAATCGAGTTGCCGAACCGTTCGGACGACGGGATCTGGTCGGGCTATCTGCCGGACGCGAAACCCGGTCTGCGCTACGGATACCGCGTACACGGGCCTTACGATCCCGAACACGGCATGCGCTTCAATCCGAACAAGTTGCTGATCGACCCGTACGCGCGCCAGATCGACCGTGAATTTGAATGGAACGACGCTTTTATGGCATCGAATCCCGGCGACGTCAATTCCATGAACACCGCCGATACGGGCAAAATCGCCCCGAAGGGAATCGTTCAGGACCCCGAAGCGCTCAAAGCCGTCGGCACGGTCGAAAAGCCGAATGTCCCGTGGGAACAGACGATCGTCTATGAAACGCATTCGAAGGGCTTTACGATGAAGCATCCCGACGTGCCGGAAGCCGATAAAGGCAAGTTTTCCGGCATGGCGAATCCGGAAGTCATGAAATAC
This sequence comes from Alphaproteobacteria bacterium UBA3864, assembly GCA_002393065.1. GTDB lineage: Bacteria > Pseudomonadota > Alphaproteobacteria > CAAGCB01 > CAG-977 > UBA2903. Next base: position 30,444 of record DGGW01000040.1, on the reverse strand, counting down.
ATCGACGAACAGGGGATTTCCTCCGTCGAACTGTTGCCGGTGCAAGCGTTCGCGACGGACAAGGCCGTTTCGGACAAAGGCTTGTCGAACTATTGGGGGTACGAACCGATCGCGTACTTTGCGCCGCACCCCGATTACGGCGATCCGGTCGCGTTCAAGAAAATGGTCAACGCCTATCACGCGGCGGGCAAGGAAGTCATTATGGACGTCGTCTACAACCACATGGGCGAAGGCGATTCGTATTCGCAGATGTTGAGCCTGAAAGGTTTTGACAGCGATTACTATTACGTCCACGATCAAAACAATAAATCAATGTACTGCAACGAAACGGGATGCGGCAACGCGCTGGATATGACGAAGCCGATGGCGCGCCGTCTGGCGATCGATTCGCTTCGCTATTGGGCGGAGGAAATGGGTGTCGACGGTTTCCGTTTCGATTTGGCGACGGTCATGGGCCGCGGCCGCGAAGGCGATCCGAACAACCGCGACTTCGACCGCGACCATCCGTTCTATGAAGACTTGCGCAAAGACCCCGTGTTGAGCAAAGTCAAGCTGATCGCCGAACCGTGGGATTGCGGCGCCGGCGGTTATCAGGTCGGCAATTTCCAGAAAAACTGGATGCAGTGGAACGACCGTTTCCGCGACGACACCCGCCGTTTCTGGTGCGGATGCGAAGGCTTGGCGGCGAAGATGGCGCAACGCATGACCGGTTCCGACGATATGCGTCGCGACGGCGCCGAAAAATCCGCTTCCGTCAACTTTGTTACGGCGCACGACGGCTTTACGGCGAAAGACCTTTGGTCTTATGATATGAAGCACAACGAAGCGAATCCGTGGAACAACACCGACGGATCGAGCCAGAACAACGGAACGAACTGGGGCTGGGAAGGCTATAAGGACGAAGGGCTGGACGAATTCCGCAACAAAATGGTCCGTAATCTGGAAGCGTCTTTGCTGATGGCGACGGGCGTTCCGATGATCGTGGCCGGCGACGAATTCAACCGGTCGCAGGGCGGCAACAACAATCCATATTGTCAGGATAACGAAATCAGCTGGGTCAACTGGGATAAAATCACGGATCGTGATGTCAAGTCGGCGGAAATGGTCGGCTTTATGGCCAGACTGCGCCGCGACCATCCCGTTTTGGCGAACGCGTCGTATTTCAAGGGCGAAACGGTCGATGACAAAGGTACGAAGGACATCACTTGGGTTCGTCCGGACGGCAAGGAGATGACCGGCGAAGATTGGAACGCGGGATACGCGAAAACGTTGTCGTATGTTCTGGCCGGCGAAAAAACGAAAAAGGACGGCAAGCCTGCCGACGACGATTTCATGGTGATCATGAACGCGCACAACGACTTTGTCGATTTCAAGATGCCGCCCGCGCCGAACGGACAGAAGTGGGAAGTCGCTTTTGACACCGCGCATTTGGGCGCCGAAAAACTGCCGCGCGAAAAGCGGGAGGTTCTGGGCGGCAACTACCGCGCCGAAGCTCATTCGATGGTCGTTTTGAAAGCGGTCCGCGAAGAAAACCGCGCGAAGGAACGCCAGCAGCAGAACACGAGCGTTTTGGCGCAAATGAAAAACCGCCACTTCTCGCGCTGAAGACCTTTAAGACGAAAGGACGGGAATCCGCAAGGTTCCCGTCCTTTTTTGCGCCCGAAAAAAGGGCTTATTTTTCCGTAATGTCGAAACTGTTCAAAAACGCGATGAGGGCTTTTTTCTTCTCATCGTCGAGCAGACGAATCTTTTGAATCAAAATGTCTTCCAAATCCTTTTGTTCCCGCTGCTTTTCGGTCAGCAGGGAATCAAGATCCGTGTCCAGATCGATCAGGATTTTATAAAGCGTGTAGGCGCGGGGATTGATGTGTCCGTTTTCGATTTGGTTCACGGTTGTGTAATCGACAGACAGTTTATCGCTGGCGATTCCTTTGCGATTCCGCAATTTTCGCACAAATAACCCCAGTTTGTTTTTAAATTCCCGTTCCGTCAACATTAAGAAACCCCAATTCCTGATATGGGGAATCTACAATGATTTTTATCTTGACAATATGGAGTATCAGCAACATAAAATCATAAAGGAATAGCAATACATTTTTGTAAAGAAACATCTATGGCCGAATCAAGGCAAGTCATCAATGCTGACAGAGAGGAAACGGCTCCTGTTTTCAAATGGGCGGGCGGAAAGCGGGGGCTTGCCGAAACGCTTTTGCCGCTGATTCCCGAAAAGTTTTCCGTTTGGTGCGAGCCGTTTTTCGGCGGCGGCGCTTTGCTGTTTCGATTACGTCCTCAAAAAGCGGTCGTCAACGACATCAACACGGATTTGATGAACGCTTACGCCGTTATCAGGGACGACGTCGACGCTTTGGTCGACGAACTGAAAAAGTATCGCAATACGTCGGATTTCTTTTATGCCGTCCGCGCATGGGACAGGGACAAGGCGCGCTATCGGGAATTGTCCGCCCTTCAAAAAGCCGCCCGTTTGCTGTATCTGAACAAAACCTGTTACAACGGGCTTTACCGCGTCAATGCCGCGGGAGAGTTTAACGTACCCTTCGGTCGGTACAGAAAGCCGAATATCGTCAACGAAGCAGGTCTGCGCGCCGTCAGCGCCTATTTCAATTCCGCCGACATTCGTTTTTCCGCAACCGATTATGCTGACGTTCTTGATGAACTTGATCCTGACGCGTTCGTTTACTTCGATCCGCCGTATGATCCGGTTTCCGCGACGTCAAACTTTACGGCCTATTCGAAGGATGGATTTTCGCGTGACGAGCAAATCAGGCTTCGGCGTTGTTGCGACGAATTGGACAGGCGGGGAATACGCTTTATGCTGTCGAACGCGCTGACGCCGTTTATTCGGGAACAATACGCGGCGTACAACCTGACGGTCGTGCGGGCGAAACGCGCCATCAGCGCAAACGGCGAAAAGCGCGGCCGTGTCGATGAAGTCGTGGTGCGGAATTATGAATAACAACGATGCGTGGTCCGTTCTGTTCGACAAGTACGATATTAAAAGAAAAATCGCGGAGGACGGCTTTTTCCGGATTTCCGCCAATCAGATTCATGAATATCGCGAACCGCGGCTGATGGTGAAATTCGATCATGCGAAAAACAGACCGCGCCTTTTTTCGGAAAACGATCTTTCGATTTTGCCCGTTTCGCGTGATATGTACGAGATTTCCCGTTTCAACGCCTATCATTGTTTTGAAGAACAGACTTCCCCGATCGAAAAGGCGGTTTTGCCCGAACATATCCGCACGTTGACGGCCGGCGGCGTTTTCAGCGAAGCCGTCGCTTTGAACTGCGCCGCGGCGTCGGGCATCATCGCTGATTTTACGGAAGAGGAGGAGCTTGTTCCCACGGTGTCGGGACGGATGGGGTCGGGGACTTTTTCGTTCAGGATAGGCGATACGGCCGGGGACGGGACGCGAACGGTCGCCGTCGATAACGCGCAAATCGAAATCGACGCGGCGTACGAAGGGCGGCGAAGCCTTGTTTTGTTCGAAGCGAAAACGGATCTGTCGGACGATTTTTTGGTGCGCCAGCTTTACTATCCGTTCAGGGCTTGGCGAAACCGCGCGGGCAAGGACGTCAGAACGGTTTTCCTTGTTTATTCCGACGGGGTTTACAGATTTTTCGAATATGAGTTTGATATGCCCGACCGCTATGATTCCCTGCGTCTGATCAAACAAAAACACTATATCGTCGAAGACGCGGCCGTTTCGGTAAGCGATGTGCTTTCCGTTTGGAAAAACGCCGTCATCGTTCCCGAACCCGATGTGCCTTTTCCGCAGGCGGATTCCCTCGATCGGGTGGTCAATTTATGCGAATTACTGACGATGTGTGATATGAATAAGCAAGAAATTACGGAGCGTTATGATTTTGACGCGCGGCAGACGGATTATTACACGAATGCGGCAAGATATTTGGGATTGTTGGAAAACGGTGCGGGGGAAGGCGGGAGCGTTTATACGCTGACGGAAACGGGGCAGCGGATTTTTACTTCGGGGCACAGGTCGCGGCGCTTGGCGCTTTGCGGGCTCGTGTTGGCGCACAAGCCGTTTCATATCGCGGCGGAGTTGTATTTCCGGACGGGACGGATTCCGGAAAAGCGGGAAATATTCAAAGCGCTGAAAACTTTTCCGTTATACAAAGTCGACAGTGACAGTACGCGTTTTCGCCGTTGTTCGACCGTTAAAAGATGGCTGGAACGGATCGTTGCTTCGGTGTCGTAAAAAAATCCCCCGCTTTATCGGCGGGGGAGGGAGAAAAAGGTAAATCAATCTTCCGCTTTTGATGTAATCTTTTTCAGCGTTTGAAGAATTTGCACGATCGTTTCGTATTTCAGCATCCGGTCCTGCACTTTTTCCGCGCCGTCGAAAACCTTTTCGTTCGCCAACGGTTCAAGCGCTAAAATGTTGTCCTGGCAGAAATCCGTCAGAATATCCAGCGTTTCATGCAGGACTTCGCGTTTGACGTCCATCCGTTCCAACAATTCTTTCGCGTACTGTTTCGACGGGTTTTGTTTTTTCTTTTTAGCCATCTGTTTTATTCTCCACATAATCCCGAATATAGCGATCGAGCAGGCGGACGCCGTAGCCCGATCCGCCTTTCGGACCGAAAAGCGATGATTTATTGTTCCACGCCGCGCCCGCGATGTCAAGATGCGCCCATTTCACGCCGTCGTCGATAAAGCGTTTCAGAAACGCCGCCGCCGTGCAGGAGCCGCCCATCCGTCCTTCCGTCGACGTGTTTTGAATGTCTGCGATATAGGAAACGATCTGCTTGTCGAATGATTCGTCCGTCGGCATCGGCCAAAGCTTTTCGCCCGTCGCGTCCGCGGCGGCTTTGATATCGGCGGACAAGGCGGGGTCGTTCGAAAAAAGTCCCGCAAATTCGCGTCCCAACGCAACGAGGATCGCGCCGGTCAGCGTCGCCAAATCAATGACGACGGGCGCTTTGAAGCGTTCCTGCGCGTACGTCAGCGCGTCCGCCAGCACCAGCCGGCCTTCGGCGTCCGTGTTGACGACTTCGACGGTCAGACCTTTCAGCGATTTCACGATGTCGCCCGGACGTTGCGCCGTTTTCGACGGGATGTTTTCGACCATCGCCATCACGCCGGCCACATTGACTTTGGCTTTGCGCATGGCGAGTGCCTGCAGCGTGCCGAGAACAGCCGCCGCACCGGACAGATCGAATTTCATGTCCTCCATCCCTTGTGCGGGCTTCAGCGACAAACCGCCCGAATCAAAGCAAACGCCTTTTCCGACCAGAACGGCGTGCGTTTCTTCCGTATCGGGATTTCCGCGCCATTGGACGACGATCAGTTTCGGCGGATTGTTCGATCCCTGCGCGACGCCGGTCATCAGGTTGAAGCCTTTGGCTTTCAACATCGCTTCGTCATAGACTTCGGTTTTCAGGCCGTATTTTTCCAGTTCGACGGCGCGGGCGGCGGCCGCGGCGGGCGTCATCACGTTCGCCGGTTCGTTGACCATGTCGCGGGCCGTATGAATGCCTTTCGCGACGCAGAAATACGGTTCGTAAGCGTTTTGAGCCGCCTGCGCTTTTTCCGTTAAAACATAAAACTCTTTCAGTGCAAAATCGGCCTCCCGTTCCGTTTTGTACTTCGTAAAGCGGTAAGATGCGATTTTTGCGCCGAAACCGACGGCGGCGGGCGGCAGATCGTCGGCGGCGAAAGCGACGGAGCCTTTTTCGTCCGCCAAAGCGTTGACGGCGCGGGCGCCGGCCCGTTCGGCCGTCAGAGCGTCGGCCCGTTCTTTCGCGCCCAGCCCGATGCAGAGCAATTCCCTGTTTTGCAAAAACAAACGGCAAACGTCGTCTTTTTTGCCCGTAAAGGACGTGTGGCGGAGCGCTTCGGTCAAAGCGCCCTTGTTTTCGGTATCGATTTTTTTCGCCGTTTTTGAAAATGTCAGATTATCATAAATGCCGACAATCAGCGCTTCGTTGTCCGAAACGCCCGTTTTTTTAAAAAGGATGTCCATCTTCTTATCCGTTTCGTAAAGTCAAAAAAATAAAAAAGCAGTTTTTTGCGCAAAAGGCGTCGTCTTTGACGAACTGTGGGAAGCATCTTAATCTTTTTGATTTTCAAAAGCAAGAAACAAGCCTTATCGCTTTTTTGACGGCGCCTCCCGTTTTAGGATGCAAAACGAGTTCTTTTTTGATACAACAAAAAAAGTTTTTTGTCGGAGACGGATGATGGACGAGGATATTCGGACGCAACAAACGCAGGAGCCGCGGAAAAAGTGGCTGGTGTTCGCGATGCTTCTTGACGGGACGGGCGGCGCGAAGCTTTTGACGCAGGAAGAAGTCGAGCAATGGCGCGAAACGGACGGCTTTCTGTGGCTGCACTGCGATTCTTCCGCGCCCGAAACGGGCGAGTTCATGACGCATAAGAGCGGTATCAAATCGCTGGCGGTCGATTCCCTTGTCGATGACGAGGAAGACCGTCCCCGTTGTCTGTCGTTCGGCGACAACCTGATGCTGTTTTTGCGCGCGGTCAACCTGAACGTCGGCGAAGAACCCGACGATATGATTTCTTTGCGTATGTGGGAGGAAAAGAACCGTCTGATCACTTTGCGCGAAGACCCGATGGGCTTTATGTGGGAAATCAAACAGCATTTAAGTCTGGGCGTCGGACCGCGGGACGCCGGCGAAATGCTGGACGAGATCTGCTCCCTCACGCTCGACAAGATTGTCGAAGCCGTTTCCGATATCGAAAATCGCCTCGACGCCGCCGAAGACAAAATTCTGGACGAGATCGAAGACGACGAACTGATGCCGCAACTGTCGGAAATCCGCCGTAACCTGACGGGGCTTCGCCGCTATCTGGCGCCGCAGCGCGACGCGATGGAAACGATGGCGCGGCAGATGCTGTCGTGGATCGGCGCGAAAGACCGGTTCTTTTTGCACGAAAACGCGAACAGGATGCTCCGCATCATCGAAGACATCGACAGCCTTCGCGAACGCGCGATGATCAATATCGACGAATTGTCGAACAAGGTGCGCGAACAGACGCAGCAAAACATGAACACTCTTTCCGTTCTGGCGGCCGTATTCATTCCTCTGACGTTCGTAACGGGTCTGTTCGGCATGAACGTCGGCGGTATCCCGTGGCAGGGGGACGCAGGATTCACGATATCGTCCCTGATTTTGGTGCTGTTCGGATTTTTGTTGGCCGTCATTTTCAAACGCCTGAAATGGTTCTGATGCATGAGTGAAGCGAAAATCAAAAAAATAACCCCCGAAAGTTTGGAAGAAGCCGCCGACCTTTTACGACGCGGGCAACTGGTCGCTTTCCCGACCGAAACGGTGTACGGATTGGGGGCGGACGCCTGCAGCGACGAAGCGGTGGCGTCCACGTTTCAGGCCAAAGGCCGCCCGCAGTTCAATCCGCTGATTGCGCATATCGCCGATATATCGTGGGTCGATTCCTTTGCCGTGTTTTCTCCGTCGGCGCGCAAGCTGGCGGAAGCGTTTTGGCCCGCGCCCGTAACGCTCGTCATGGAACGCAAGCCTGATTGCCCGATTTCCCTGCTGGTCAGCGCCGGTTTGGATTCCGTCGCCGTCCGCTATCCGTCCCACGAAGGGGCGAGGGCGATGATCGCCGCGTTCGGCAATCCCGTTTCGGCGCCCTCCGCCAATGTGTCCGGAACGGTCAGCCCGACGACGGCGGAACACGTCTTTCAAAGTCTGGGCGACCGCATCCCGTTGATTCTGGACGGCGGGCCGTGTCTTGTCGGCGTTGAATCGACCGTTTTGGACGTGCGCGCGGACAAGCCCGTTTTGTTGCGGGCGGGCGGATTGGCCGTCGAGGAAATCGTCGAAAAGACCGGACTGGACGTGCTGTTCCCCGATAAAGATCCCGCTTTGCCGCGTTCCCCCGGTCAGCTGTCCAGCCATTACGCGCCGCGTCTGCCCGTCCGGTTGAACGCTCTTTATCCCGAAGAAGGCGAAGCTTTCCTCGGTTTCGGCGCGGTCGAAAACGCGACGCTGAATTTGAGCGAAAAAGCCGATGTGCGCGAAGCCGCCGCCCATTTATTCGCGTATATGCGCCTGTTGGACAAGCCGTGTTATCGCGGCATCGCCGTGTCGCCGATCCCCATGAACGATTTGGGGCTGGCGATCAACGACCGCCTGAAACGCGCCGCCTATCCGCGTTCCTGACGAAAAGAACGGTGCCGGTCGATCCAAAGGCGGATTGATTTTCACCGTCGCGCATTCCCATCTTTTTACCGTTAGAAAAGGGAGAATGCTCATGAAAAAAACGCTTATCGGACTGACGGCGCTTGTGACCGCGGCGGGAATGTGGGAAGTTTGGCGGCATCGAAACAAAAAAGAGCCGCTGACCGTCAAAGGAACGGTTGCGGGCGTCGGCGAAAACACGTTCAGCGTCAGGGATAAAACGGAACACGGAAAAATTTTCAATTTTGCCGTTTCCCCGTTTACAAAGGTGATGTGGCTGGCCAACGGAAAGGGCGGCGACAATTCCGCCGATTTTTCCGATCTTTCGCCGCAAAAGGACGTTTCCGTCATCTTTTTCCCCGTCAAGGAAAACGCGGTTCCCCACGCGGACAGAATCGTTATCGAAGCCGTCAAATAAGAAAAGGAAAGGGGCCGCCGCGGGCCCCTTTTTTTATTTTCTGATTTTGGAAATGTCGTCTTTGTCCGTCAGAACGAAAACCTTGTCCGGAACCATGGACAGATTGTTCGGCCGGTAAACGGCGCCCGTTAAAATGACGCCGCAACGTTCGCCGGGCATCACGAGCTTCTTTTTCAACAGAATCTTCAATCCGGCAAGACCCGCGCTGCCCGTCAGCGGCAGGGGCGAACCCGTCAGATCCGTCGCCGCGGCATTGGCCTTTTCCAATTCGGCATTGTCGGCGATGATCGGCAAGCCGCCCGATATCATCATGTTTTTCACGACTTCCAATCCGTCGTAAGCGGCGTCGTTGCCGAAATCTTTCAATTCCTGCGCCGTCGGCGTGAAGTAGTCGTTGCGGTTCGCGCCGATAAAAGCGAAGACGGCGTCAAAGCCTTCTTTGACTTTCGGATACATGTCCGAAAGCAGGCTCGCCGTCATTTTGATTTGGCCGAGATTGGTTTCCATCAGATCCTTTGCGTCGAAGTCGCCTTCAAGCAACATGGCCAGTTCGGGCGGCAGAGTGATGACGCTGTGACGGCCGAGTTCGCGCAGGACTTTGAAATAGCTTTGCGACAAAGGATACGATTCTTCCGGCTGACAGGCGTAAAAACGGGGCAGGACGCGCAAAATGCTCAACCGTTTGAACAACGCGTTCGCCGCCGCGACGGCATTGGCGAAACCGCCGCCGCCGACCTGAACGATTTCCGCGTCCAGAGGGGCGTTTTCCAGATATTGATGGAAAAGAAATTCGTATTGGAACGTTTCCGCGCCTTCCGTCGCCGACCAGATGTCGCGGGCGTACAGGCTGAACGGCGCCCATTCGAATTTCTTCAACGCGTCGTTATAAAGCTTTTCGGCCGAACCGTTTTCGGCGACAACAACGTTTGCGTCCAAATTCGTCAACAGGGCGAGAATCTCGTCGGGGACTTTTTCGGATAAAAAGACGTAAAGAGGATATTCGGCGGCTTTGGCGACGGACGCGGCGCAAACGGCCGTTGTTCCGTTGCAGAAACAGGCCAGCGTTTTTTTCTCGGTTCCGGTGATTTCGCGCAACGTTTCCAAATGCATGATCTCGCCGGCGAAGTGACGGATCTTGTGCGATCCCATCATTTGCTGCGATTCGTTTTTGACGAACAGCGTTGCCGGCGGCAAATCGAGCGTTTCGGCCAGTTCATCGGCCTGTATGACGGGCGTGCGAACCAATCCCCGTCCGGTCAGCTGTTCGCAGGCGTCCGACAAAGCGACGGCTTTTTCGACCCACCAGCTCGCCTTGCCGTGCGCGGCCGCCAGTTGATAAGACGCCGAAAATTCGCGGAACACGCTGAACGATATTTTGCCGTCGTTCCAGCGTTTGGTCAGAATCGTCGGAAACACGCGTTCCAGTTCGCCCCGTTCCTCCTGCTTGATCAAGGGATGCAGTCCCTTGTCCGTGCTTTCGGGACAATACGGGGATTCCGTTTCCAACGGATATTCCTTGTCGCACACGGGACAATACAAGCGCATTTTCTTTATCCTTTACTGTTCTTTATTCACTGTCACTATACTGTTTTTGCCGCGATAATAAAGCTTTTTTTGACAAGAAAAGGCGGCTTTTACGCCGCCTTCGCCAAAAAGGAAAGTTATTTCATCGCTATCTGCAGTAACGACGCTTCTTTTTCGATGAGGGTCATCATCTTTTTCAGCGCGCCGTAGTAATCGCCGCCCAAAATCGTGCCGTTGATGTCGTTCATGTCGGGAATGAAGCTCGGTGCCGCCGTCGTCAGATCGCCGACGAAATCGAAATATTCCTTGTGATAGATTTTCGGATCCTTGGCCAGATACATTTTTTGCAAAACGAAGTAGATGCGTTTGCAGGGCGTATCCGCCATTTCGGGCGTCATGACGTACTTTTCGCGCAAAATCGGCACGTTGCCGTCGATGAAAATCTTTGTTCTTTCCTTGTCGTTGGTAATCAGGGCGTTGCCGATGATCAGCCTTTCGCCCGGTTTCAATTCAATTTTCAAAGGCATAAGAGGATCTCCTTAACAAATTAAAAAAGCGATAAAACCGATGCCGATGATTCCAGAGTAATATTGATGACGCTGTTAATCAACTCTTTCTGTGTCGACGCAGCCGTTTCGTTGGCGGCGGCTTCGTTCAGATCGGCGGCGGTCAAACTTTCCGCGCCGGTCAGAAAAGTTTCGGAAAGGTCGGTCAGAAAATCGCTTCGGGACGCGAGAATCGCCGTTTCGCGCTGAAAATGGTTCGACGCCGAACGCAGGATGTTTTTGGCTTCGGTCAGGCGATTCAACGCTTCGTAAACGTCGTCCGGCGTTTGCCAATCGTTGACAGCCTTTTCCAGCCCGAGCGCTTCGGTGTCGAGTCTGATTCCGGCGATGTCGCGATGATCGGCGCCGTCTTCGGAAAAAACGGTCCGGAGCCCGTCGCCGAGCAACATGTTGGTCCCGTTGTACTTGCAGTCGTCGACCAGCCGGTCGATCTGTTTGAGCAGTTTGTTGAAATCTTCGGCAAAGCTTTGCGTCGTTTTCAATCCGCCCGATTGCACCGTTTCATCCAGCCCCAGCTCTTTGACGAAACCGCCCGTGTAATCCGAAACGACCAGCGGTTCGCCGTAGATCGACGCGATGTTCAGCTTTCCGTCCGATCCGATATACGACGTCAGTTCGCTGTTCGTGTCCAATTCGTCCAACAAATGCGAAAACTTTTGCCCGCTTTTTATGGTGATGACCTGCGTCGTCGTCGTGTCGAATCCGAAAGCGTCCGCCGTCGAAAAGTCGATGACCTGCGTCGGAACGCCGTCAACGATCTCCGTTTTTTCGGGGCCCGCCAAAAGAACGGGTTGCGCGTTGAGGGATTTGATTGTCAGTTTGCCGTCCGTGATATCGACCGATATCTTGTCGGAGCCGTACATTTCTTCCAACTGTTTCAGGAACGACTTTACGGGAACGGAAACGTCCGCGACTTTCAGCGTTACCCAGTCTTCGGTTCCCAGCCTGACGCGCAGTTCGTCGCCCTGAAGAAGCCCGATGTCGTCAAGCGTCGTGTCGGCATCCATCAGAATCGACGATTCATAGGTCGTGTTCTCGCCCGTCCGAACGATGAATTTATCGCCGTCCGCCGTGTCCGGTATGTCCGTCAGCAGAGAATCTTTGGTCAGGGTGAACGGCTTGCTTTTTACCCAAGAGGTGCAGTCTTTGCATTCCAGAGCCGAATTCGCCGTCGATCGGGCCAGTTCGACCAGATCGATGAGGGAATCGATGCAGCTTCCCGCCGTTTCCAGACGCGACGCCGCTTTGCTCAATGTGTCCATGACGCTGTTCAGTCCGGCGGCGCGTTCGTTCAGGCGGTAATCTTTGCAGAACAGGACGGAATTGTCGGTCGAATGATTGATCTTTTTGCCCGTTGCCAGCGCCGTCGCCGATTTGTCGAACAGTTTGGTCAGCATGGCCGATGTTCCCAGCGATGTCGCAATGGTGCCCGATGCGGAACGAGCCAGATTATAAGGCATTGTTTTCATTGCTTTCATCCTTTCCTTTCGGCGGGACAAACTTCTCCCTTTTCTTTAACGATAACATGAAAAAGAAAAAAAACAAACAAAAAAATTAAATAAATTCAATATGTTGCTAGGCAAATTTTGCCTAGTCGGACCGGACGGGCATGACGGCGACGTCGACTTGGACGGAATGATTGCCGCCGCCGTTCATCAGTCCTTTGAACGGGCTCATGTCGTCGAAGTCCCGACCCCAACCGACGGTCAGGTGGTCGGTTTTGACATAGGTGTTGTTCGTCGGGTCCAGATCGATCCAGCCGTAAGTCGGCACGAAAACGGAAAACCACGCGTGCGACGCGTCGCCGCCGATCAGTTCTATGTCGCCTTTCCCGGGGCCTTCCGCGGGACGGCGCGTGCGGATATAACCGCTGACGTAACGGGCGGGAACGCCGAACGAGCGCAGACAAGCGATGGCGACGTGCGCGAAATCCTGACAGACGCCGCGTTTCATGGCGACCGTTTCGTCGATCGGCGTGGCGATGCTCGTTGCGGAAGGGTCGTAGGTGAAATCTTTGAATATCCGGCGCATGATGTCTTCGGCGGCGGCCAGAACGGGCCGGTTCGGAGTAAAGGAAACGGCCGCGTATTCGCGGGCTTTCGCACTTTTCGGCACAAAGCAGGAAGCCGCCGTCATTTCCGCCGCTTCCAGCGTTTCGGGCGTCGTCGGATAAGCGGCCAGACGCGCCGTTTCCTCCCACGACGGGGTGGTTTCGGGATCCGGATACTCCGGCGCGACGACCGCGGCGGTGAAATCGGACGTGACCGTCATTTCCGAATGGGGCGTTTCGGCAATCAGAAAAGTCTCCGTGTTGCCGAACGCGTCCGTCCGGTCGTGCTGAAAGGCGGGGGCGGGCGTCATGGTGATGCCGGCTTTTAAAACCGTTTGAAATCGCGTGCTTCTCGGTTTGAGACGGGCCAAATGGTGCGACAGCGTAACGGGTTGGCTGTAGCGGTAAACGGTTTTGTGGCGGACCTGATACGTTGTGATCATCCGTTGGTTCCTTTTTTATAGGCGGGGCCCTGTCTGGTCGATTTGCCGTGAATGAAGCAGGAAATATTCAGGACTTCCGCGAAATTCTGCAAACGGGCGCGCAAATCGTCGATGGTGCCGCCCAGATCGGCGATGTTCGTTACGTCAATGGCGTCCACGGCTTTGACGGCGTCTTCCAAAACGCCGGTTTCTTTGGAAAACAGGCCGGGCATGCGGCTTTCGTTTTCAAGGACGGAGATGTTTTGGCGCAGTTTCAAAATCTGATAGATCAGCGCGCGCGGATTGCTCCTGTCGCACACCAGCAGGTCGAACACCAGCGGCACCGTCGGCAGAGCCATATAACGGACGCGGTACGTCATCCGGCTGTCCGACGTTTCAAGCAGGCTTTCCAGCGACGGTTCGAAACCGTCGATGCGGCAGCACACGATCCCGCCGATCAGGTTCAAAATCTGCAGACCGCGTTCCAGCCGCCGGCCGATTTCCATGAAACGCCAGCCGTGGTCGCGGGTCATGTCTTCGCGGATCAGACCGCTCAAAGCGTTTTGCCGCAGGATCACGTTGTCCAGACGGTTCAGGATGATCGGGTCGTTCGCCGTTTCCTCGGGCAACAGCGGTTCAAGCGCGGCGAACAGTTCGCCCGTATCGACGGACAGACGGTCGTGCAACTGATCGGCCATTTCCTTCATGCGGCGGAACAGCGTGCGCAGCGTGTTGCCGTCGGCGGCGCACATGATCTTTTTCAAAACGGGCAGGGCGCGGGCGCGTTCGGCGTCGTCCGTAAAAGCGGCAAAGGGCATGTAGCCTTGAGACGCGAACACGCACAAAAGCGTCGCGACATCGTTCGGATCGGGAAATTCAGATCCTTGCGTCGCGCGCGACAGCGTAACGCGCAACAGGCGCGCCAGTTGTTCGCTGCGTTCCAGATTGCGGCCGAGCCAGAACATGTTTTCGGCGATCCTGCTGGTCAGTTCGAACGTCGAACGAACGGGAACGGATGCTTTTTCAGCCGTTTCTTTCGGGCGGTGCGCCGTTTCCTTGCCGACGACGCACAGATCGGCGACGCCGACGCATTCGCCGACGCGGGTGAACGCCAGGCCGCCCGGCATGACGCGATAATCGCCGCTGTCGTAAACGACGGGGATCTTCAGCCGCAGACGCGCGTTTTCGAACCGTCCGTTCCGCCATACGGGGGTTTCGGACGCCGCGACTTTTTCCATGCCGACGAAACGTTCCGGACTTTCGGCGATCTCCGCGGCCGTCGGCGCGCAAACCGAACCGTCGAACGCGTCGCGAAACGACAAAGCCGTTCTGTGTTCGATCAGATATCGGGCTTCCTTTTCCTGACCGCCCCACCAGGCGGCAACGGACGGCAACAACAGTTCTTCGCCCAGCAAAGCGCGGGATATGCCGTGGATGAAGGCTTTGAAAACGGGCGATTCCGCCAATCCCGTGCCGAGCGGATTGAGAACGACGGTGTTGCCCGCGCGCGCCGCTTCGGTCAGACCGGCGACGCCGAACGCCGAAAAACCGGCAAGTTCCAGCGGATCGCACAACGCGTCGTTCATCCGTCGCAGGATAATGTCCGTCTTTTTCAGCCCGTCGATGTTTTTCAGATAAACTTCGCCGTCGCGGACGGTCAGATCGTCCGGTTCGACCGCGCTGATGCCGAGGTTTCGGGCAAAGTACGATTCTTCGAACGACAACGCTTTGCGGGTCGATTCCGTCAGCAGGACGGCCGTCGGTATCTTGCCGGCGGGGGCGAAGGCGAACAGATGGGCGCGGTAGGCGTCGAAAAATTCCGACACGCGGGCGGGCGACAGGGCGGCGTAGATTTCCGGCATGACGCGGGAAAACACCTGTCTGTTTTTGATGGTGCGGCCGACGCCCTGCGGCACCTGCAGATAATCGTTGACGACCCAAAAACGGCCGTCGGGCGAACGTTCCAGTTCGGCGCTGTATTCCTGAACGAACACGCCGCCCGCGGGGACAAAGCCTTTCAGGGCCGGAAAGTAAGCCGGATTGCCGAATACGGCGGCGGGCGGCAGGACGCCGTTCAAAATAAGGGACTGTTTGCCGTACAGGTCGGTCAGCAACGCGTTGAACAGTCTCGCGCGCTGTTCCAATCCCCGCGCGATCGAATCGAAATCGGACGCCGGCAGGATGACAGGAATGATGTCGCGGACGCGTTTTTCCTCAAAGCTCAACAGATCCGCCTGCATCAGGCGTTCGGTTTGCGCGCCGTAAAAAGGGATTTTATCGGCGTTTCGTTCCAGTGCCGCAAAAAAGCGTTCCCAATGCGGACGCGGATTTCCCGCGGCGTCGAAGGCTTCGTTGTAAACAGGGGAAGGCGGCGGAAAGATAATCGTCATGAACAGGTCCGTTTATTAAAAATTCATCTTTTTCTTATAATCCTAAAAAAGTAAAAGGTCTTTAAAATATTGACAGGTGTCTTATGAAAAGTTTGCAGATTGTTCTGGCTTCCGTCGCGCCGTTCTGCATGACGTTCGCTCTGGCGAACGCCGGAATGCCGTGGCTTCCCGCCGTTGCCGCCCTGTTGACGGCGGCCGCTTTCGTCAAAAGCGGCGCTTCATTGGGGGGAGCCGCCGATAAAGTCGCTCCGACCGCGGCGATCGCTTTTCTGATCGGCGCGCTTTTGAAATATCCTCTGTCCCAGTCATTGTTTCTTAATCTTTTCGCTTATGCAATCATCGCTTTCCGGGCATTGTGCGTTCTGCCCGAAACGCCGATGGCGCGCGCCAGACCGTTGACGTTCGTTTTCATCATCGCGTTGTGCGCCGCCTTATCGTACGGTCTGTCAACAACGGTAAAGCCCGTTTTGCTGTATGAAACCAGCTTGTGCGCCGCGCTGTTTTGCCGTCGCGGGACCGTTAAGGAAACGGCAAGCGACGTTTGGAAAGACATCGCTTTCCCCGCCGCCGTGGTTTTGTTTTCCGTCGGATTGTCGGTCGTGGCGCGTAAGACGGGCGCTTATAACGGTCAGATTGCGCATATGTGCGTCGCGGTCGCAGTCGGCGCTTTTATATCCCAGTCGGCGAAAAGCCCCTTGCGGCTGGCCCTGATGACCGCCGCGATGATCGTCGTCGCAAAATACGTTTGATTTTCACCGACCGGTATAACGACGCGCTGCGAATTGATAAGAAACGGCGTTCGCTTTCGCGTTCAGATTCGCTGCGGATTGACCGTACGTTATGTCAAGGCGTTCGTTGTTCTTCGAAACGACGTACATTCCCGAAACCGAAGAATCGCCGCGTCCGCATTTGGACGCCTGATAAGAGCACAAGCGTTTCGCTTGGATATACATATCGGAAGTGATCGAAAAAGTCCGCGGCGATTTCAGAACGGAACCGTCCGTTCCCGCGTAAGACACGCCGTCCAAAGCGCAAATGCGGGTGATGACGGAATCGGCGTTGACGGTCCGCGAAAACATCGTTTTCAGGTTTTCGCCGGAGTTCGAATGCATTATCCGGAAATGGTAATCGAGCCGGCTTGCGTCGTAGAGCGACGAATACGGGATATCGTCATACCATTTCAGCATGGCGGCGTTCATGGCTTGCTTCGAATCGACGCCGTGACGCAAAGCCTGCGTTTCGAACGCACGGGTGATCGCGGCGTGATTTTGTTTCAGATCCTTCCACGCCGTACTGTCGCCCTGTTGCATCATTTCGTAAGAAAACTTTGTCTGCGTCGCGACGGCGTCGGCTTCCTTCGCGCGGGAAACGATCGTGTTCGACGCGAAATCGTACATATAGTTGGGCAGAAGCTTCAAAGCGGTGTTCTGAACGGAATGTTTGCCTTCGTGGATCAGACAGGACTGCAGTACGTCGTCACCGAATCTTTCGTTTAACGTGATGGAATTGCTCGCCGGATTGAAAAAGCCGACGGTGGTGGATTTAGCTGTATCGACGGTCAGAACCGTTCCCTTTTCGGAAATGGCTTTCAGGACCAGACACCCCGTTTTGCTTTTGGTCGCGTTGTTGACCAGACCTTGCAAACGGTCGAAAGAGGCTTTGTCCTTCGTTACGGCCAGATAGGAGCAGATCGTATCGCCGTTTTCCGTTATGGCGTAAGCCGTCGTTGGTTTGCCGTCGTTCGTTTCGCTTTTCGATTCGGACGGGGAACAGGCCGTAAAAGCGGACGCCAGCATCAAACCCGCGACCGTTTTGACGGCGGCGCGTTCGGCGCGCGCTTTGGCGCCGCAAACGAATTTGCGGATGCTGTTTTTGCTTATAAACGCCGAAACGGATTCCGACATAGGTACGCTCCATTCAAAATCTCGGAAAAATTATAAGGGCGTTTGTCCAAAAAAGCAAGTTTTTTGTCAATCTGCCGTCGCGCTTCTTTTGCGTCGGGCTTTCGCCTGTTTGCGCTTTTTCGCGCCGGTGTTCGGGCGGTTCCGTTTACCGTGGCGGAATTCGGCCGGATTCTGGAAGGATTCGCACGCCCAAAGCCCCCGCTTTTCGGCTTTGGCGGCCGCTTCGTCGCCGGCGAATTTTTTGGAATAGCTGACATAGGCGACGGCCCAGCCGTTCGCGACCAACCAGCTGTTCAAACTGATTTTTTCACCGTCGCGTCTGATAAAACATTCGCCGATCAACCGTCCGTAACGGTCGCGTTCGTCGCCTTCGCAAAAGATTTTTTCGGCGCCGACGAATTTTCGCAGAGCCTCCGTCGCCTGTTGCCCGCACGGAACGGTTTGACCGCCGCACCGGCATGTTTGTTTCGATTCGGGCGCGTCCACGCCGAGGAAACGGACTTTTTCCGTTCCGATCCTGACGGTGTCCGCATCAACCAGTTTGACGACGCCGCGGATGACGTTCGTGCAACAGGCCGCGATCACCAGTGCGGCAAAGTACTTGATCAGTTTCAGGTATTGTTTTTTTGCGATCATGCGACGGACCTCCTCTTTCCGAAAGGAAAACACGGGGCGCCCCCGTTGTCAAAAGATTCTTTGTGCGCGGCCGGAAAAAGGGATACATTGACGCGTCGGAAGGAGAATAAGGATGAACAAACCCGAATTGTTGTTGCCGGCGGGAACGCCCGAAGCGCTTAAAACGGCGTTTTTATACGGGGCGGACGCCGTTTACGCCGGCGTTCCGGGGCTGTCTTTGCGGGCGCGTTCCGGTTTTGACGAAGCGTCGTTGAGCGAAGCCGTGAAATATGTTCATTCGATCGGTAAAAAAATTTATCTGACGCTGAATCTTTTTTCACGCAACGACGACGTCCCCCGATTGGACGGTTTTGCCGAAACGGTTCGGGATCTGGCGCCGGACGGGCTGATCGTATCCGACCCCGGCGTGTTCGTTTTCATGCGCGAAAGATTGCCGTCCGTTCCGTTGCACGTGTCGACGCAAGCCAACGTCGGTTCGTGGCTGACCGTCGGATTTTGGCGCGATCTGGGGGCTAAGGTGTGCGTGCTTTCGCGCGAAACGCCTTTTAAGGACATCGCCGCCGTCAAAGCTCGCTTTCCCGATATGAAAGTGGAAATGTTCGTTCACGGGTCGATGTGCATGAGCTATTCCGGCCGGTGCCTGTTGTCGGCGTTCATGACGGGGCGGAGCGCGAACAGGGGCGTTTGCGCCCATTCGTGCCGCTGGGAATATAGGCTTTACGCCGAAGAACAGACGCGCAAAGGCGCCTTTCTTCCCGTTGAGGAAGACGAACGGGGGACGTATGTTTTCAATTCGAAGGATTTGTGTCTGATGCCGCGACTCGACAGGATTTTGGCGGCCGGAATCGACATTCTGAAAGTCGAGGGGCGCAACAAGACGCCGTATTACGTCGCAAGCGTCGCGCGGGCGTACCGGAAAGCGATCGACGACTGGTTCGCCGCGCCCGACAAATGGAGCCCCGATCCGTATCAGGCGGAACTGAACGCCGTTCAAAACCGCGGCTATACGACAGGCTTTTTTGACGGTGTTCCGGGGGCCGAAGCGCAGAATTACGAAACGGCTACCAGCGACGCTCCCGCCCGCAACGCCGGCGTTGTCAAGGCCCGCCGCGCCGACGGTTTGGAACTGACGCTGTTCCATAAGGTCGCGACCGGCGATACGATCTTTCTTCTGCCGCCGGACGGGAGCGATCCCGTTCCCGTCGTTTTGGACAGTGTCGTCGACGGTTTGACGGGCGAAACGGTGCCTGTTTTATCCCCCGGCAAGACGGGACAGAGCCTTTTTATCCCGAAAAGCCTGCTGAAAAGCTTTTCTCTTGACGCTTTTCCAGAATTTACCGTTGCGCGCAAGGATATTTAAGGCTAAAATACCGCAGATTTTTGTATAAGGCTTGTGAAGGAATGAAGATCAGATTCCCGTTCCCCGTGTTGCTGTTATCCGCCTGTATGACGAATCCTTTTGTGCGGGACGTCGCCCCCGTTAAAAACGTGTCGTCCGCGCAAAACGCCGAAATACTGTCCGCTCAAGTCCTTGCCGATTCTTCGACGGAAGAACCTGAAACGGCTGAAACTCCGACGGAAGAGGCTGTGACGCAGGATGAACCTGCGGCTCCGGCGGAGGAAACGGAAGAGCCCGAAGCGACTGAAACGCCGACGGAAGAGGCCGTGATGCAGGACGAGCCCGCCGCTCTGGCGGAAAAAGCGGAAGAGGCCGAAACGACTGAAACGCCGACGGAAGAGGCCGTAACGCCGGACGAACCAGCCGCTCCGACGGAGGAAACGGAAGAGCCTGAAACGACTGAAACGCCGACGGAAGAGACTGTGACGCCGGACGAACCAGCCGCTCCGGCGGAGGAAACGGGAGAACCCGAAACAACTGCAACTCCGAGGGAAGAAACCGTGACGCAGGATGAACCTGCGGCTCCGGCGGAGGAAACGAAAGAACCGGGAAAGCCCTCCGTTGCGAGCGAAACGGCCGGAAAATTGTTTATGCCGAAAAAATCGGCGGTTTTGTTGATTGATGAAAATCCTCAACCCGTCATTGACGCGCCCGCCGTCGAAAATAAAAAATCGTCGATCGGAAAAAATGACGGCGAACCGAAAACGCTGGCCGACCGCATTCAGGTCGTTATCGCCGAAACGCAAAAAGAAGCCGTCGCGTCCCTGCCGTCGGAAATTGAAGGCTTTACGGGAACGGCGGACGTCGCCGACAGGGAAGCGAATCAGAAAGGCGCCGGTTTCACGCGGGTTTATACCGATCTGAACAAAGACGTCGTCATCACCGTTTTCGTTTACAACAATCAGGATATCGTTTTGACCGACGATGTTACCGCTTCCGTTCATGAGTTGCTGGACAAACACTTGCAGGAAGTCAAGGCAATGGAAAAATCCGGATTGTATTCCGGCGTGAAGATCGCCGAACGGACAGCCGCCCGCGATCTGCGCTGGCGTCGGGAAAAGTTCCGCGTCATTGAAGGCGACGCCTTGTTCGTTCAAAACAATGAAAAGAAAAAGACCGTGATCATGCTGGCATCGGATAAAAGGCTGATGTCGTATGTGCGCGTCCGTTTCACCTATCCGCGGGATCAGCGCTGGAAAGTCGAAGAAAAGAAAAGCCGCTTTATGGCGACCGTTCTTTTCGCTCTGCGCGAATTTACAAAGGGGGCCTCATGAAAAAACTGATTTTGACAGTCTTGACGATTTGTTTGTCCGCGTGTTCGTCGACGCCTAAAACGGCCGTTTCCGTGCTGGAAGGCTTTAACAGGGCGTATGAAACGAAAAACGTTGACGCTTTTATGGCCAATATCAGCGAACGGTTTCAGGGAAACCGCGACGATTTGAAGCTTGCGGTCGAAAACGATTTTGCCGCTTTCGATAAAATCGAATACCGGACGGATATCGGCGACGTCGAAATGACGGAAAACAAAGTTTTTGCGGAGGTCGTCTTTTTCCGTTCCGCGCGCACGGCGGCGGGAAGCGTCGATAACCAGAGCGGACGGACGACGCTCGGTCTGATCGAGGAAGACGGCGGGCTGAAGCTGTGGAAAATGCCTTATCCGCCTTTGTACGGGATGATCGAACCCTGATGTTCCCGCCTTTTAAGAGGTTTTCCCGATGAACGCCGAAGACATTCTGCAAGCTTATATCGACTCCTGCGACGAACCGCGCCCGTTTGACGCCAAACATCCCGAAGACGGCGTTTTGTCGCGCAAAGCCGACGGTTTGCCGCCGCGCCCGATGAACGCGGACGAAACGGCCGCCGCCGTTGCCTTGGCCGGAAAAGACCCGCGCGCGCTGGACCTTTTGCTGACGGAAGTCGAAAACGGCACCGGAAAACCGGCCGAAATCAAAGCGTCTTTTTTATACGACGTCGCGGCGGGAAAGCGAAAAACAGACGCTCTTTCCGCCGATGAAGCGATAACTTTTCTGGAATATATGAAAGGCGGTTGGAACGTCCCCGCGCTCGTCCGGTTGCTGGATAACGACGAAACGGCGCAAAAAGCGAAGGACGCTCTGTCCCGAACGGTTCTGATCCACAACGCCTTCGATTCGGTGGCGGACAAGGCGCGGAACGGAAACGCGGCGGCGCGGGAGCTGTTGGAATCCTGGGCGCGGGCGGATTGGTTCGCGCAAAGGCCTGCTTGGGAAAAGGAAACGAAAGTCGTCGTGTATAAAATTCCCGACGATATCGAAGCGTCGACCGATTTCCTGTCCCATTCCAAAGGCGGGCATACGCGAACGGACATCCCTTTTCACGCCAAGCATTATTTTATGACGCGGGAAATGTATGAGGAGCTTCAATCGCTGAAAGCCGCGTCCGGCGATATCCCCGTCGCTTTGACGGCGGACAGGATCGGCACGAGTTCGTCGCGCAAGTCGGGGATGAACAACGTCGAATGGAACACGGGGATTTCAAACGACGATACGCGCAACCAACCGAACAAACGCACGCGGGCGATCGTGTTCGCCGGTTCCGTTCTGGGGCCGATTTTCGCCAAGACCGCGGAGGATATGGGTTCTGTCATTTTGCGCGTTGACACAGCCGTTCTGAAAACGGGCGACGTCGTTACGATCGACTGGGCGGGCGGCGTTCTGAAAAACGATAAAGGCGACGTCGTGTCGTCCTTTGAACGGCCGGACTTTGATGTTTTGCGCGCGGGCGGGGGAACGGCGTTCCGCATGGGGCGCATCCTGACCGAAAACGCGCGCAGAGAACTGGATTTTTACCCGCCGTTACCGTTTAAAACGGAAAAAAACGAAGACGTTGTTCGTCCGATGACGGCCGCGCAGAAAGTCATCGCCGTCGCCGCCGGTCTGAAAAGCGTTTCGGCGGGACAAACCGTTTACGCCCGCGTCGGGACCGTGGCGTCGCAGGACACGACCGGCCCGATGACCGTGCAGGAGCTGCAGGGGACGTTGGCGGCGATGAAGCTGGCCGTTCCTCTGTTCCTGCAATCGCAATGCCATAACGCGGCTTTGGCGTTCCGTTCGCCCGCCGTCGTCGCCGCGAACGACAGACTGGCGTCTTTCGTCCGGAATATCGGCGGCGTCGCGTTGAACATGGGCGACGGGATCATCCATTCCTGGCTGAACGAGATGGTTGTTCCGGATACCGTCGTTGTCGGCGGCGATTCGCATACGCGCGTTCCGACGGCGTTGAGTTTTCCCCTCGGTTCGGGCGGCGTGGCGGAAGCGGCCGCGACGGGCGTTACGGAAATCACCGTGCCGGACAGCGTTCTGGTCGTTATCGACGGCGAATTTAAAAAGGGCGTAACGGTTCGCGATCTGGTCAATTATCTGCCGTATAAGGCGTTAAAACTGTTCGGCAAAAATATTTTCGAAGGAACGATCATCGAATACCGCCGTTCGGGACAGCCTTTCGACATGATCGACGTGTTCAAGCTGACCAATTCGTCGGCGGAACGCAGTGCCGCGGCGGCGTATTTCGAGCAGGACGCCGAAACGGTCGCCGCCTATGTGAAGGACTCGTCGTTGCCCGTTATCGATGCTTTGATCGCGAACGGATATGATAAAAACGGCGTTCTGGCCGAACGGCGCAAAGCCCTGACGGACTGGCTTTCCCGCCCCGTCAAAGCCGCGGCGGACGAAGGGGCCGTGTATAAAGCCGTCGTTCATATCGATCTGAACGAAATCGACCAGCCGTATGTCGCTTGCCCGCACACGCCCGACAACGTCAAACCTTTGTCCGACCTGTCGGGAACGCCCGTCGGTTTCGGCTTTATCGGATCGTGCATGACGGGCGTTCGGGACTTTGAAACGTTCGAACGTATCCTGCGCGGCAAAAAGCCAGCTTGCCCCGTTCGGGCGGCGGTTCCGACAAAGCCCGCGGCGAAAAAGCTTGAAGAAAAGGGCGTTCTGCCGTCTTTGCGCGACAGCGGCGTCGGAATCGAGGAATCCGGTTGTTCCTTGTGCATGGGCAATCAGGAACGGGTCGCCGGCGCTAAAAATGTTTTAACGACCTCCACGCGTAATTTCAAAGGCCGGATGGGGGATGACGCCTCCGTTTATCTGGTCAGCGCCGAACTGGAAGCCGTTGCCGTTCTGCGCGGCGCGTTTCCGACGACGGAAGAGTATTTCAAGGCGGTGAACGATGATTAAAGCTCATATTGATATCGCTTTGCCCGAAGAAGCGGCGGGCGCGGCGTATAAAATCGTCAAAAAGGAATTGATCGAACCTTTTGCCGACATTTCGGGCGAAGGACGGCTGCGCGAACACGACTGGAGCCTGAACGGGCGGATCAGAACGAACGGGCAGGTCATCGAAGAAACGATCGAAATGGCGGGCGGCGATCCCGACGGCGTTTTGCTGAAAGGTCCCGGCATCACGCCGACGCGCGAACAAGTGGTCGCCGCGCTCAAAGAATCGGGGGACGACCGCCGGCCGGAGGATTTGAGCAAGCTGGCGACGGGAACGCCGAACGGCTATATGCGGGGGCACTGGTTGGTCAAGGGAAATCTGGAACGGTATGAAAACCCCGGCTTTTCAAAACTGATCGACACGGTTCTGCCCGATTATGACGGCGCCGGAAAAATCGAAACGTTGTTTCCGGCGGGCGGCCGGATGAAGGATGCGCAATGCGTCGTTCCGGACGACGATGTCGAGGTCTCCGTCGAATTTAATCACAAGCTTGTCCGCGGTCCCGAAAAGTTGTCCGCGGGCTCTCCCGTCTTCTTTAAAACGACGAAGCGCGCCGAAATCGAAGCGTTGTGCCGTCAGGCGGTCGAACGGGGAAAAGAAATCGTTTTCATGTCGAAATACACCGTTCGCCCAGAATTGGACGGCGAAAAAAAGAAAATCTACAACGATGTGCGCGAAGCGGCCGGGCTCGACCGGCGCGAAGGAAACTGCGGCGATATCGTCGATGCGGCGTTCGCCCGTCTGCTGACAAGACCGGTAAAGGACGATATGACCGTTCTTGTTCCGGATCCGTCCTACGGGCCGAAAGTCGCGGCGGTTTTGAAAGCCGTTTATGAAAAGGGCGTCAAAAAACCGGCGGACGATTTTTCCGTTTGCCGCTTTTCCGCCGGAAAAAGCGAATACGGCGGTCTGAACAAAACCGTTCAAACGGACGGCTTTTTCCGCGTCTCGATCGGCGGTCGCGATATCCGCGTCCCCGTCAAAGCCGGCGATATGTTCGAAGAAATGCACTATGATTACGCCGATGCCGTCCGCTATGTACGGCAGGTCTTCGATCAGGCCGGAAAGAAGAACTATCAGCGCGTCGTTTTCGCTTTCGACGAAACCGATCCGTTCGACGTTCCCGTCGTTAAAGCCGCGCGGGACGAGGCTTTGCACAGAAAGCGCGTCGAAGGGGAGGATTTCTTCATCATGCCCCCCGATCAATGCGCCGTCAAAATGTTTACCGATCCTTTTTCGGGCAAGACGTGCTACGCCTATGACAACCTGTGGGGCGACATCGTTTCGGACGCGATGGACCTGGGGGCGAGCATCGCTTCCGTCAATTCGGTCATCCTGCTTGCGGACGGTCGCGTCTGGCCGGAAATGGGCGGGGCCGGCACGGCGCCCGATTTGATGGAAAAAGCCAAACGGGACGGCTTTTTGCGCTACGATCCCGTGCCGATCATCGAAGGTTTGTCGATTGCTTTCACACAGGCTGCAGCAAGGGAACCCGAAAACGGACTTCTTGCCGCTTACGCCAAGGGATTGCACGACGCGTGCGCGGATGTTCTGGCCGAAGGAATTGCAACGCCCGATCTGGTCGATAAGCTGAAATCCGAAACAAAAACGGGCGTCGATACGGAATCGTTCGTTCGCGCCGTCCGGATACGTCTGACCGAAAAACTGCGCGGACCTCAGGCCGCCGCCGCCATGAAGGACCGCTTTAAAAACGAAATGAGGGAAATCCGATGACAGATACCGTCGCCTTGGAATATAACGGACAGCGTTTCGAATTGCCTTTGCTGTCCGCGACAACGGGGGAAAAAAGCATTGATGTCAGGGATTTGCGGAAACTGACGGGGCTGACCGCTTTCGATCCCGGATTCGGCAATACGGCGTCCTGCGCCAGCAGGATCACCTATGTCAACGGCGAAAAAGGCATCCTGCGCTATCGCGGCATACCGATCGAAACCGTCGCCGAAAAAATGCTGTTCACCGAAACGGCGTGGCTGTTGATTTACGGCCGGTTGCCGACGAAAGCCGAGCTTAAAACGTTTTCGGCGCGCCTGACCAATAACGAGCTGTTGCATGAAGGGCTCCTCCATCATTTCGACGCGTTTCCCCCGTCCGGACAACCGATGTCGATTTTGTCCGCCGTCGTCAATTCCCTGATCTGCTATTCGCCGGAAATCATGGATACGACGAACGAGGAAGCCATGCGCAACGCCGTCGCCGCCATCATTTCCAAAGTCCGCACCATCGCCGCGTTTTCTTACAGAAAAGCGATGGGCCTGCCGTTCGTTTATCCCGATCCGAACAGAAGCTACTGCGACAACTTCCTGCACATGATGTTTTCTTTGCCGAACAAGCCGCATCAGCCGACCGAAGCGGCGGTCAGGGCGCTCAACCTGTTCCTGATGCTTCACGCCGATCATGAACAGAACTGTTCGACCTCAACGGTGCGGATCGTCGGGTCGGCGGAAACGAACCTGTTTTCATCGGTGGCGTCTGGCATTTGCGCGTTGTGGGGAAAGCTTCACGGCGGAGCGAACGTCGCTGTTTTCGAAATGCTGTCCCGTTTGTCCGGCGGGGAGGAAACGGTGCCGGAATTCGTCGAACGCGTCAAACGTCGCGAAGTCCGGCTGATGGGCTTCGGACACCGCGTTTACAAAACGTTCGATCCGCGGGCCAAAATCCTGAAAAAGGCCGTCTTCGACCTGCTGGACGCCGAGCATACGGACGACCCGCTGATCGATACCGCTTTGGAACTGGAGCAGGCGGCGCTGAACGACGATTATTTCAAAGAACGCCATTTGTATCCGAACGTTGATTTTTATTCCGGAATGATTTTGCGCGCGCTGAAAATCCCGCTGAACATGTACACGGTCATGTTCGCGATCGGCCGGATGCCGGGATGGATCGCGAATTGGCGCGAAAACAACGAAGGTCAGCCGAAACTTGCCAGACCCCGCCAGCTTTATGAAGGGCCGGTTGAAACGCCCTTTATCCCTATAGAATTCAGATAGGAGCCGAAAGATGTCTTTTGAAGAATTGTCCGCAAAAAAAAATCAGCTTGAATCCGTTCTTCCCTTTCCTCCGGACGTCTTGGACGGATTGCGCCGCGAACTCGATCTGGAAGTCGCCAGCGTCGGCATCTGCTTCGACGGAGGTTCGCTGACACGCCGCGAAACGGAGCTTGTTCTTTTTCAGGATAAAGTCGTTCCCGACCATTCGTTGAAAGAGCATATTCAGGTTTTGAACATGTCAAACGCTTTCCGGATGATTTTCGAACAAACGCTGCAGCATACGGCCCGTCCTTTCGACGAAAACGATATCAAAAACCTGCACAGGGTCATCGTTCGCGAACTTGACGACGCGAACGGCGGGATGTACCGCGGCTTTTCGATGACTTTTCCGTTCGGCGATCTGGATTTGCCGGAACCCGTCGCCGTTCACCGCAAAATGGACGAGATCGGTATGTGGCTGTTCAGCGTGCGCACGCTCCATCCCGTCGCGGTCGCCGCCGACGTGCATTTGCGCCTGATGGCCGTTCATCCGTTCGCCATGGGCAACGGCGCCGTTGCGCGCATGATGATGAATATGATCCTGATGCGCAGCGGTTATCCGCCGATCCTGTTTTCCAGACGCGAAAAAAACGAGTATTGGCAAACGTTGAAAGCCGCCGTTTACGATAACGACCGGAGCGGGTACGACAAACTGGTCTATCGCGCGGTCAATCGCGGTTTGGACCTGTATCTGAAATCCGGCCGGATGAAAAAAGTCGAAGTCGCCAATACCGAACCGTATTTTTTGCGCATCGGCCAGCTGGCCAAGGAAACGGGCGAAAGAGTTTCGACGTTGCGTTATTGGACGAGCCTCGGGATATTGTCGCCCGTCGGAAAAACGTCGGCGGATTATATGATTTTTTCGTCGGATGTGTTGGAAACGGTCAGGCGTCTGAAAGAATTGAAAGAAAAGCGCCTGACGTTGGAAGAAATCAAACGGGAGCTTAATTCTTAAAAAAATAAAGCCCGTCCGCAGACGGGCTTTATTTTATGAACAAGGATAATCTTTTAAACGAGCATATCGACAACCGATCCGCGGCCGTTTGCCGACGCTTTCGCCACCTGAACGGCGCTTTCGGCTAAAATGTCGACCATTTTCTGCTCTTGCTGGACTGCGGATTTCATCAGTTTCGCGGAAAGCTCCGAACGGACGCTTTGAGCCTGATAAGCAACCATCTGTTCCATCGACATATCTGAAATTTCCATGGGTCCCCCATTTCCTTTCTATGTAGCTCCAGTTTAAACGAATTTTTAACAAAAACGCAACAAAAAAGTTTTTCGGCAAAAAAATATCGGGGCGGAAACCCCGATATTTTGTGGTTATTTCAGCGCGCCGTGGCAGTGCTTGTATTTTTTGCCCGATCCGCAAGGGCAGAGAGCGTTTCGGGACACCTTGCCCCAGGTGGACGGGTCGTTCGGATCGATTTCTTCGCCTTTGTTATAGCGGAAAGGACTGTTTTCCAAACCGGCGGGATCCTCGTCCTGTTGTTGCCGACCGAGCATATCCGTCGGCGCGTCGTGCTGTTCGTGCATGAAGCGCATAGCGTCCTGTTGACGGCGGCGCTGTTCGGCGATTTCCTCGATCATTTCCGGCGCCAATTCGAAGTGCATCAGGAAACGCGTGACCTGTTCGCGCAGATTGCCGATCATGTTGCTGAACAAATTGAAAGCTTCCTTTTTATATTCATTCAGCGGATCTTTCTGACCGTAAGCGCGCAACCCGATGGTGTGGCGCAGATATTCCAGAACCTGCAGGTGTTCTTTCCACAGCTGGTCAAGGACCTGCAACGTGATCTGCTTTTCCAGATCCGTACCGTAAATCGCGCGTTTTTGCGCCATTTTTTGCGCGGCGGCGTCGGCGATTTTCTGCGCGATCTCTTGCGTGCCGATTCCCTGTTCTATCCACGAATCGACCGGCAGGATCATACCGAGCGTCCTGTCGAGCTCCTCTTTCAGACCGGCGACGTTCCAATCGTCGATGGCGACTTTTTCCGGCGTATAAGTGTCGGCGATGTCTTCGATGATCTGGTCGCGCATCGAATCGATCGTGTCGGTGATCGATTCCGCGGTCATCAGCTCTTTGCGCTGTTCATAGATGACTTTGCGCTGATCGTTCATGACGTCGTCGTATTTCAGGATGTTCTTACGCGCGTCGAAGTTGCGGGATTCGACTTTTTCCTGCGAACGCTTCAGCGTTTTTGAAATCCACGGACCGGTGATGACGTCGTCGTCTTCCATTCCGCCGAAACGTTTTAAGAAGGCTTCGATTCTGTCCGCGCCGAAAATGCGCAACAAATCGTCCTGCAGACACAGGAAGAATTTGGATTCGCCCGGATCGCCCTGACGGCCGGAACGACCGCGCAGCTGGTTGTCGATGCGTCGGCTTTCGTGACGTTCCGTGCCGATGACGTACAAGCCGCCGGCTTTTAACGCGATTTCCTTGCCTTTTTCGACTTCCGCACGGATTTCGGCGATACGGCGGGCGCGTTCGTCGGGATCGGTAACGCCGGCCAGCTCCTGTTCGATGCGCATGTCCGGATTGCCGCCGAGCTGAATGTCGGTGCCGCGTCCGGCCATGTTCGTCGCGATGGTGATCGCGCCGGGCATGCCGGCCTGTGCGATGATATAGGCTTCCTGTTCATGGTGGCGGGCGTTCAGGACGTTGAACTTCAGGTCGGTCTGTTTGGTCAGCATCGCCGCCAGACGTTCGGATTTTTCAATCGACGTCGTCCCGACCAGAACGGGTTGGTTGCGGTCGTGACATTCTTTGATCAGTTTGATGACGGCGTTGAATTTCGTTATTTCTTTGCCGTAGATTTCGTCGGGGTGGTCAATGCGGACGACGGGACGGTTCGTCGGGATGCTGACGACTTCAAGTTTGTAGATTTCGCCGAATTCCTGAGCTTCGGTCAAAGCGGTGCCGGTCATGCCCGCCAATTTCGGATACAGGCGGAAGTAATTCTGGAACGTGATGGACGCCAGCGTTTGGTTTTCGGGCATGATCCTGACGTGTTCCTTGGCTTCCAGCGCCTGATGGAGCCCGTCCGAAAAACGGCGGCCTTCCATCATGCGACCCGTAAATTCGTCGATGATGACGACTTGTCCGTTGCGAACGATGTAATCGACGTCGCGGGTGAAAAGCTTGTGCGCGCGCAAAGCCTGATCAACGTAGTGGATGATCGGCGTGTTGACGGCGTCGTACATGGCGCCCTGCAGCAATCCGGCTTTCGAAAGCAGTTCCTCCATATAAAGAGTCCCGCTTTCCGTCAGCGTTACCGTGCGCAATTTTTCGTCTTTTTCATAATGTTCCGGACGCAACAGCGGGATCAGTTCGTCGACCTGAACGTATTTGTCGGAGGAATCCTCCGCCTGACCGGAAATAATCAACGGTGTGCGGGCTTCGTCGATCAGAATGGAGTCCACTTCGTCGACGATGGCGTAGTTGAACGGGCGCTGGACCATTTCATCAACGGAAAACTTCATGTTGTCGCGCAGATAGTCGAATCCGAATTCGTTGTTCGTGCCGTAGGTGATATCGCAGCGGTAGGCCTTCTGCTTCTCGGCGGGGTCCATGCCGGCGTAGATCAGGCCGACGGAAAGCCCCATGAAGCGGTAGACCTTGC
>DGGW01000090.1 GCA_002393065.1 Alphaproteobacteria bacterium UBA3864 | reverse complement strand
GCGGCGGGTCCGGCCAGCTACGGCATGACCGACACCATGGGCCGCATGCACAGCGACGCGCAGTTCGCCGGCTCCTCCAGCGTTCCGGCGCACGTCGAGATGATGGGGCTGATCGGCATGGGCAACAACCCGATGGTCGGCGCTTCCGTCGCCGTCGCCGTCGCCGTTTCCCAGGCGATGTAAGCCGATACTTTTTAACGAAAATCCCCGCTTCGGCGGGGATTTTTTTATCCGCAAAGAATCGGGATATTCGCGTTTTTAATCTTTTTAAAGAAAACTTGACAAAAAAAGCTTGTCTTCCACGTCGATTTCGTCTATTATCATTTTAGAGTTTTAGTTTTTCCTTGTTTTCGGAAAAACTGCCCGGCAAAACGATTGAAAGGAACGAAAATGAAAGACACCGAATACTTTAAACCCGATACACCGATGGATATGCCGAAAAAAGAATCGGGGGATCGCGGATATTTTAAGGATGACAAGCCTGCCGATGTCGCCAGGCTCGGAGCTTTTGCATCTAAAAGCCGTCTTGGCAAAACATTGCTTCAGATGGACAACGCTACGACGAAAAATGCGGCTTCGAATGAAACTCCCGCTCCTATCAATTTAAAAAACACAAAAGTTCCCACCCTGTCGGATTTGGCTCATGAAGCTTACGAAGACTACAGAAAAGAACAGAAAAAGAAAGAATTTGAGAAAGAGCTTGCCGAAAGGGAAAAGAGATTTAACAGTTTACCCGAATCCCTTAAAGAAAATATTTCGAAATACAAACCTGCGGAAGCTGCAATAAAAGAGCCGCAGGAAACAAAGAAGAACGAAAACAATCCGTTCAAACATTTTGAAACTAAAGGTCTTAACAGCGATTTGTTTAAAGCGGAAGAGCCGTCTAAGGACGCCATAAATGCTTTTATTAAAGAAATCGGGAAAGACGTTGCGGCTTCTTATGAAAAATCGGAAGAGAAAAGGAATCTCGAATTATCCCCTGCGGAACGTCTGAAAGCCATGGGCCAAAAAAAGCTGGAAGCATTGGCGGCCGGTTCTCAAAAGAGAGAAGCCCCCGCTCCGGAAAGAAGCCTTAAAAAGGTATCTTTGATGGATAAGCTCAAATCTATTGACGCCGCCAGAAAAATGCGCGAAGACCGTTTGCGCGACGCCAAAAACGGAAAGAATCCGCGCTAATCCCGTTTCTTTCAAAATCCCCGCTTCGGCGGGGATTTTTTTGTTTTTCGGAAAAGGCTTTTTATTTTTTTTGACAAAACTCTACTAAAATAGTTGACTTTTAAACCGCGATATGTCATACAGGAAAGCATGAGAAAAATAAACAAACAAATCTCCGTCTTCTTCCGTGCCGCGTGTTGTCGCCGAAACCGCGGCCATGGGTGTTGTCGACCTTAAATTAAAGCGATTTAACTTTCCCCTCCCCTGTCCGCCTTAATGAAATTCAAGGCGGATTTTTTTGTTTCGGCGATAGAAAATGATTGAAAATCAGGAAAGCGTAACGGCGAAATTATGCTCTTTTGCCAGAGCTTATCATTCCAGTTTCGAACACGACAGGATTTTTGACGACGGACTGGCATTCGACATGATGGGCCTTGACGAATTCGAATCAATGGGTCTGTTGATTCAGCACGGCTTTAAAATTTTACGGGAAAATTCGTATTACGGTTTTGACAGATCCGCCGTCGTCCCCGTTCTGACGCGCTGCATCATGCCCATTCCCATTTCCCGGATAGCGTTTACCGAAAAGGAACTGGCCGCGTTCATCGAAAAAAATCCGGCGTGCCAATACGTGATTTGCGGAGCGGGCATGGATTCCTTTTCGTTCAGGAATACACACCGGAACATCCGCGTTTTTGAAATCGACCACCCCGACACCCAAAAATACAAAAAGGAAAAGATACGCCGGTTGGAATGGATCGTTCCGGAAAACGTGTCGTTCGTTCCCATCGATTTTTCAAAAGACGACATGGAGGAAAATCTGATAAAGAACGGCTTTGATCCGGCTCTTCCGTCGTTTTTCGCCTTGCCCGGTATTTTGTATTATCTGACGCCGTCCGTGTTTGAAGAAACGCTGGGAAAGATATCTTCGGTTTCCGCGCCGCACACGGAAATCGTTTTTGACTTTCCCGATGAAACGACCTTTTTGCCAGATGTTCCCGCCCGCATCAAAGAATTGCGCCTTATCACGGAAAAACTGGGCGAAGAAATGCGGCACGGCTATTCGACGGCGGAAATAAACGCCGCGCTTCGCAAAAGCGGCTTCGCTCCGGTCGTTCATAAAACGCCGGAAGATATTCAGAAAACATACTTTTCGAACAGAACCGACGGATTGTCGGCGTTTGAAAACGTCCACTTCGTTAAAGCTGAAAGGAGAAAGCCATGATGAAAAAAATAGCAAGCTTTACGGTCAACCACGATAAATTGGAAAAAGGAATGTATGTGTCGCGCATCGACGGCGACGTCGTAACATACGATTTGCGGATGAAAAAGCCTAATCAGGGCGATTATCTGTCGAACGGTGCCCTGCATACGTTCGAACATCTGTTCGCGACGTACGCGCGCAACAGTTCCTTTTCCGACAATGTCATTTATGTCGGGCCGATGGGATGCCGGACTGGATTTTATTTCCTGCTTCGCGACGGCGTAGCGGCCGCCGACGCATTAAAACTGGTCGAAGATTCATTTCGTTTCATCGCCGATTTTTCCGGTGAAATCCCGGGATCGAAAAGAAACGAATGCGGAAATTACCGTGAACACGATTTGGCGGGCGCGAAAGCCGTTGCCGAAGACATGCTGTCCGTTTTGAAAAACTGGACCGTTTCAAAAATGACGTATGAGGCCTAAAAACATGACTGATTACAAGGATATTTCCTCCGCCGTCGTTCACGGCGGCATTTACGGCGACAAAACGACCGGCGCGGTCAACGTCCCGATTTATCAAACGTCGACTTACGAACAGAAAGGACTGGGCGAAAACACCGGTTGGGAGTATTCGCGCACGGGGAACCCGACCAGAGCCGCTTTGGAAGCCTTGATCGCCGAACTGGAAAACGGAACGGCGGGATTTGCCTTCGCTTCGGGACTGGCGGCCATCACGGCGGTTTTGATGTTGTTTAAATCCGGCGACAGGATTTTGATTTCAAGTAACGTCTACGGCGGAACTTTTCGCGTGTTGGACAAAGTCTTCAAACAATTCGGGCTGTCGTATTCGATCGAAGACACGACCGACATCGAAACGTTCGAATCCAAAATAACGCCGGACGTCAAAGCGGTTTTGATCGAAAGCCCCGCTAATCCGCTGCTGACGGTCACGGATTTGGCCGGGATTTCCGGAATTTCAAAGAAAAAAGGCATCCTGACCATCGTCGACAACACATTCATGACGCCTTATCTGCAACGTCCGCTGGAACTGGGCGCCGATATCGTCGTTCACAGCGCGACAAAATATCTTGGCGGGCACAGCGATCTGGTCGCCGGTCTGGCTGTCGTAAAAGATGAAAAAATCGCCGAAAGACTGGCTTTCTTGCAAAACGCCACGGGCGGCGTATTGGGACCGTTCGATTCCTTTTTGCTGATCCGCGGCATTAAAACGCTGGCGATCCGGATGGACAGGCACGTCGCCAACGCGGAAAAAATCGCCCTCTTTTTACAACAAAACGAAGCCGTCAAAACGGTTTATTACCCCGCCCTGCCCGACGCGCAAGGATACGCCGTCAATAAAAAACAGGCGAAAAACGGCGGCGCAATGATTTCTTTCGAACTGAAAGACAACTACGATATCAAGACTTTCTTCAAATCCGTCCGTCTGATCGCTCTGGCGGAAAGCCTGGGCGGCGTCGAATCCCTCGTTTGCCATCCGGCGACGATGACGCACGCGTCCATCCCCCGCGACATCCGTCAGAAAATCGGCATCACGGACGGGCTGATCCGCCTTTCCGTCGGAATCGAAAACGCCGACGATTTGACGGCCGATTTGGAACAAGCCTTTCAAAAAAGCAGGATCGGAAAATGAAATACTATGATTCGATGCAGGATTTGATCGGCAACACGCCGCTGGTGAAGTTGAACAATCTGGGCTTGCCGAAGGACGTCGCGCTTTTTGCCAAACTTGAATTATATAATCCGGCGGGAAGCGTGAAAGACAGAACGGGGAAATGGATGATCGACGATGCCGAACGGCGCGGAGAGCTTCACCCCGGCGGAACGATCATAGAAGGAACGGCCGGAAACACGGGGCTCGGCATCGCCTTTGCCGCTTTGAATCGCGGATACCGCGTGATTTTTGTCGTTCCGACGAAGTTTTCTCAGGAAAAGCAAACTCTGATGCGCGCTTTGGGGGCGGAAATCATCAACACGCCGCGCGAGGACGGGATGCTCGGCGCGACGCGCAAGGTCGAAGAATTGCGGGCGGAAATCCCCGGCGCCGTATCGCTGAAACAATTCGACAATCCCGCCAATCCGAGAGCGCATTACGAAACGACCGGTCCCGAAATATGGAACGATCTGGACGGCGATATCGACTATTTCGTTGCCGGCGCCGGTAGTGGCGGAACGTACACGGGCGCCGCTCTGTATTTAAAGGAAAAGAATCCGGAAATCGTCGGCGTGCTGGCCGATCCCGTCGGTTCCACGATGGGCGGCGGGGAACACGGCGATTATAACATCGAAGGGATCGGAAACGACTTCATCGCCAAAACGATGGACATGAGTCTGGTCGATAAGGTTATCAAAATAACCGATGACGACGCGTTTGAAGCGTCCCGTCTTTTGGCGAGAAAGGAAGGCGTGTTCGCCGGTTCTTCGTCCGGCGCGGCCCTGTC
Organism: Alphaproteobacteria bacterium UBA3864; assembly: GCA_002393065.1. Lineage (GTDB taxonomy): Bacteria > Pseudomonadota > Alphaproteobacteria > CAAGCB01 > CAG-977 > UBA2903. The sequence goes on along the minus strand of DGGW01000090.1, from coordinate 12,405 downwards.
GGCGGCTCTTAAACTGATCAAGGGCGGCGCGAAGGGAAAAATCGTCGTCGTTTTCCCCGACCGCGGCGATCGGTATTTCAGCAAAAATCTTTACGCGTAAACACGCAAAAACGGCGGAGGACCGTCAAATCCCCCGCCGTTTTATCATATCCGATAATCAGAAGCGGTATCCGGCTTTCAGGCTGACCGTTTGATCGTTATAGTCCTTACGGATCTGCGCGTCGTAGCCGAGTTCGAATTCCCACGTTTTCGTTCTGTACGTCGCGGCAACGCCCGCCTCGCCGCCGACGCGGTGCAAACGGCCGCCGTTGACGAACATCGACGTTCCGCGGCTGGTCGCCCTGACCGTCGCTTCGTCGGAAATGAAGTCGTAGACCGCCGCCAAATTCGCCTGCACGCCGAAGCGTCCGGATTCATAAACATACCGTCCGCCCAAAACGCCGGTCAGCGTGTTCGTGTCTTTGGCTTTGAACGTCGTCGCGCCGACCGTGTATTCGTCCTGATGCGCGAAGACGTAGCGCAGGCCGCCCTCCGCGACAAAACCCTTGCCGAAAACGTAATCGACGTAAGCCTGCGCGTTCGCGAATTTAACATCGAACTTCGGCGTATTGTCGACGTCGAAGCGCGACGAGCCGTAGCCGGCCGCCAAGTTGTACGACCATCCGTTCATCCCTTCGATTTTGCCGTAGAGATAGCCCGCGTACGTTTCCGCGTCGGCTTCCGTTCGTCCCGCCTTGCCGTTCGTTTTCGAATACGCGACGGCGATACCGAGCGTCGTCGAATCGGACACCTTTCCGTCCAAGCCGATGACGCCGCCGACGATATCGGCTTTGAAAGGATTGTCGCCGGAATTGTGCGCGTGCGTGTAAAGCGCTTTGCCCCACATTCCCGTTTCCTTGAACGTGTCGCCGCCGGATTGTCCTTTGACGAAAGACCGGCCGCCGCCGATGGAGGAACCGGCGTTCAACCGTCCCATGATCTTGTTGCCGACGGCGCTGATGACGGAAGACGTCATCGCGTTTGAAGACTGCGCCCCCGCCGTTTTCGATTGCGCCGACGTTACTTTCAGGCCGAGCGTGCCGGCTTCCTGATTGTAGCTGTATTCGAATTTGTAGTAATCGAAGATGGATTCAAGGGAAAACGTTTCATCCGTTTCCAGCCAGTCGATATCCTCGTTCGCGTTCAGAATCGTCAGAACGTCGCCCGCGTTCAGCCCGTACAGCGTCGGATCGAACGTGTACGTCAGCGCGCCGCCGATGTCAATCGTGGTAGCCGACCGGACAACGGGGGTCGACTTGGCCGTACCGGAAACCGTCAGGGACAAAACCGTGTCAGCCGCCGTTTCCAGAGTGCGGACGTCGATGCCGCCCGTCACGGTCAGCTTTCCGCCGGCCAAGACCATGTCCAGACTTTCCCGACCGCTGATATCGCCTTTGACGGTCGAATCGAACGTTGCGTCCGGCGCTACGGTTTTGACGCCGTTTGCATTTGGCGTATAACCGAATGTCAGGTTCGTCATCAGATCATTCGGCGACGGTGAGTTGATGAGGTCAAGCAGCGCCTGATTGGTAACGGGTTTCCAGTCGGAAACGATGTTGCCGTTGATCGAAGCGCCTTTCATAATGTTGATGTTTTTAACATACGCCGACGGGCCGATATAGACGGCGGCTTCGGAACCGGTAACGGAACCCGTGATGTCGGCGTTGGTTACCAGTTCTCCGTTCAATTCGGGCAACAGCCCCACGTCGCCCCACTCTCCCGACAATTCTCCGATTTTGGTGCGAATGTACGAACCGCGGTATTCCGCCCGGTTAGACAGCATGTTGTCGCCGAAATCGAACGCGACGGCCTTGCCGTGGTTGCCCGTGGCTTCGACGGTGCCCCGCAAAACGAGGTTCTGCTCTTTCCCGTAGGAGAACAGAATGCCGTGACCGTATTCGCCGTTCGCCGTGATCCTTACGGAAGGATCGATCTTCAACGTGTTTTCCGACCCGTCAACGCGAATGCCGATGCCCGAAAAACCGTCGGCCAGCAAATCGGCTTTCTGCGTTATGTTGTTTTCGGAACCGTAAATATGGAAACCGACGCCCCAGGAAGTCGTGTTCGGCTTTCCGACGACATACTGACCGTTTTCCCGCGCGTAGAAGGGGTTTTCGTTTTCGCTGTCCAGATTATTCCTGTAAATTGAAAAACCGTAAAAGTCGCGCCGGTCGAGGTTATACCCCAAATCCTGCATAAGCGCCAATTCGGCTTCCATAAAGGTACCCCAGTTGCGGTAATTCTGGTGACTCATCAGACTGTTTTGAAGTTCAATATGCGAAAATTCCGCACTGTAATGAATACCGCCATCAATACCGGCTTCGTCGTCATTATAGGCGCCTTCCCAAGTATTGACCGGCAATCCGGGGACGGTAACGTCGGGTTCGTCGGTGGGAGTGTGAATCGCCACGGGACCGGCAACTCCGCTTCTCAAAACCTCCAGAATGTTATCACCCGTCAGATAGACGCCGCCATGATCGGGATAATCCGAGGCCTCCCCCCATTCGGCAGGGGCGGAACCGTTTCCGGCCGGCCCTTCGCCGCTCCCGGAGGTTACAAAGCAGCCTCCATTGCCATTGCAATACTCGGCGATTTCCTGAACGGCAAGTTGCCCCTGTGTTCCGATCATTTGATCGGGGTTGGCGGAATTATCGTTTTTATCGCGCAAAAGCGTGTCCCACGTTGTCAGTGTTTCTCCGAACTTGCTGTATCCGTAGCCCTTGTCAGGATAATCGTCTATATCGTTATACTCCGCGGAAGACGCGACACCGAGGGCGTGGAACAATTCGTGCGCGATCGTGCTGGTCAGGTTCATTTCCATACCGTTTTTTGGTAAAGTCAGAATTGGTCCGGTTCCCCACGAATACTCCTGATTTTCCGGACGATCGATCATAATCAAGGCGGCGTATCCGGCGTTGTATCTGTAGTTTCTGTAACCGTGAAGCACGGAAGCCGCCAGTTCCGTCATGCCTTCATATTGTTGGTCGGCGGCGATCGGCAGACTTAGGGCGGCGGCATTGCCGTCGTTTTCGTCGACCGGGACCACGACGATCGGAATCAGCGAACCGTCCGTTGCCGGTACCGCATTGGCGCGCAAATATGTGTTCCAGAACTCCGCCCCTTTTTCCAACGTCGAGATTTCCGCCTGATTCATCACATATTGGCTTTCAACACTCTGTCCTGCAATGGTAATGCTCTCGTCGACGGGCAAAATACGGAATTTCAGCCACGGGTCGTTCGCCGGATAGGAAACGTCCAGCGCCGCCGCGGCGCGCGACAAAAGCAACAGACCCGTGGTCGTCAATAAAGCGGATTTCAATTTACGGTTCATAAGCGCTCCTCCGAATAAACGAGACTTTATTCATATACTTTTTTAGAACGGAAATAAACAAAAAACACCCCTGCCCGCCGATAAAAAAAATGTTCTATCCCCGCTTCTTTTGTGATAGAAAATGAAACGGTTTTTTTTGAAAAAGGACACACCGATGACCAAAATCATTTTAACGGGCGACCGGCCGACGGGACGGCTTCACGTCGGGCATTACGTCGGATCTCTGCGCCGGCGCGTCGAATTGCAGAACTCCGGCGAATACGACGAGATCTATATCATGATCGCCGACGCGCAGGCGTTGACCGACAACGCCGACAATCCCGAAAAAGTCCGGCAGAACATCGTCGAAGTCGCGCTCGACTACCTTTCCGTCGGGCTTGATCCCGCCAAATCGAACCTGTTTATCCAATCCATGGTCCCCGAACTGACAGAGCTGTCTTTCTATTATATGAATTTGGTCACCGTGTCGCGTCTGCAGCGCAATCCGACCGTCAAGGCGGAAATCCAGATGCGCAACTTCGAAACCAGCATTCCCGTCGGCTTTTTCACCTATCCGATCAGTCAGGCGGCCGACATCACCGCGTTCAAAGCGACGACCGTTCCCGTCGGCGAAGACCAGATGCCGATGCTGGAGCAATGTCAGGAAATCGTGCACAAGTTCAACGCCGTTTACGGTGAAACGCTGATCGAACCGAAGATCCTGCTGCCCGACAACGAAGCGTGCATGCGCCTGCCCGGCACGGACGGCAAAGCGAAAATGAGCAAATCGCTCGGCAACTGCATCTACCTGTCCGACGACGAGGAAAGCGTCCGGCAAAAGGTCATGAACATGTTCACCGACCCCGACCATCTGCGGGTGTCCGATCCGGGGAAAGTCGAAGGAAACGCGGTCTTCACCTATCTGCGCGCCTTTGCGAAGCCGGAACATCTGGCGGAATATCTGCCCGAATATCAAAGCCTTGACGAACTGGAAGCGCACTACAAACGCGGCGGGCTCGGCGACGTAAAGGTCAAAAAGCTGCTGAACAGCGTCATGCAGGACATCCTGTCGCCGATTCGCGCGGAACGCAAAAAATGGGAAAACGACATCCCCGCCGTTTACGAGATTCTGAAAAAAGGCAGCGAAGTCGCGGAACGCAAAGCGGCGCAAACGCTGGCCGACGTCCGCAAGGCGATGAAGATCGACTACTTCAACGACAAATCCCTTATCAAAGACCGTATGTGAAAACGGTTTTACACAGAATCACCCCGTCCCGAACGGGGTGATTTTTTATGCGCGAATCGTTTCGGTTATAAACACAAAACCCCGCAGGGCTTTGATTCCTGCGGGGTTTAAATGGTGAGCGTGCCGGGACTCGAACCCGGGGCCACCTGATTAAAAGTCAGGTGCTCTACCGACTGAGCTACACGCCCTCAAACGGTACGGGGCTAATATAAAGGCTGGAAAAAACTTGTCAACACTTTTTTTTGATTTCGGTATCAAACGGAAGCCAAAAGCTCGTCCGCCATTTCGACGGCTGTCTCATAAACCTTGATTCCGGCGGCCAATTCGCTTTTGGCCATCGTCATTTCGACCATGCCGGACAAGTAGGATTCTTCCGCCGCGTAAAAGGACGCCGACGACAGATTTTCGGACATCCCGCCGGAAAAAGCCTCGCCTGACGTTGTTTTTTCGATATTTTCCCGATTTTGTTCGTACGGTTCGGAGGTAACGGGCGCAACGGCCGTAATTTTGTTCGCCGCCGCGTCAAAACGGGAAATTGCGTTCGTTATGCCGAAAAAGGATGAGGAAATCGCCGAAATCATCTGTTGCCCCCTTTATCCGAAAGTATGCGTCGTCCGACGCAACGTTCCTTCGTCATAAGCTTCGACGGTCCTGTCGTAGCTTTCAAGCTGGCGTCCGGCTTCCTGCGCGGAAATAAACGGATTGTCATAAGCGGAATAAGCGTCGTTCTGACGTTCCTCCTCCGGCAACGCGTTCATCACCAACAGCGCGGTTTCCGCGATGACGGAATTCGCGTTTCCGCCGTTTTCCGTTACAAAAGCCTGTTGCGACAAAGAAGGATTATCATTCGGCAAATACTGCTCCGTCGACGTTCCCGCGCCGTTCATGTCGGGGATATCGGCAACAGGGGCCGCACCGCCCGAAAGGCGGCCGGCATTACCGAGCTTCACCATCGCGGTCGCGTGGCCTACTGGCGCACTATTTGAGACCTTTGTTGACATCTTCTTCGTCCACTTATTAGAATCCTTCTATACTATATTCGCTTGATTCTGGTCTTGAGTCAAGCAAAAAAATATTTAATTGCTGTTGCGTTCGTTCCCATTCTCTTTTAGTTTAAACGGGCTTTTTTGTTTCGGGAGGGGAACCATGTCCGCAAAAAACAAGATCATCATCGATACCGATCCCGGCGTTGACGACGCCGTCGCCTTGTTTTTCGCCATGGCGGAACCCGATATCGACATTCTGGGCATCACGACCGTCAACGGCAACGTCCCCGTCGACCGGTGCGAAGAAAACGCCCGAAAGCTCTGCGAATTCGCGTGGCACAGGGATATCCGCGTGTTCAAGGGGTGCGACTGCCCCCTGAAACGATCCGTCGTCAATGCCGAATGGGTTCACGGACAAGACGGGTTGGCCGGAATGGATTTTGTTCAGCCCTCTTATGCCGGCGAAACGCAAAGCGCCGTCGATTTTATCATCGAAACCGTCATGAATGCGACCGAACACGAAGTTTCGATTCTCGCTATCGGGCCTTTGACGAACATCGCCACGGCTTTTTTGCAGGAGCCGAAGATCATTCCCCGAATCCGCGAACTGATCATCATGGGCGGCTGTTTCAATGAAACGGGGCCGCGCGGAAACACGACGCCTTACGCCGAATTCAATATGTTCGCCGATCCGCACGCCGCCGACATCGTTTTCCGGTTAGGCGAACGCATCACCGTCATCCCGATGGAAGTCGGGCAACAAGTCCGCGCCGACACCGCTTATATGGAACGGTTACGCGATCTGACGACGCGCTGCGCGACATTGTGCGCGGATATGCTGGAACGCACGGCCGAACGACTGGCCGCCAAGACCGGAAAAACGGACGAAAACGAAACGGGCACGTCGCTTTTCGATCCGTGTACCGTCGCCTGTCTGCTCCGCCCGGCTTTATTTTCCGGCCGCTACGGGACCGTACAGGTCAACACGGACGCCAAAAACGAAAAATTCGGCATGACTTTGTTCGAAGAAGGAACAAAGCGCAACTGTCTGATTATCAGAAAAGCCGATAGGGAAGCTTTCCTTTCGATGCTGGCCGACGCGCTGGCGGCTCTGCCATGACGCCCTGCTCCGCCCGTTTGTCCGTTGCGCCGATGCTCGACTGGACGGACGACGCTTTTCGTTACGTCGCGCGGTTACTGACAAAGCGCACTCTTTTATATACTGAAATGATCGCCGCACAGGCCGTCGTCCACGGCGACGCGGAAAAGCTTTTGTCTTTCGACGTTTCGGAAAAGCCGCTGGTGCTTCAGCTGGGCGGTTCCGACCCCGAAACGCTGGCGAAAGCGTGTGCCGCCGCGAAAGCTTTCGATTACGACGGGATCAACCTGAACGCCGGCTGTCCGTCCGCGCGCGTCGCGGCGGGCGATTTCGGCGTCGTTCTGCGCCGCGATCCCGACAAGATCGCCGATTGTCTGCGGGCGATGAGGGAATCTTCCGGCCTGCCCGTTTCGCTGAAAACCCGAATCGCTTTGGAAGAAAACACGGCGGGAACGGACGGATTCGACGATTTGTGCCGATGCGTCGACAAAGCCGCCGCCGCCGGTGTTTCCGCTTTCGTCATTCACGCCCGAAAAGCCCGCCTGAAAGGCTTTACGCCGAAACAGAACCGCGAACGGCTTTCGATCGATTATGATGTCGTATACCGGTTGAAAGAGGCTTTCCCGCATCTGCACGTTACGATCAACGGCGACATTAAAACGCTTGACGACGCGCTGACGCATCTGAAAAGAACGGACGGCGCGATGATCGGACGCGCGGCCTACGCCGACCCGATGATGCTGGCGAACGCCGATTCCGTCATCTTCGGCGACGCGGAAGAATCGGTCAAAGACCCCGTTTCCGTCGTTTTGCGAACGGAAAAATACATCACGGACAAAATCAACAAAGGAGCGCGGCTGGCGCCTTTGGTGCGTCCGCTGGCCAACCTGTTCAAAGGACGGCCGGGGGCGGCTTTGTGGCGCAGGACGCTGACGGAAAACGCGTTTTTGCCGCAAGCGGACTTTAAAACAGTTGCAGAAGCCCTTAAGAGTGTTATACCTTTTTTCTGATATGTCCGTCAGACGAGGGAGCTTTCCATGAACGACACGACACTTTTGATCATTTCCGGCGTAGTCGGATATCTGCTCGGTTCGATTCCGTTCGGCATCGTTTTCACGCGCTTGGCCGGATTGGGCGACATCCGCAAAATCGGTTCGGGCAACATCGGCGCGACGAACGTCCTGCGCACCGGACGCAAGGATCTGGCGTTGTTGACGCTGATCTGCGATTCGGGCAAAGCGGCGCTGGCGGCGGGAATCGCATACTACTGCATTCCGGAGGAAGGCCTGACGGACACGGCGGCGTTGCTGGCCGGAACGGCGGGCGTCGTCGGACACAATTTCCCGATATGGCTGAAATTCAAGGGCGGCAAAGGCGTCGCCGCGACGCTGGGCGTTTTGCTGGCGACGTGCTGGGAAGTCGGCCTTCTGTCCTGCGTTACGTGGCTGATCATGGCGCTCTTGTTCCGTTATTCGTCGTTGTCGGCCATCATCGCGCTGTTGGCCGCGCCGTTGTACGCGATTTACTTCGCACAGCCCGAATACGTTTACTTCTACAGTTTTCTGGCGGCTCTGGCGGTCATCCGCCATCACGCGAACATCGCCCGTCTGATCCGCGGCGAGGAAAGCAAAATCAAATTAAAGAAAAAAGCGGCTGAATGATTACGGCGGAGCAACTGGCGAAAGTACGTCTGTTTCGGTCCGAAAACGTCGGAGCCGTTACGTTCCGTTCGCTGATCGCCCATTTCAAAACGGCGCAAAACGCTTTGGACAACCTTCCCGACTGCGCGCGCCGCGGCGGGCGGCTCCGTCCGCTGAAAATCTGTTCCGAAGACGAAGCCGGACGGGAAATCGAGCGACTGGAAAAAGCCGGCGCCCGACTGGTTTTTTCCGACACGCCGGAGTATTCCCGATTATTGGCGGCCCTGCCCGATGCGCCGCCTTTTTTGTCCGTGTGGGGCAATCCGGCTTTGCTGAACGGCAAGAACATCGCCGTGGTCGGCACGCGCAATGCGTCCGTCAACGGTAAAAACATCGCCCGACGGATGAGCGCCGATTTCGTCGCCGCCGGATACAACGTCGTGTCGGGACTGGCGATCGGAATCGACGTCGCCGCGCATGAAGGCGCGCTGTACGCCGCGACGGACAAAGCCTCGACGATCGCCGTTCTCGGGACGGGGCTGAACATTCCCTATCCCGCGCAGAACAGACGTTTCTACGACGAAATCCGCGAAAAAGGATTGCTGGTTTCCGAATTTCCGATCGACACGAAACCGCAGCCGTCGAATTTCCCGTACAGGAACAGAATCATTTCCGGATTGTCGGCGGCTCTGGTCGTCATCGAGGCGGCTTTGCGGTCCGGTTCGCTGATCACGGCGAACAAAGCGCTGGAACAGGGGCGCGAAGTCTTTGCCGTTCCCGCGTCGCCGACGGACGAACGGGCGTCCGGCGTCAACCACCTGATAAAGACAGGCGCGCCGCTGGTCGAATCCGCGCAGGACGTTATCGCCGCTTTGACGGAAAATCCGATTCTCGGCCTGTCCGAAACGGAACATTCCATCCCCGCCCCCATAAAAAATAAGTCTGAATCCGGCGTGGACGCGACAGCCTTGTCTTGCGCGGATTTCCTTGAAAAAATGGACGGGACGCCGATCGGGATCGACGAACTCGTCCGCGAAACGGGCTTGCCAGCGGCGGCAATTTCCGTTTTATTAGTGGAATTGGAACTGGCCGGACGGATCGAACGCCTGCCCGGCGGTAAAGTCATACGTATCATGAACCCTGTGGGATAATATAAAGATGGACGTCGTTATTGTGGAATCTCCGGCGAAAGCCAAAACGATCAACAAATATCTGGGAACGAATTATCAGGTCATCGCCAGTTTCGGGCATATCCGCGATTTGCCGGCCAAAAACGGCTCCGTCCGTCCCGATGAGGATTTCGCGATGGACTGGGCGATAGAACCGAAGGACGAAAAGCACATCCGCGCCATCGCGACTCTGGTCGCCAAAGCCGACACCGTCTATCTGGCAACCGACCCTGACCGCGAAGGGGAAGCGATCGCCTGGCACGTCATGCAGGAACTCACCCGCCGCGGAAAACTGAAAAACAAAGTTGTCAAACGCGTCGTTTTCAACGAAATCACGAAATCGGCCGTAACGAACGCGATGAAAAATCCCCGTGTCATCGACATGCCGCTGGTGGACGCGTATCTGGCGCGGCGCGCGCTCGATTATCTGGTCGGTTTCACGATCTCGCCCGTTTTATGGCGGAAACTGCCCGGATCGCGGTCGGCGGGACGCGTCCAATCCGTCGCCTTGCGTCTGGTCTGCGAGCGCGAAAACGAAATCGAAGCGTTCAAACCGCAGGAATACTGGCAGATCGACGCCGACTTCCTGACGTCGCGTAAAGACCTCTTCACCGCGCGGCTGACAACGCTGAACGGCAAAAAGCTCGGCAAGTTTTCGCTGCCGACCGAACAGGAGGCGCGTCAGGCCGCCGATCTGATCGGGAAAGCCGCGTTCAACGTCGGCAACATCGAACGCAAAACGGTCAAGCGTTCGCCCGCCCCGCCGTTCACGACGTCGACTCTGCAGCAGGAAGCGGCCAGAAAACTGCTGTTTTCCGCGAAAAAGACGATGCAGTTGGCGCAGCAGCTTTACGAAGGCGTCGACATCGGCGGCGAAACGGTCGGTCTGATCACCTATATGCGTACCGACGGCATCCAGATGGCGCAGGAAGCCATCCGCGAAGCGCGCGTCGTCATCGGCGACGAATACGGCGACAAATACGTTCCCGAAGCGCCGCGCTATTACAAGAACAACGTCCGGAACGCGCAGGAAGCGCACGAGGCCATCCGCCCGACGTCCCTGCACCGCAAACCGGAATCCGTCGCCAAATTCCTGACCAAGGACCAACGCGCCCTGTATGAGCTGGTCTATAAGCGGGCGTTGGCGTCGCAGATGCAGAACGCCGAAATCGACAAGGTCGCCGTCGACTGCGTTTCGACCGACGACCGGATCGTCATGCGCGCGACGGGACAAACCGTCACGTTCGACGGCTTTTTGAAAGTGTATCGCGAAGATTTCGACGACGGCGACGAAGAAGGAACGGCTCTTCTGCCCGTTATGAAGGAAAAAGAACCGCTGGAACGCAAGGACATCCGTCCCGAACAGCATTTTACGCAGCCGCCGCCCCGTTATTCCGAAGCGAGCCTTGTCAAAAAACTGGAAGAGCTCGGCATCGGGCGTCCGTCCACCTACGCGTCCATCTTGTCCGTTTTGCAGGAACGCAACTACGTCCGTTTGGACAAGCGCCGCTTCATTCCGGAAGACCGCGGCCGTATCGTGACCGTATTTATGGAAAACTTCTTCAACAAATACGTTCAGTACGACTTTACGGCGGATTTGGAAAACGCTCTGGACGACATTTCGGCCGGCAATATGAATTGGAAGCAGTTGTTGCACGCTTTCTGGGACGCGTTCGAAGAAACGGTCAAATCCGTCGAACCGCTGACCATCACGGATATCCTGAACAAGCTGGAAGAAGCGTTGTCAGATCATCTGTTCCCGACGCCCGAATCGCGCGTCTGCCCCGAATGCGGCGCCGAAAAAGGCGGAAAATTGAGTCTGAAGATCGGGAAATTCGGCGTTTTCATCGGTTGTTCGAACTATCCGGAATGCCGTTTCACCCGCCCGTTCGGCGGTGACGCGGAAACGGAAAAAAGCGCGGAAGAACCCGACAGCCGCCTGCTGGGACGGGACGAAAAGACCGGCAAAGAAATCACCGTGCGTAAAGGGCCTTACGGCTGGTACGTTCAGATCGGCGACGATCCGTCCGGAAAAAAGGATGAAAAGACGGCGGCGAAACGCGTATCCGTCCCGCGTAACATCCGCGCGCCCGAACTGACGCTGCAGGACGCGGAAGCCTTGCTCGCCCTGCCGCGCGTCATCGGCGTCAATCCGGACAACGGGCTGGAAATCAGCGCGTCGATCGGACGGTTCGGCCCCTATCTGAAACAAGGTTCCGTTTTCAAGACCCTGCCCGCTTCCGACAATGTCCTGACGGTCGATCTGCCGCGCGCGCTCGAATTGTTGTCAACGGCGAAAGCGAAAGAACCGGCGCGGGAAATCGGCAAACATCCGGAAGACGGCGCGCCCGTCACAACGGCGTCCGGACGGTTCGGACCTTACGTCAAGCACGGTTCCGTCATCGCGTCCGTTCCGAAAAACATCCGCGATGAAAACCGCGATCCGACGTTGGAGGAAGCTCTGGCGATTTTGGCGGCGAAGGCCGATAAAAAGCCGAAGGCGAAAGCCGCCAAAACATCGGCGCCCGCCAAAAAGACGGCAACGAAAAAGGCGCCCGCCAAAAAGAAAGCCGTGAAAAAAACACCAAAAAAAGGATAACGAATGAGCAAAAAATCCTGTCCGGTTCCCGGAACGGCCGATCTGATCGCTTATTTGAACGCCAACGGCGGCAAAGTCGGCAAAAAAGAAATCGCCCGCGCTTTTCATTTGCGCGGCGAAGAACGGGTCAAGCTGAAAAAAGCGCTGAAAGAGCTTAAGGAAAGCGGCAGGATCGAAACTTATTCGGGCAAAAAAATGATAACGGCGGACGGATTGCCCGAACGTTGCGTTTGCGAAATCACGGGAACGGACAGCGACGGCGAACTGATCGCCCGTCCGCTGAAATGGGACAAGCCGGAACCGGCGCCGCAAATCCT
>DGGW01000058.1:16119-35322 GCA_002393065.1 Alphaproteobacteria bacterium UBA3864 | reverse complement strand
CCATCACGTCGGAATGGTCGCCGAAAATCGACAAGGCGTGCGTCGCGACCGCGCGGGCGGCGACGTGAATGACGAACGGGGTCAGTTCGCCGGCGATCTTGTACAGGTTCGGGATCATCAGCAACAAGCCCTGCGACGCTGTGAAGGTCGTCGTCAGCGTGCCCGCCTGCAAAGCGCCGTGGACAGCGCCGATGGCGCCGGCTTCGGACTGCATTTCATAGACTTCGGGAACCTTGCCCCAAATGTTTTTGACGCCTTGAGCCGCCCAAGCGTCCGTCCATTCGCCCATCGGCGAAGACGGCGTGATCGGGTAAATAACGGCGACTTCGTTCAGACGGTGGGCCACGGAAGCGCAAGCTTCGTTGGCATCCATCATCTTCATAGTTTTCTTATCCGCCATGGATTTAAATCTCCGAAAAGTTAATGTTTGAGAGGGGGAATCGCGGCAAAGCCGACCGCCCCGTGTTCGTACGCGCGCAGTTTACACCGCAAGCCATCCGTCTTCAATCCTTTTTTCAGGATTTTTTAACGAACGGCGTTATCGGCTTGGAAACACGACCGAAAAGGGGTAATCATAAATAACGACGCATCTTCAAAGGAGCTTTTGCCGTGCCCGATTTCACCCACGAACGCAACATCCCCGACCTGTTCGCCCCGCGAAACGGCCTGATCGCCGGCGTTGACGAAGCCGGACGCGGTCCTTTGGCCGGCCCCGTCGTCGCGGGCGCCGTGATTTTCCCGAATCTTGAAATCGACGACTATTTAAAAAGCGAGCTCAACGATTCAAAAAAGCTGACCGCCGCGAAACGCGAAAAGCTGTTCGACGCCCTGCACGCTTCGAACGCGCTGATCGGTTGCGGCATGGCGGGCGTTGAGGAAATCGACGCCCTGAACATCTTGCAGGCGACCTTTCTGGCCATGCGCCGCGCCGTCGAAGCCCTGCCGCGAACGCCCGATTTCGCCCTGATCGACGGCAACAAAGTCCCGCCGTCCCTGCCCTGTCCCGCGCAAGCCCTGATCAAGGGCGACGCGTTGAGCCTGTCCGTCGCGGCGGCGTCGATCGTCGCGAAAGTCACCCGTGACCGGATAATGACGGATTTGGCGAAAGAGTTTCCTTTTTACGGTTGGGAAAAGAACGCCGGATACGGCACGAAAGCGCATCTGGACGGCATCGCCGCGCACGGCGTTTGCCCGCATCACCGCAAGACGTTCGCCCCGATCAAAGACATGGTCGGACAGCCCTTGCCGTGAAGCGCGTTTGTTAATACTTTCTTAATTAACACAATGATTCTTTTGAAAAAATTTTTCGGTTTTCCGCTGTCGTTAATCTTTTAATTACCTCTGTCGCCTATTCTGAATGCAGAAAAAAAATCCATTCCGAAAGGTGACTCTGATGTCTTTGCAAACAAATGTGATCTTACCCGGCGACAGCATCGCCCTGATGAATTCTTTGCCGGAAAAGTCCGTCGATATGGTTTTCGCCGATCCCCCTTACAATATGCAGTTGGGCGGAGACCTGCTCCGTCCCGATAATTCGCAGGTTGACGGCGTTGACGACGATTGGGATCGTTTCGAAGATTTGCAGGCGTATGACGAGTTCACCGTCGCGTGGCTCAAAGCCGCCAAACGCGTCCTGAAAGACGACGGAACGCTGTGGGTCATCGGTTCGTATCACAACATCTTCCGCGTCGGTAACATCCTGCAAAACCTCGGTTATTGGATTTTGAACGACGTCGTTTGGGTCAAATCCAATCCGATGCCGAATTTCAAAGGAACGCGCCTGTGCAACGCGCACGAAACGCTGATCTGGTGTTCGAAATCGCCGAAAGCCCGTTTCACCTTCAATTACGAAGCGATGAAGATTTTTAACGACGATAAGCAGTTGCGGAGCAATTGGGAATTGCCGATTTGCACGGGAAAAGAACGTCTGCACGACGAAAACGGCGAAAAGCTGCACACGACGCAGAAACCGGAAGCTTTGCTGTACCGCATTTTGACGATGAGCACGAATCCCGGCGACATCGTCCTCGATCCGTTCTTCGGCACGGGCACGACGGGTGCCGTCGCAAAGATGCTCGGCCGCCGTTTCATCGGCATCGAACGCGAACAGCGCTATATCGACGGCGCGCGCAAACGCATCGACGCGGTCACGCCGATCACCGATCTTTCGTTGCTGAAAGCGGCGAGCAAACGCAAAGAACCCCGCATCCCGTTCGGCGCCGTATTGGAGTACGGCCTTTTGCGCGCCGGCGACTGGCTGTTCGACGCCCGTCAGAACTTCGCGGCGAAGGTCCATTCCGACGGCTCCCTTTCCGCCAACGGAATTTCGGGATCCATCCATAAAGTCGGCGCGAAACTGACCGGAGCGCCGAGCTGCAACGGCTGGACGTTCTGGCATTTCGAAAAGAAATTCCACGACCTTGAAGTCATCGACAGCCTTCGTCAGCAGATCCGGACGAAGCTTTACGCCGCCTGATTATAACGCGATACGATACAAGAAAATCCGCTCTTTCGGGCGGATTTTTTTGTTAAAGCGTTTTCTTCGGATTTTTTTATATCCGTATGATTTTATACAAAAAAAGGAGAGGCTTTCCCTCCCCTTTTTTGTTCGGACCGTTCCGTCAGCGCGACCGGCGCATACGGGCGACGATCGCCGCCGACCGAAGAGAACCGTTATTCAAGCTTTCTCCCCGGATGGGAACGATTTTAGCCTTTTCCGGTTCCGTTTTATCACGCTGGTCAATCGTTCTGTAAGAATCGGCGCCGACAATCAGAAGCTCCGCTTTGACGGCTTCCGGATTCGTCCGGTAAAGCTCATACTCTTTCGCGGTCAGCGGAATCGCGATGTCGTAAGTGGTGCGGCGGCCGACGGAAGGCAGAGGACCGTTCCGTTCCTCCATCGCTTTGTGAACGTTGCCGTGAATATCGCAATCGCGCGCGTTGGACAGCGGTTGCAAACAGCGCCAATCGTGGATGGAATCGATCATCTGTCCGTCGATTTCGACGGGACCGTGTTTGAACGTTCCGCTCAACGCCCGCGGGAACAAATGATGATAATTGAACCCGTTCGGCGTTCTGCCGTTCGCCACGCTTTCGAAAATGGCTTTGTCGTCCAAACCGGCCTGACGCAAACGCGAAATGCCTTCGACGTTTTCGGTGCCGTCCGGATTATAAACGGTGTCTTTCAGCAGTTGAGCGCGGTTGGCGACGTATTCCTGATAAATGACTTCTTTGTTTTCACGCGGCGACACGCGTTCGACATCAACGGTCGTCCATTTAAAAATGGCTTCGAATCCGCGCGGAAGCCGGAACGGCTTTTCCTGCGGTTCCTGTTGCGGAGCAAAGCCCCTGCTCCCGCCTTTTTTTCCTTTTCCGTGCTTACGTTTTTGGTGAATGTATTTATCCATAAGAAAACCTCTATGAAATGCAATTTTATCTGATTTTGACACAAAGATTTTCTTTTGTCCATATTTTTCGAAAAAAGTTTTATTTTACCCCTTTTCCTGTTGTTTTTTCCTTCATTTTGCTCTACCATTTTAGAAAGTTTCAAAAAATAGAGGGGGATTACTATGTCTTCAGATAACGGTTTGGAAATGAACGATTACTCTTTGAAGGGAGTTTTTTCGTCCTTCTTTTCCCGCAACGGCGATTCCGACAAAAAGAATCAGGATGGCAAGCCCGCGGTCGACATTCCTTTGCAAGGGACGAAATATGAACAGCTCCGGTTGAAAAACCTTATCGACACGGTCGCCGTTTCCCCGACGGCTAAAAAGATTTTGGAAGACGCAAAAGCCGCCGGTTATACCATCGCCCTGCAGAACACGAAAAACTGCTACGGAAAATGCGATGCCGTCAACAAAGTTCTGTATCTGAATCCTTCCGTTCCCAACGAAAAGCTGGCGACGACACTTGTTCACGAAGCCCGCCACGCGCAACAGCATACGCGCGGAACGCCGAACAACGTTTTACAATACGACGTCGCGACGGAACTGAAACTGCGCCGCGCGACGGAAGCCGACGCGCAGGCCGCCGCGTTGCAGGCCGCACTGGAAATCCGCGCCGCGACAAAAGACTCCTCTATTTTAAACGCTTTTGAAAAATCGGACAGAAATATCGTTTCCGCCGTCGCGGTTCCTCCCCTGTCCGCTTCGTTGGAAGAAGTCTGCGCCGCGCAAGCCGTGAATATGCAGGCGGCCTTCAAAGGATGGTTCAAAGAGAAGAGAATCATCGACGCGTATGAGGAAAGTTATCTGGTCAAGCCGCTGAAATACGTTTATACGCAGATGGCGAAGGATTCCTCTTTCTGCGACAAGGTGAAGATGACCCAATCACTGGATTCCAAAGCGATCACCGAAATGGTGTGCGTCGCGGCAAACGGTCGTTCGTATTTTGAACAGACACCGGACATTCTGGACAAGACGCCGGAAATGTGCGGCATGCGCGATGAAAC
Source organism: Alphaproteobacteria bacterium UBA3864 (assembly GCA_002393065.1). GTDB lineage: Bacteria > Pseudomonadota > Alphaproteobacteria > CAAGCB01 > CAG-977 > UBA2903. The sequence continues at coordinate 30,872 of DGGW01000058.1, read as the reverse complement.
GAGAAAAGTCGCCGACACGTTTTTCAAAGCCCGTCAGGACTTAACGGGCGCGCCGAAAGATACGTCCTACGACAAATTGCCTTCCCGCGACCAAAACCAAACGAACGCCCCGTCGCCGGCAAAGCAGAGTTTGCAGGAAAAGCTGGCGCAGATTCAGCAAATGAAGGAGCAGCAATCGAAAGCGTCTGCCCGAATCGCGGCAAATTATGGCCGTTGATCCACTTTTACGAAACAGAAAAAAGCCCGCTTCGTTCGTGAAGCGGGCTTTGTTTTTTTCAGCGTTTAACGTATCCGGTCAGTGTTTCTTTGTTCTTTTCATAAGCCTCGATGGCTTTTTCGATGACCTTGTACGCCTCGGCCTGATCCAGAAAACCGTTAACGACAACTTCCTTGTTTTCAAGTTTCTTGTAATCCTCGAAGAAACGTTGGATTTCGACCATACGATGAGGCGGCAATTCGTCGATCGACGAATAATGCGCGTATTCCGGATCGTCGGCGTGAACGGCTAAAATCTTATCGTCGCCCTCGCCCTGGTCGATCATCTTCATCACGCCGATCGGACGCGCGGACATGATCGTCAGCGGAAAAACGGCTTCCTGTCCCAAAACCAGAATGTCCAGCGGGTCATGGTCGTCACCCAGCGTGCGCGGAATCAAACCGTAGTTCGCGGGATAGTGAACGCTGGAATACAAAACGCGATCGACGCGAATCAAACCGCTTTGCTTATCAAGCTCGTACTTATACTTCGATCCCTTCGGAACTTCGATAACGGCGGGGACAAATTCGGGAACTTTCGCGGTTCCCAGCTCAACGTCATGCCACGGATGCATAAAAAACTCCTTATAAAATAAAACGCCGGAAGACAGTATAGCAATAAAAGCGATTGAAATAAAGTGCTTAAGAATGATATATTCACTGTCGAAAGGGGTGATGATCGTGTCAAAGAAACCCGCGCAGGAATCGTTTTACGAACTTCATTTGAACAAATCCGACGAAGTGATGATCTCGCTTCGTTCCCGCGAAGGCGACCCCGCATCGCCCGTTTTGCTGTATGACGGCGGGGAACACGCCTTGCTTTACCGCCGGCCGGAACAGTCCGTTTTGCTGGATTTCATCCATCCGGAAGCGCGGCCTTACCTGCTCGCCTGCGACAAAGTTCTGATCGCCGAAACGAAAGATTACGCCGTCGAACGCGAATACACCGCGGTATGTCGGCACGTCAAAAGTCTGCCGTTGGATCAGGCATCGGTCAAACCGCTGTTGTCCGAAGAAGAAGCAAAGCAAATCGACGAACGGAACCTTTACAAATAATGCTTCAGAAGCAAACCGTTTTTTCAGTTCAGACCAACGGCGCCGGCTTTACCGACATCACGGTTCCCGTTTGCGATTTCGTGCGCCGCAGTGATATCCGCACGGGCTTGCTGACCGTTTTCATGACTCATACGTCGGCGTCGCTGACGATACAGGAAAACTCCGACCCCGCCGTTTTAAAGGATCTGCAGACTTTTTTCAACCGCACCGTCAAACAGGACAACAGCTTGTACACGCATACGGCGGAAGGCGAAGACGATATGCCGGCGCATATCCGGACGGCGCTGACGAGCGTTTCGATCGGCATTCCCGTATCGCGCGGCGTTCCGGTTTTGGGACGCTGGCAAGCCGTTTACGTTTGGGAACACCGCGACGAACCGCGCATCCGCAATATTGTTTTACATTTGATCGGGGACTGATTCCGTCCACTTGCCGTCGACGAAGTATTCCAAAGGCCGGAATCGTTTTTTATACGCCATATTGGAAACCTGCGGAATCCAATATCCCAGATACACATACGGCAGCCCGTTCCGGGCGGCTTCCTCGACCAGACGCAGGATCATAAACGTCCCGAGGCTCTTATCCGCTTCCGACGGATCGAAAAAGCTGTATACGGCGGACAGACCGTCATCCAGATCATCGACCAGCATAACGCCTTTCAACGCGCCGTTTTCCCGTATTTCCAACAGCCGGGATTGTACCGGTCCGTCTTCGATCATGGCGCGGTACTCGTCAAACGACATCGCGCTCATTTCGCCGTCCGCGTGCCGGGCGTTCAGATAAGCCCGGAACAGCGCGTATTGTTCCGTATCGGCAATGTTCGGCAAGAAAGAAACCTGCTTATCCGCGTTCAGACGCAATACTTTCCGTTGTTTTTTGGACGGCGCGAAACCGGCCGTGCGGATACGGACGGACACGCAAGCCTTGCAATCGGGGCACGCCGGCAAATAGCAAATCGTATGCGACCGGCGAAAACCCGCCCGCGAAAGGACATCCGACCACCGTTGCGCTCCGGGGCCGGAAATATCGACGGCAAGCTTGGATTCGATACGATCCTTCAGATACGGACACGGACAAGGAACCGTCGTAAAAAAAGCCAGCGTTTCCTCGTCTTTGCTCATTGTTTGGGCGCCTGTCGGAAGGGCAACGGCGAAACGGTCACGCGATCGGGATACATATCGATCTGACGCAGATTGACATCAGGCTGACAAACGTCCGTTTCGGTGCATTTTTGAATGACCATGACACGGGAATTGCGTTCGGCGCCACGCAGGTCCATCAACGTTTGATATCCGCGCGTGACCTGAATCGTCAGAATGAGGAACGCCGACGCCTTTTTCGGATTGCGCGCCGAGATTTTGATTTCATAGAATCCTTCGGAACCGGCGGGCGGTTTGCCGGAAAGCGTGATCGTTTTGGAATCGAAGAACATCCAGAACGGCAACGGCGAACCGTCGATCATCGTCGCCGTATAAGCGATGTCCTCGCGTCCCAGTTCGGCCGGTTCGAAAGCGACCGGCGGAATCGTCACGACGAAACGCATATCCTCGACAACTTTTTTGAGCGGGATTTGAGCGTCGATGAACACGGGCGGCTTATGCATTGGAACGGGCGGCAATTTCGGCATGTCTTCGTTGGTGAAGCGTCCCATATCCCAGGCGAGCATCACGCGTTCCAAAGCCTTTGACAAAGTATCGACGTCCTGCGACACCAGTTCGGCGGGGACGGCGTCCATACCGAGCGTCAACAGAACATATCCCGTGGCATCCTGCAAATCGGCGAAATTCATCGCACTGCGCAAACGGGCGAACAAAGCGCGCGCCGCCGTCGCGACTTTTTCGGCACGGGCGGCGCTGTCCTTTTCGTCGCCCCCCGCATCGGACGTCCTTTGCGCGATCTCCGTGGCGACATTGGTGATTTCGACGCTGAGCTGATAGGTTTCCTTGGCGCCCTGATAGCGTTCCCATCCCAAATGCGTTTGCGTCATAACGGCCATCGCGATCGCCTGACGGTTCAGGTTGTCAGTCGCTTCTTTGACTTCGGCGGCGGAAACTTTCGATTGCATTTTCAACGGATTAAGCAGGTTCATACCGACTTCGGCGGCGGCGCGCAACCACGAATTATTGACCAGACGCGAATCGCTGTCATAATTCGCGCCGGCGAACAAATCGACGCCGGGCAGCAACCGGAGCAGCCCTTCCCGCGCCTGCAGACGCGTGTTGCGCAATTTGTAATCTTCCTCGCGCAATTCCGGCCGGTTCATCAACGCCAACCATTCCAAACGATCAAGATTCGTCCGGATTTCGGGCAAAACGAAGTTTCCTTCCTCGGGACCGACCAAACGGAAACGCGTGCCGGGTTTGACGTTCATCAAGCCCGCCAAACGATCGTGAGCCATCAGCAATTCTTTTTTCATTTCGCTCAAATCGCGCATCGTTTCGAGCAAATTCATTTTATAGTTCAGCAAAACCTGCGAATTTGCGCTTTTATTTTCGTTCAGATCAGCCTGCAAACTTTCCAGAACGAAGGTCGCTTCCTCCATCAGATCGTCGATATCGGGGGTCAGCCGTTCCGCGGCGATCGCGCGCCAGAAAGCGTCCCTGACTTCCTGCAAAAGAGTCTGCAACTGTTTACGATAGCGTTCCTGCGCCATCAGCACTTTATTGGCGGCCTGCCTTGAACGGTAATAGCTGATGCCGAAATCCAGAATATTCCATGAAAGCTGGATTCCGGAATAGGCGTGCGTTTTTTCGGAATAGATTTTCGGTTCGGACAAAACGCCCGTCCGCGTTGATTTGGAAACGACGGCTTCGTAATTGTTTCGTCCCGCATAACCGGCTTTGGCGGACAGCTCCGGCCACATATCCGTGGACGTGACGTTTAAATTTTGAGCGGCGAGCAACGTTTCCATTTTTTTCAAACGGGCGTTCAGGTTAAACTTCAGCGCTCTGGCCATCGCGTCATACATCGTCAACGGTTTGACGATGATATCGACACGCTGATCGCCGAACATTTCCCGCACGTCGCGATCGACGCGGACGGCGCGTTCCCAATCGCTGTTCGGCTTCGGTTCGACGCTGCACGCCGCGATCAGCAAAACCGCACCGGCGCCCGCCGTCAAAAAAGAAGATCTTTTCCAAAACTTTTTCAAGTGTTTAAAAGTATCATTCATGCGGTTCTTCCCCGTCTTCATCATTCTCGTCTTCCTGAATTTCGACAACAGGTTCCTCTTCGGGAATCATATCGGTTTCGTCGATCAAATCAAGATTTTGTTCATATTCCCGTCGAAGCCAAAGCGCCCAATCGTCTTTTGAAAAATCGACGTTTCTGGAAATATCGACGACATCGTCCCTTTGCTGGAAAATGATCATTCTGTCATAGTTCAGCAACGACTGGCCTTCAAAGCTTTCCGGAGTCAGAACGAAGTTCTTTACCGTCAACCCTTCGGTTTCGAAAGGCGCCACGTCCTCCGCCAGCGACAAAACGGTCTCTTCCGCCGTTTTATCGGCGTCGGCCGTTTTCGCGTCGTATATTTTATATTCGCGGTCGATCAGAGCCTGACCGGTGATTTTCATCATAAAGTCGTCTTGTTCGTCCAGCATTTCACGCATTTGGCGTGCGCTTTCGAACGTCAGCATCATATTGGTCGCCAAAGCGTCGGACCGTTCGGCGTCCCGCACGTAAGAATCTTCGATTTTTTCCGCAAAAGGCAACGTATCCTGCACCAAACGGAAAACATCCCTGTTTTCTTCAACGGTATTCGTTCTCTGCATGGCTGTATCCGTCATGAAGTCATCGGCGTCGTCGCGGTACAGATCCGCTTCGGACGCGCGTTCGAAATCCTGTTCCGGAACGGCGGCGGACCTGCGGTCTTTTTTAAACTCCTCCGATACGGAAACGGGTTCGCGAAAATCCGGAACGGGTTTCTTTTGCAGGAAAGGTCTGGAAAAAACGCGCCGCAGATCAAACGTGTTGCGCGGAAAATCAAAACCGTCGCCGGCGGCAAAAACGCCCCGCGTTGCCGTCATCAAAACCAGCAAAGACGAAACACACGTTTTTTTCCAATCTTTTACCACTGAAATGCCCTCTGAAGCGTTTTATTCATTTTTTCAGAAAAAAGCTAACAAATTATAAAGAAATTCAATGATAAATTTTGAAAGAAGCAAAGGCTTTACCGTCGATAAAGCACAAAAAATTTTATTTACAGGAGAACCTTCCATGTCCGAAACGGCGCCGCGCGGAGAAAGAATCAACATCGGTCTGTTCGGCAGGAGCAACGTCGGGAAATCGTCGTTGCTGAACGCCTTATGCGGCCAGCAGGTTTCTATCGTTGACGAACGGTCCGGTACGACGACCGACGCCGTATCCAAAATTTACGAATTGATTCCGATCGGTCCCGTTACTTTTTTTGATACGGCGGGACTGGACGACAAAGGCGTTTTGGGCGAAAAACGGATCGAAGCGACAAAAAAGATTTTACGCAAAGTCGATATTGCCGTCGTCGTTACCGATGAAACGGGCATCGGAAAACTCGAAACGGCGCTGATCGCCGATTTGAAAAGAATGAACGTCCCCTTCGTCGTCGTCTTCAATAAAAGCGACAAAATGGCGATGACGGCCGCCGGATTCGATTTTCCGTCGGTTTCCGTTTCCGCAAAGGAAGGGCGAAACATCGACGCTTTAAAAACAGCCCTGAAGGATCTTGTTCCCGACCACGTCAAAAACGCACCGGCGCTGATCCGCGATCTGCTGTCGCCGTCGGACACCGTCGTTTGCGTCACGCCGATCGACACCTCCGCGCCGAAAGGGCGATTGATTTTACCGCAAGTCCAAGTCATCCGCGACGTTCTGGACGCCCGCGCTTTCGCTTACGTCGTTCAGGATCAGAACGATTGTTTAAAGACGTTGGAAAACATGAAAACGGCGCCGAAGCTCGTCGTTACCGATTCCCAACTGGTCAAACAAGTGGCCGCCGCATTACCGTCCGAAGTGCCGTTGACGACTTTTTCGACGCTTTTTGCCCGCTACAAGGGCGATATCGATATTCTTTACGCCGGCGCCTCCGTCCTGAAAACATTGAAAAAAGGCGATCGCGTCCTGATCGCCGAAGCTTGTTCGCATCATGTTCAGGACGACGATATCGCCCGCGTGAAAATGCCGGCTCTGATTCGGAAAAACATCTGCGACGGCGTCGATTTTTCATGGTCCGCCGGCATCGACTTCCCCGACGATTTATCCGAATACAGTCTTGTCATTCATTGCGGCGGTTGCATGTTGTCGCGATTGGAAACATTGCGCCGCCTGAACGAATGCGTCCGCGCCGGCGTCCCCGTTACAAACTTTGGCATAGCGATTTCCGCCGTTCAGGGCGTTTTGAACAGGATCGTCGCTCCGTTAGGGATCAAACGATGAAAAAAATATTGTTTTTATGTCTTTTTCCGCTAGCGGGTTGCGCCGTTGAAAACGAAAACATCCGGATCTACACGAATTACGTCCTGCCGGCCGAAGCGCAGGACTGGGCGAGCTCGGCGTCCTTAAAAGAGCTGTGTTCGGCAGCGAAGAACTATTGCCACAAAAACTATTACGAAGCGGCGCTGACCGAAATCTACGCCCGCAACACCGACACCCGCCGTTGTTATTTTGAAAAACTGCCGCTGACGCCTTAAATCAGCGCCCTTCCCGACGGTCGGCAAGCTTCTTGCGCGCGGGAGCGGAAAGCGTTTTTTCCGATTTTTTCTTCGCCGCGGAATAATCGAACATCCCCATCACGGACGAATCCAACGGCGTTCCCGTTTTTTCCGAATAGGAGCGCATCGCTTTCATCAGCTTCGTCTTATTCTTGTTTTTCAGACAGAACGCCTGATCGGAAGAAAGAAATTCCGGCTCGATATAGGGTTTGTCTTCGAACAAAAACATCGACGCCCATTCCTTGTCCGATTTTTTGTGCGTAAAGAATCCCTTTTCGCCCTTTTTCGCCAAATCTTTCGCGACGGCGCAGGTAGCGTCGGCGTAATAGGAGTCGTAAAAATCCTGTTTATCGGGATTCTTGTACCATTCCTTGAACGCCGAGGCCATTGCGGATTTTTTATCGCCTTTTTCCATCGCCGCCCGATAAGCTGTCAGAATGCCGTCATAGCCAAGCGGCATCTTCGTTCCCGTTTCATAAGCGTAAGCCGCCTGATGAGCGCAGGCGTCTGCTTCCATCGCGCGACGGAACTTGAACATATCGCCGATCTGCGTGTTTTCAACCTGAAGGCCTTCGGGAAAGAACGTAAACTGAACGGCATGTTGCGCTTCGTGAACGATAATGGAGGGCAGATCTTCCGCTTTTGCGTTCGGGCTGATCGCAATCATTTTTCTGTCGGACATACAAACGCCCATGGCGCCGGGGCCGCAAATTTCCGCCAATTCAGGACAATATCCGACCGAATATCCCAGCTTGTCCAAATACCCCAAACTCTCGCGTCCCGCCGCAGATTTTTCCAGCGTGGTCAAAGCTTCGGACAAAGCGTCCGGAGCCGTTTTTTTCGACTTTTGTTCAAAAGCGGATTTTATGGACATGAGCATTTTCCCCCGTTAAATTTTCTTCAATTTATACCGGAAAATAGACAAAATCAAGTTTTTTCGAAAAACTCATATTGTCAAATCAACGTTTTTCAGCACGTCAACCGCTTGCGGAACGCCCGCGGTCAGAGCTGTTACGGTCACGCAGCCCCGCGCCAGAGCTTCGGCGTCACAGTCGGGCGTTTTCGTATAAGCGGAACGCGTCGACCGGACGGCAAAGACCGTCTTGTTCCCGTCAACGGACAAAACGTCGATATCATCGCCGATCTTTCTGTCGCAAACCGTGGCGGAAACTATCGGCGCCGGCTCGTTCGTCGCGGGAAAGTTGACGTTGAACACGTTTGCGCCGTCCGTCCCCGCTAAAACCGGCAAGACCCGAACGACCCTTCTTCCGGTTGCGTCCCAGAACGCGGAACCTTTCTTTGCGCCGGCCAGACTGAAGGCGAAACCTTTGGCGCCCTGCAGGGCCGCTTCCGTCGCGATGCCGACCGTGCCCGAATAAAGCAAATCAAGCCCGACGTTTTCGCCATGGTTGATTCCCGCCAAAACAAGATCGGGCTTCTTGTCCTTGAGCAACACGTTGAACGCGTATAAAACGCAGTCCGTCGGCGTTCCCGAAACGGCATACCGGCGATCCGAAAGCTTTTCCGCCGTCATCGGCGAAGCGATGGTAAAGGAATGGGCTTTACCGCTCTGTTCGGTCGCGGGGGCGACGACCCACACGTCGTCGCATAAAGCAAGGGCGGCTTGTTCCAGCACTTTCAATCCGACAGCCCCGATACCGTCATCGTTGCAAATCAGGATTCTTTTGCCGCGCAAGCCGCCCTGCTCCGTCATTTGTTCACCTTACCGCCGTGATGACTTCCTTGCCGTTCATGTATTTGCGCAACGGTTCGGGGATCACGATCGATCCGTCCGCCTGCTGATAGTTTTCCATGACGGCAACCAGTGTGCGTCCGACGGCCAATCCGGAACCGTTCAATGTGTGAACGAAACGGGTTCCCTTCTTGTCCTTACTCTTGCAACGGGCGTCCATACGGCGGGCCTGGAAATCCCAGCAGTTGGAAACGCTGGAAATTTCGCGGTACTTGTTCTGACCGGGCAACCAGACTTCCAAATCGTGCGTCTTGCGCGCCGAGAATCCCATGTCGCCCGCGGACAAGCACATCACGCGGTACGGCAGGTTCAGCCCTTTCAGAATGTTTTCGGCGCATTCGGTCATCCGTTCGTGTTCTTCCCATGACTTTTCGGGGGCGACGATGCTGACCATTTCGACCTTGTAGAACTGGTGCTGGCGGATGATGCCGCGCGTGTCGCGACCGGCGGCGCCGGCTTCGGAACGGAAGCACGCCGTCAGAGCCGTCAGACGGATCGGAAGCTTGTCTTCGTCGACGACGCGTCCGGCGACAAAGTTCGTCAAACTGATTTCCGCCGTCGGGATCAGCCAGTATCCGTTATCGGTGTGGAACAGGTCTTCTTTGAATTTCGGCAGCTGCGCCGTACCGAACGCGGCAGCGTCGTTGACCAGAAGAGGCACTTCGGCTTCGGTATAGCCGTGACGTTCCGTGTGCATGTCGAGCATATACTGACCGAGGGCGCGTTCCAAGCGGGCAAGATCGCCGCGCAGATAAACGAAGCGCGCACCGGAAACCTTGGCGGCCTGTTCGAAATCCATCAGGCCGAGTCTGACGCCCAGTTCGTCGTGTTCAAGCGGCTTGAAATCGAACTTGCGCGGTTCGCCCCAGCGGCGGATTTCGCGGTTCGTCGTATCGTCCAAACCGTCGGGGATGTCGTCGGCGGGCTGGTTCGGCAGAGTTTCCAAAATCTTGTTGATCTGTTCACAGATATGCCCGACTTCCTCGTCGGCGTCCGCCATACTGCGTTTCAAAGCGCCGACTTCGTGCATCAGAACGTCCGCGTCGCCGCCGTTTCTTTTGACTTCGGCGACCTGGCGGGACAATTCGTTGCGCCGGCTCTGCATTTCCTGCAAATCCGTCTGAACGGAGCGGTATTTCCTGTCCAAAGCCAGAACTTCGTCGGCATAAGGTTTGAAACCGCGGCGTTTCAGGCCGTTGTCGAACGCTTCGGGATTATCCCGTATCCATTTGATATCGTACATAGCAGCTCCTTAAAGCAAAAACAAAGTTACACCCTTATAAACCTAGTCATTTTTCTTTTCAAGGGATTGAACGGCCAAAACGGCGCCTTCGTACAAAATAATCAGCGGAAGCGCCAAAGCGATTTGACTGATGACATCGGGCGGCGTCAGAACGGCGGCCGCGACAAAGATCAGAACGATCGCGTATCTGCGCCCTTTTCGCAGGGTTTGCGCGGAAACGATGCCGAGCCGGCCGAGAACGACCAAAACGACCGGCAACTGGAAACTGATGCCGAACGCCAGCAAAAGCGTCGTCATGAACGACAGGTATTCGCCGATTCTGGCCTGCAAAAGGACGGGTAAGGACTTTCCGCCGATCTGCTGGAACGAGAGCAAAAACCTGAACGCCGGCGGCGTCAGCAAAAAGAAAACGAACGCCGCACCCGCGAAAAACAACACGGGACTGACGAAAAACAACGGCCTGACAAAACGCTTTTCGGCGGGATACAGCGCCGGCGCGACGAAACGCCACACCTGAAAAGCCGCGAACGGAAATGTTGCCGCCGCAGCCGCGAACGCGGACAGCTTCAAATGCGTTACAAACCCTTCCGCAACACCGGTAAAGATGGCTTTTTCATCGCCGCCCGCCGCCTTCATCGCATCCGCCAACGGCCCGAGCAGGAAGTTCAGAACCTTGTCCGAAAACGGATATAATGCGGCAAACGCCAAAACGAAAAAGAAAAAAGTTTTCAACAAACGGTTGCGCGCCTCGGTCAGATGACCGACCCAGCTCATCGGCTTTTCATCGGGGTTTTCAACGACGGGAACGATATCGTCACTCATCTTTTTCATCCGTCAGACGATCGGCTATTCTGTCGGCGTCATACATAGTATCATCAACGACTTGGCGAAAGTTTCTGATAATTTTGTTTAATTTTCTGTATAGTCGTCCGGCGCAGCGCAGGATGTCGGGCAGTTGCTTCGGTCCGGCAAGCACGACGGCGACCAGAACAATGATCCAGAATTCGGACGAGCTGATGCCGAACACTTACTTTTCCTTGTCTTCGGATTTGTTTTCGACCGCCTTTTTATCGTCTTTGTCGGCGTCTTCGATACCTTTGCGGAACGCCTTGACGCTCTTGCCGATATCCTCGGCCAACGCCGGCAGTTTTCCGCGTCCGAACAGCACAAGAACGATCAGCAAAATGACAAGCAACTGAAAAAAACTGATTCCCATAGGGTCTTCCTTATAACAAAAGTTTCGTCAGCAATCGGACGCCGTACCGGACGCCGAACGACAGCCATTGTCCCGCAATATCCCACTTTTCGTCCAGCGCAGGCAGGATAAACAGCAGAAAAATCATCGCCGGCATGCCGTATCTTTCCGTTTTAGCAAAGGCAACGGCAGCCTTTATCGGCAAAATCCCCGTCAAAACCCGCCCGCCGTCCATCGGCAAAACCGGCAGCATGTTGAAAACGCCCAGCGACAGATTAAAGATAATACCAAAAAGGAGCGTTTGCAAAAACAAATCGTTTTGCACGTTCCACGCTTCGCAGAACCGCAGTCCCAGCGTGAACGAAACGGCCAGAAACACGTTCGTCGCCGGCCCCGCCAAAGCCACAAGGGCCATGTCGCGCTTTATCCTTTTCAGCCGCGTAAAATCAACGGGAACGGGCTTTGCCCAACCGAACATAAACGGCGCGCGCGTCAGATACAAAAGCAACGGCAACACAAGGGAGCCGAACGCGTCGATATGATTGAGAGGATTGAGCGTCAGCCGCCCCGCCCGCTTCGCCGTATCGTCGCCGCACAGTAAAGCGACCGCTCCGTGCGCGATTTCGTGCAAGATGACGGAAAACACGACGACGGCAAGCGTCGCCCCCGTTTGAAGAGCGTCAACGTCCCCGAGCCGCAAGGATCGCCTGCCCGCGCCGATAGCGCTCCATGGCCTTGTCTGTCAAAGGACGGGCGGCGGAAGCGATTTTCGCCATTTCCGCCATATCGCCGTTGCAATGCAGGACGGCGTCGCAACCGGCGTCCAGCGCTTGCGCCGTCAGGTCGGCGAAATCGCCTTTCAGCGCCTTCATCGACAGATCGTCGCAAATCAGGAAACCGTCGAAACCGATGTCGCCGCGGATCACTTCATCAATGACTTTGCGCGACAAAGACGCCGGTTTTTCCGCATCCACGGCGGTGTAAAGCAAATGCGCCGTCATCGCCCACGGCGACAGCTTCGCCAACGCTCTGAACGCCTTGAAATCGGTTTTATGCAGAAGGTCGCGGCTTTCGTTCACGACGGGCAGTTCGAAATGGCTGTCCGTCGTCGCGCGGCCGTGTCCCGGAATATGCTTGATGATCGGCAGAACGCCGCCGTTCGACAAAGCGCGGCACGCGACGGCGCCCAAATCTGCGATGACTGAGGTTTTAAAGGAAAAAGGACGGTCACCGACGACTTTTTCGTTCGCGCCGGCGACGGGAACGTCCAAAACGGGCGCGCAATCGACGTTGACGCCGATCTTGCGCAGTTCCGCCGCTATTTTCGCAAAGTTGTCCCGACAGGCGCGACGGGCTTTGCGGGCGTTTTTCTCATACAGGTCGCCGAATGTTTTGGCAGGCGGGAAAACGGGCCAATGCGGCGGCTGAAGGCGCGCGACGCGGCCGCCTTCCTCGTCGATCAGAATCGGCGCGTCGGGGCGATCCGTGCACGAACGGAGATCGGCGCACAAAGCGCGAACCTGCTCCGGATTGTCGATGTTGCGCGCGAAAATGATAAAGCCCGTCGGATTGACGGTTTTGAAAAAGTGCCTTTCCTCCTGCGACAGGGAAAGCCCCTTGCATCCGAAAATGACCGCGGCCGGTCTGTTATTTGCTGACATTGACAACGAAGCACTCCTGTTTTTTGGATTTTAAATTCTCGCACAACCGCTTTGCCTGATCCTTGTCCCTGAAACTTCCGGCGCGAAGACGGAAAAAGTCGCCTTTGTCGGACGAGGTCACCGATACGGAATGAGGAAGACCGCCCAGAAACTCCTTATGCTTCGCGGACAGACGCTTCCATTCGCTTTCGGCGGTGTCACGACTGCGCGTCGAAACCAGCTGAACGGCGAAAGAAGCCTCCGCGGTTTTGGCGGAAGCTGCGGTTTTCTGCTCCGCTTTTGCCGGTTTTTCGGACGGAACCTCCGCTTTTCTATCCGTCGACGCGGACTTTTTGTTGAAAAGGGCTTTTTCCGCCATTTTCATAAATTCTTTCTGCTTGTCCGGTGCGGGCGGTTTTTCATCGGATTTAAAGACGACTTCGACCTTCTGACCGTCGTCGTCCAGAACGACGGAAGCGGACGGTTCGCCGTTCGCGACGGCCGCGACCAGATCGTCCAGACCTTTGTCATCGGGGAAAGCCGGCTGTTCGGACGGTGCCAGAAGCCTTTCGACCGAAGTGTCGTCGTTTCCGGCGCGGCGCAGGCGTTCGTAAACCATTTTGTCGCGGTCGGGCACGTCCATGCCGCCCGCGTCCGCAGGAACGATCCCGTCCGGACGGTTGTCCGCCCGAATGAGCGGCAGTTCGCCGTCCGGCGTGTTTGAAAAAGAAACGTATTTGCCGAACGTCGTCCATCCGATGATCGCCGCTATGACGACACCGGAAGCGACGCCGATCAAAATCGCCGGACGTTTGCGGCGCTGTTCCAGTCTTTCCTGACGAAAAGAGGCAAAAGCTTCATCGGTCATTTGATCACATTTCCTCCGCCGGTTTGACGCCGAAGACGTCCTTCAATCCCGATCCGATAACGGTCGCCACGGCTTCGACCAGCGCCAAATGCGCCAAAGAACGGGCCCTGTCTTCGGGAATCAGGAACCGGAGTTCGGCATTGTCGCGGCCTTTGTTCCACAAACCGTGGAAAGCGGCGGCGACGTCGTTCAGATAATACGCGATGCGGTGCGGTTCGTGCGCGGCAGCGGCGGCTTCGATTTGCCGCGGATAGTCGGTCAGCAGACGGATCAGCGCGATTTCGGACGGATCGTCCAACAGCGTCAGATCCGCCTCCGCCAGCGCCGCCGGCGTCAGATCGTCGTTCGGGAACATCTCGACGGCTTTACGTTTGACGGACGACGCCCGCGCATAAGCGTAGTTCACATAGAAAACGGGATTGTCCTTCGACTGTTCCTTGACTTTTTCGACGTCGAAATCCAGTTGCGCGTCGTTTTTGCGCGTCAGCATGATGAAGCGCATCACGTCTTTGCCGACCGCGTCCACCATATCGCGCAAAGTGACGAATTTTCCGGCGCGCTTGGACATTTTCACCGGAACGCCGTCGCTCATCAGGTTGACCATCTGGCACAGCTTGACGTCCAGTTTCGCTTTTCCGTCGGTCAGCGCTTTGACGGCCGCCTGCATCCGCTTGACGTAGCCGCCGTGATCCGCGCCCCACACGTCGATCAGATCGTCGAAGCCGCGGCGGTACTTGTCCAGATGGTACGCCATGTCGGACGCGAAATATGTCTGGAAACCGTTCGATTTTTTCAAAGCGCGGTCGACATCGTCGCCGAACATCGTCGCCCGGAACAGCGTTTGCGGGTGCGGTTCGTAATCTTCGACGACCTTTCCCTTCGGCGGTTCGAGAACGCCTTCATACACCAGATCTTTCGACCGCAGGAAATCGACGACCTCGTCGATCTTTCCCGCCTCCACAAGGGCGCGTTCCGACGAAAAGACGTCGAAAACGATGCCGAGCGCCGCCAGATCGTCACGGATCAGGTCCATCATCTTCCCGATCGCGAACGCGC